>JBBSPE010000016.1:0-47721 GCA_038259155.1 Gemmatimonadales bacterium
ACGGTAGACCCACAAACGCGTGACCGCAAGCACAGTCCGCTCGGCGGCGCACTCACTCGCTCACTCACTCACTTGCTCACTCAGTTGCTCACTCAGTTGCTCACTCAGTTGCTCACCACGCGCGCCACCGCCGCTCGCACGAACCGTTCAGCCCCCACGCGAGGATGGCCAGTCGCGCGCGTCCACTCCTGCTCGGTGAGCACCAGCGCGCAGAAGCCCTCACTATGCCAGTGCCCGTCACGCTGCCAGTCGGGTAGCAACGCGCCAGCCGGCGGCTGCGGATACGGGCTCACATAGAAGTACGGCTGATCGTAGCTGCTGTCCCCCGGTGACAGCCCAACGCCGATCTGGTGATCGGGACGCTCGAGCGTGATGAGCAGTCCGAGGTCGAAGTGGTGTGGCCACAAACGGATGGGGGATTCACTCCAATCGCTCGCGTCACCGGGCGATACGTGCAACCCGCTGAATATCTGCCCCGCCATGGCGTACGTGTGGCCGAGCGCGATTCGAACGTCGGCATGTGCGCGGTCGAACGTGGCGCCGTCAGCGAGCGCGTGCGCGGGGAAATCGGGAAACGTTCGAGCGTTGATTTGTGGCGTGTTTGCCGGTCGGGAGGCATTGAGCCAACGGTAGGCGTCCGCCACGGTCGCGCCGGGGAGCGCGAATGTTTGCGGTGCGGCGGCGCTGTGTGCGTCGAGGCTTTGGCTTGGAGGCGCCATCGCGTCGTCCCGCCACCGCAGCTGCAAGGTGTCGAGCTGCAGCCCCAGCGTCAGACCGCTGGCATTCAGCGACTGCGTCGCAAACGCGCTTCCGTCAGCCCGGAGGTTGAGTGCCGAGTGGCTGTCGTCGGAGGCGTGCGCCAAGAGCGAATGTGCGGTGGAGGCGAGCAGGCCGGCGGCGTAGTGGAGCTGGAGGCGCTGGTCGCGGACCGAGGTGGGGGTGTGGTGCATGGGTTCGGAATGTGCGGTTTGGGAGTCGGATGTCCATTACAGCGTGGAAAGCCGCATGCACTTGACAAAACTGACGTGTTATATAACGCTGTAGTTATGTTAGCATCCGACGCCACCTTCGCCGCCCTCGCCGACCCCACCCGCCGCGCCATCCTGACGCGACTCGCCCGGGGCGAAGCCACTGTGACCGAGCTGGCGGCCCCCTTCGACATGAGCCAGCCAGCCGTCTCACGGCACCTCAAAGTGCTGGAGGCCGCGGGGCTGATCTCCCGCCGGATTGTCGGCTCCACCCGTCCTTGCCGCCTGGAAATGGGCGGCCTCGACAACCTTGAGGAATGGCTCGCCGTGATGCGCGCAACCTTCGAGGCCAACTACCGTCGCCTGGACAGTCTCCTGGCGACAATGCACTCGCCCATTCCGCCGCACACTCACCCTTACAAAGACCCGCTGCCATGAGCCCACTCACGCTGACCACCGAGGGCGACCGCTTTGTGGTCGTCACCCGCCACTTCGACGCGCCTCCCAAACACGTGTACCGCGCGCACGTGGAGCCGGAGGTGATCGCACAATGGATCCTGGGCCCCGACGGCTGGAGCATGCCGGTGTGCATCAACGAAGCACGTCCGGGCGGCCGCATCCGCTACGAATGGACCGACGGGAACGGCAACGGCTTTTACCTCACCGGTGAGTTCATCGAGCTGGTGCCGTTCACCAAGCTGGTGCACATAGAGCGCATGCATCTGCCCGACCCCACACCCGACAATCACATCGTCACCACCTTCGAAAAAGACGGTGAGGGTACGCTGCTCACCATGCGCATGACGCTACCGGACACGGCCACGCGCGAGGCAATGCTGGCGACCGGTATGGCGGACGGTATGGAAATGAGCTACGAACGGTTTGAGCGCTTGTTGGCGGAGATGTTTGCCGCGAAGTGATTCGACGCGGTCTCACCTGCAGCTACCGATCGGTGTCCAGCGCCCGCAGGGCGGCGTCAATGTCCCGTTCACTGAACGCTGTGAACGTCGACCCACCCAGCAGACTCTTGCGCTTGGAATACGAGATGCCCACTACAGCACCGCTCGCATTCAGGCGCAGCATGCCTTCCATGAACGGTCCGTCCGTGCCGTGCGTCCCGCGCACGATGATCACAGCGGGTGATGCCTCCCGATCGGGCGTGCGCAGTTGAAACTGTCGACGGTCCGCGTGCCCGTCCGCACCATCACCCGTGACCTCGCGGAGCACGCCGGGGTGTTCCGTGCGCCTGCCGTCCACGCGCTGCACAATGCGCGCTTCGAGCTGTACGTGATCCACCTCGCTGGAATGCACAACGGTCACACCGATTGGGGCACCGGGCGCAGCCGCGATCAGGGTGAGACGCGGCGGGCCGAGGAGTGCCAGCGCGCCGAGCGCTGCGGTGACAAGTGTGGCGCTGAGTATATGGCGGTGCAGGGCGATCGATGGGGACATGACGGGCTCCGTGCGGAGGTGCGATGGCACACACGCCAACCGCGTGTGACACGTGCCCTATGGGATGCCGCGCAGCGTGCTGATGTTGAGCGTGCCTTTGAATGTATCAATTGTGAGCGCACCCGTCGCACCATTGCCACCCACCGTGCGCAGCGCTGCGTCGAGTGACGCCTGTCGCGCGGCGCTTGTTCGCACACGCGGCACGTGGCGAGTCGGAAACTGCAGCGCGATGGCGCCGTCGTGTGTGGTGAGTTGCAGGTCGCCGTCGCGTACGAGCGCACCACGCACACGGATGCCGCCGCTCACGGTCTCCAGCCGCCCGCTCGGCACCACAGAGCCGGCGTTGGCCAACGGATTGATGTGTATCGCGCCATTGACGAGTGATGCGGACGTGCGGCCACTCACGTCCTGCAGGGTGAGCTGTCCACCGCCGCCGCGCACGCGCAGCAGTCCCGTGAGTCGTTCAAGCAGCACGTCTCCTTCGATTGACTCCACCGTGACAATGCCGGTAGCGGCGCTCACGTGCGTGTTGCCGGACACGGTGAGCACGTCGAGCTGGCCGCTGCCGCCGCGCACTTCTACTGACGCGAGCGTGGACTTGATCCAGAGCGTCGCGGCTTCCGGCACCGTGAGCACAACCTCCGCACGCGCGAAACCGGGCGCGGTGGGCGTGTCAAACTCCACCGCGTACTTGCCGCCGCTTTCGGCCACGTTGCCAACGAGCCTGGCGCCGCGACCGAGTGTCGCGCGGATGTCCACGGAGTCGCGCGACCAGTAGCGCACCTGCACGGTGCCGTCCGGAATCCAGAGGCGCAGGGCCACGCGCGCATTGGCTGGTGCGCCGCGGTGGACGGGCTCGATCTCGCGAACGGCGCTGCTGGCTTGGCTGTGCACGGGCAGTGGCGTGAACAATACGAAGCTCATCAGTGCGGCGTACGCGGGAAAGAGCACACAGCTCCACAGCTTGTGCCCGACCACCCGCCAGCGTACGCGCGCGATCACTGCGCGAACTCCTGCACGATCTCGCGCAGTCCGGCGTCCTGCGCGTCCATGCGGCGCAGTGCGTCCTGCAGTCGCTCGCGATCCGCTGCCGGCGCGCCGGCGAGCGCGCGCGCGACTTCATCGCGAGCCCGCGCCAGCTGGGCGAACTCGCCGAGCGCGCGTGACTGCGCGAGGGCGAGCGGAGACGTGCTTTCGCGTGAACGCAACTGTTCCTGCATCATGGCCTGTTTGTCTGCGGGTCGGAACAGTCCGAATGCGAGCACCAGCGACGCCGCGATGGCGACGGGTATTCCCCATCGCCTGGACGCGCTGCGCGGCGCTGTGATTGCATGTGGGAGTGCTGGTGCCGCCGTTGGAACAGCCGTTGGAACAGCTGTTGGAACAGCTGTTGGAACAGCTGTTGGAACAGCTGTTGGAGGTTGCAACTTCTGCGCGGCACGCGCCGCACCTCGCGCCGCTACTGCCAACAGGACGGCGCTCCGAACAGCCGGCGGCGGTGCAATCGCTGATGGCAGCTCGTACAACGGTCGTGTGCGCACATCAATCACCTTGGCGCAGCGTTCGCAAGCGGCCGCATGCTCTTCAAGCGCATCCGCCTCGGATTCGGCGAGCGCACCTGCCAGATAGCGGTCGAGCGACGCGTCCAGACGCTCACAGTCGGTCATGACAACTCCTCGCGCAGCAAGCGGCGCGCCCGGAACAGGTGGCTGCGCGACGTACCGGCGGGCATGTCGAGCAGCTGTGCGATCTGATCATGTGGATATCCCTCGATGTCGTGCAGCACGAACACAGCGCGGAGCACCGGCGGCAGGCCAGCCACCGCGCGTTCGATGTCCATGCGGAGCGCCGTGTCCGTGGCCTGCGCGCGTGGTTCGGCCATCGGGTGTGGCTGATCGTCCACGAGTGCCACCCGGGCCGTGCGTCGGCGATCACTGCGCGTCTGCATGAGCACTTCGTTCACCGCAATCCGGTGGAGCCAGGTGCCGAACTGGCTGTCACCTCGAAACGCGTCCAGCCCCTCCCACGCGCGCAGGAACACGTCTTGCACCAGATCAGCGGCCCGCGCGGCGTCTCCCGTCATGCGGAGGCACAGCGCGTACACTCGGCCGGCGTGCGCGTCGTAGAGCGCGCCAAACGCCTCCGGATCTTCATCCCGGGCGACCGCCATGTGCTGCTCGATCGGGACCTCCGGGGACGCGTGATGGGGCTGCGAAGGGGCTGATGCTGTGGCCACACAGGTACGATGCCGCTGGCGCGTGCGATGTTGCAAATGAGTTCGGCGACGTGCGGACACTCGGAGTGGCCGAGCGAAGTGGCTGTCCGCGTCGCAGATTCTCCCAATCCCAGTCTCCCGGTTCATCCTCCCGCGCCCCGCCGCCCAATGCGCAATCCCCGTGTCTGGCGAAATGCTGCGCTCGCGTTCGCCATTTCCGGCGCCGTCGCAGGCCTAATGCTGTGGCGGGTTGGCGACGCGCTCAGCAACGGCGCCACGGCGGCGCTCGCTTGCTACGCGCTCACCGCGGTGCTCTTTGGTGGGTTTTCTGCGTGGGCGCGGCATGGCGACTGGCGCGCGCAATCTGCGCTGGCGGGTGGTGCAGGGCTGCTGGCCACGTGGCAGGTGGACGCGTATGCCTGGCGTGACTTTCGCGCGATGCACGAGCGGCTGCAGGCGGAGCCCGATGCTCGTGCCAGCGAGCTGAACCTCCGCGACGAGATTCCCGATGAAGGGATCACCGTGCGCATTGGCCGGACCGCGATTGACGTGGACGGAAGCGTGCACCATCTGCCGGCGCGTGGAACGCCCGAAGTGCAGCAGGCCGTGCTGTTCGAAAGTCGCGTTACCCCGAGCTTCATTACGCTGGACCTCAAATATCCAGGTGGCGGGACCGGCGCTTCCGGCGTTCCTCGCTCACCCGTGTACACGGTGTTGCGCGTGCCGGTGACGCGGGCGGCCATGTCCGCCGCGCGTACGGTGGTGTCGCACTTCAACGGTGACCAGGCCGGCACGCCCGACCTGTTTCACGGCACCGGCGATGGCACAGACGCGGAAGATCTGAGTCGTTGCTGGTCGTGCGGGTTTGAAACGCACAAGTTCCTCTCCGAGTGTCCGCGCTGCAACAGCAGCCTGCAGTCACGCCGGTGGGCGCGGCGGTTTGGCTTTGGGCTCACGCTCTGCGGCCTGTTCATCAGCGTGCTCATGGGCGTGGTGCTGGCGAACATGCTGCCCACCTTGCGGCATCCGGGTGAGACCGTGGACGGCACACGGTTCAACGGGACGGCCGCGCAGGCCGCGATGGTGTTTGGCCTGATGGCCGTGGTGCTGGCGTTTGGCTTGACGGCACTCGCGTACGGCATGTGGCAGATGCGCACGGGCAAGCGCAATCTGCGCGTGGCGTACGTGATGGTGGCGGCGTTCATGGGTCTGTTGCTGTTGGCGCGGTGGATTAGACGTGCACTCTGCGCCACACGACAATTTTTCGAGATTTCACATAACCAGGACCTGCTCGTGACAGCGTCGATTGCCATTTTGTTCAGTGCCACCATTATGGGTGTGCTGGGCGCTGGCCACCTTGTGCTGACCTACGTTGGACCCAAGCTGCTGCCGCGCGACCGCGCCCTGCGCTCAACGATGGAGGCCGTCTCGCCCGTGATCACCACACAGACCACGATGTGGCGCTGCTGGATCGGATTCAACGCCAGCCACAGTCTCGGTTTGCTGCTCTTTGCGCTCGTGTACGGCTACCTCGCGGTCGAGCCGTCGGGGCTACTGTTTTCGTCGTTGTTTCTACAGGAGCTCGGCGTGTGCGCGTTGCTGGCGTACGTCGTGATGTCCCGACGCTATTTTTTCGTGTCGCCGCTATTCGGCACGGGTCTGGCACTCGTGCTGTTCTGTGCGGGACTCGTCCTGGCACGCCTGGGCTGACCGCGGGTTGGCGTTGCCTAGCGACCGGCAACGTTGTTACGACCCGCGGTCGGTACGCGCACGGCGCCAATGGCTACATCCGTCACCACGCTGGTGGTCGCACTCGCCGTGTACGCACTCGCCGCGCCGTGCTGGTAAACGAGCTGTCCACCGGAGTGCCCGACGTTATATCCGGACACCAGGAGCACACCCGAGCCGAGGGTCGCCAGCACGCGCGCGCCGGTACCGATGCGCCCGCCAAGCAGCCCGACGCCGGCAATGCCGAGCACACCGACGCTGAGCCAGAGAAACTGCTCGGCGGCGTCCTCGTGCGTTTCGAGGGCGGACTCGGGCACGACGGCCTCGACCGCCTCGTCCTGATCCTCGCCGGTCTCGATCGATGCCCACGCGCTCAGTGAAAGCATGGCGAACATGGCGGCGGCCACGCTCCAGCTGCGAAGCGGGCGAGCGCCGCGCTGCACGGCGATGAGCGCGCCCACGGCAAACAGCGGCACGAGCACGGTCAGCGCCATGGGCAGGTGGACCACGGCGGGATGGAGGGGCGTGGGGATGAGGTTTGCAAACGTGGACTGCATGGATCCTCCGGGAGAGTGGGTCGGGGTGTTTCCCGCGACCTCACCCGAAGCATCGTTGGCCCGGTGTGCCCCAACCATCGGGCATTCGACGCATCTTTGTGCGATCACGACACTTGGCGGAACGCCTCCGGCAGATGACGGATGCCTCCGCGCGGCTGGACTCTTCCCGTAGGCGGGACTGCATGGACACGGATACGAGTGATATCGACGAGCGAATGCTGCAGCGCCTCGTGCTGGGAGTGCTGGCGGTTGTCGTGCTCGGCGGAGCGACCGATCTCTGGCTCGATGGTCCGGACGATTGGCGAAGCGCCCATGTCCTGATCGAGCTGACCCTCATGGTGGTGAGTGCGGCGGTGGGGCTGCTGCTGTGGCGCGCGTGGCGTCGCGCGTCGGCGCAGTTGGCACGCACGCAGCGTTCGCTCGTGGCCGAGCAGGCCGAGCGTGCGGCCTGGCGCCAGCGGGCCGAGGCGGCGCTCTCGGGAATGGGGCAGGCCATCAACGACCAGTTCGATTCGTGGGGGCTCACGCCGAGCGAGCGGGAAGTGGCGCTGCTCCTGCTCAAGGGACACGGGCACAAGCAGATCGCGGGCCTCACCAACCGCAGCGAGCGCACCGTGCGTCAGCACGCGGTGGCCGTGTACAGCAAGTCGGGGCAGAGTGGCCGGGCCGAGTTGGCGGCGTTTTTTCTGGAGGGGTTGATGTTGCCCGGGGCGGCGTCCTGACGGCAGCGCCACGAACTCGGGGATTCTCCTACACGCACCGCTGATTTCACCCGACGGCGGACGCTCTCCCCACATGTCAGGTTGCCGAATCAGCGCACTCGTCGCGGCAACCCGACCTTGTGGACATGGAGATGGCCAATGCGGATCCTGCTGGTGCACCCCAACTATCACTCGGGCGGAGCCGAGATCGCAGGCAACTGGCCGCCCGCGTGGGTCGCCTACATCAGCGGCGCCCTCAAGCAGGCCGGCTTCACGGACATTCGCTTCATTGACGCGATGACCGACCACATCGACGACGAGGCACTTGAGGCGATCCTCACCGCCGAACGCCCGGATGTCGTGATGTGCACGGCGATCACCCCGGCGATCTATCAAGCGCAGACCACGGTCCGCATGATCAAGCGAATCCATCCGGACGCCGTCACCGTGCTGGGTGGTATTCACGGCACGTTCATGTACGGTCAGGTGCTGGGCGAGTGCCCACAAATCGACTACATCGTGCGCGGGGAAGGCGAGGAGGTCGTGGTGAACCTCGTGCGGGCGCTCGCCGAAGGGCGGCTGCCGGCCGAGCGAGAGTCCGTTCGCGGCATCGCGTTCCTGCGGGACGGGCAGCCGTTTGCCACGACGCCGCACCCGCCCATTCAGGATCTGGACAGTCTTTCCCCCGACTGGGCGATTCTGAACTGGGACCGCTACATCTACATCCCGCTCAACACGCGGGTGGCCATCCCGAACTTTGCCCGCGGCTGCCCCTTCACGTGCAGCTTCTGCTCGCAGTGGAAGTTCTGGCGCCAGTACCGCACGCGGGACCCCAAGAAGTTCGTGGACGAAATCGAGTACCTCGTGCGCGAGCACAAGGTGGGCTTCTTCATTCTGGCGGACGAGGAGCCCACCATCAACCGCAAGAAGTTCGTGGCGCTGTGCGAAGAGCTGGTGGCGCGCGACCTTGGGATCACCTGGGGCATCAACACCCGCGTGACCGACATCCTGCGCGATGAGGAGCTGCTGCCGCTGTACCGCAAGGCAGGCCTTGTGCACGTCTCGTTGGGCACCGAGGCAGCGGCGCAGCTCAAGCTCGATCGCTTCAACAAGGAGATCAAGGTCGAGCAGTCCAAGAAGGCGATCCAGCTGCTGCGGCAGAACGGCATCGTGGTGGAGGCGCAGTTCATTGTCGGTCTCGAGAATGAAACGCCCGAGACGCTCGAAGAGACGTACCGCATGGCGCAGGACTGGAAGCCGGATCTGGTGAACTGGAACTGCTACACGCCGTGGCCATTCTCGGACCTGTTCCAGGAGCTGGGCGACAAGGTGGAGGTGCGCGACTACGCCAAGTACAACTTCGTCACGCCGATCATTCAGCCCGACACGATGACGCGCGACGAGGTGCTGGCCGGTGTGCTCAAGAACTACCGCCGCTTCTACTTCAAGAAGGCTACGGGCGGGTATCTGTGGGACCGCGATCCGTATCGTCGCAAATATCTGCGCGGATGTCTCAAGGCGTATCTCAAGAGTGCGGCGGAGCGACGGTTCTACGATCTCGGGCGCATCAACTACTGGGGGCAGGACAACGTGGACTGGAAGTTCGACGAGTCCAAGACCACGTCCAGGGACGAGCTGCTGCGCCTGAAGACCAAGCGCGAGATCCAGCATGTGCACGGGCAGTCGGCACTGACCGACGTTCCCATGGTGTGTGTGGCGGGACACGAGCTACCCGCTGATGAGTTCATCGCCCCCAAGCGCTCCACCATGCGGCCGACGCCGGTGGGTGGCACCGCGGTGACGCCGGACGACGACGACGGCACCGAGGCCGTGACCGCAGCGAGCGGCGGGGTGCGCGCGTGTTGATTCTTGACCCGTCGTCGCAGGAGTCGCCCGCCGTGCCGTCCTGGTTGCTCGCCAAGTACGACACGGCGGGGCCCCGATACACGAGCTACCCCACGGTGCCCGTTTGGACCAGCGCGTTCTCTGATCGCGGCTACGCGCAGGCCTTGCGCGCGGCCGGAACGACTGGCACGCCCGTGGCGCTGTATGCGCATTTCGCGTACTGCGCCGCCAAGTGCTTCTACTGCGGGTGCAATGCGCTGACCACCAGTTGGCCGTCCACGATTGATCGCTATCTCGACGATCTGGAGCACGAACTCGACCTGGTGGTCAGTGAGCTGGGACGTTCGCAACCCACCGCCCAGATGCATTGGGGTGGTGGGACCCCCAACCTGCTCGACGAGCGACAGCTCACGCGCGCCTTCCGCATGTTCCAGGATCGCTTCCACTTCACCGACGATGTGGAGTTGAGCATCGAGGCCGACCCGCGACTTGTGTCGCCCGATCAGTTGCGCACCCTTCGGCAGCTCGGCTTCACCCGCATCAGCTTTGGTGTACAGGATCTCAATCGCGGTGTGCAGGAAGCGATCGGCCGCCTGCAGTCACCAGCGCTGGTGCGCGACGTGTGCGAGTCGGCGCGTGCGGCGGGATTTTCCGGCATCAACATCGATCTGATCTACGGGCTGCCGAGGCAGACGGCGGCGACGTTTGCACGGACGATCGAGCAGGCGCTGGAGCTTGAGCCCGATCGCGTGGCCTGCTTCGGCTACGCGCACCTGCCCGATCAGCGGCCGCATCAACGCCTCATTGATGAGGACGAACTGCCCGATGGTACAGCCCGTGCGACGCTGTTCCAGCATGCCGTGGCGACGTTCACGGGCGCCGGCTACACCTGGATCGGCCTCGATCATTTTGCGCGCGACAATGATCCGCTCGCCGTGGCGCAGCGCGAACGACGCCTGCATCGCAATTTCATGGGCTACACGACCATGCCCGGGGCGCATCTGGTGGGCGCGGGCATGAGTGCGATCTCGAATGTCGGCGGTTGCTTTGCGCAAAACGAGCCTCAGCTCGCGGGGTGGCGTGAGCGCGTGGCGTCGGGACGCCTGCCGACGGTCCGCGGTCACGCGCTCAGCGAGGACGATCGCGCGCGACAGGCGGCCATTCTGCACCTCATGTGCAATCTCGAGTTGCCATGGGACGCCGTCCCGCCCGGCGCGCACGACCTGCGCGAGCGGCTTGCCCCTTTTGCAGACGATGGGCTGGTCGAGTTTGGTGAACGGGCACTCACGGTCACGCCGCTGGGCCGTTTCTTCGTCCGGAACATGGCCATGGAGCTGGACGCCTATCTTCCCGGCCAACGCGGCGCAGCGAGTTTCTCGAGGACGGTGTGACGAGCATGGCCGCCGGTCGCATCGGCCCGAATGCGATCATCCAGACGGCGGCTGCCCTGCAGGCACTCGTGGGTGACCCGCGCGCCTGTACGTTGCTGCACGAGGCCACCGGTCGAACCATGGAAACGATGCCCACCGACATGGTGGACGAAGCAGAGGTGAATCGCCTCGTGCACGCGCTGCGCGCCGACCTTGATCCAGCGCTGTTCGAGGCGGTTCTGGGCGACGCCGGTGTACGTACCGCTGAGTACCTCATCGCGCATCGCATTCCGCGTGTCGCGCAGGTGATGATGCGCGTGCTGCCGTCCACGATCGCGCTGCGCGTGCTGTTGGGCGGAATCATGCGGCATACGTGGACGTTTGCCGGCACGGCGCAGGTGTCGCTGAAACATCCGCCCGGCGAACCCATGCGTCTGGTGCTGCGTCGCTGTCCCATGTGTCGCGGTCTGGAGGCGACGGTCCCAGCCTGCCACTTCTACACGACGACGTTGCAGACGCTGCTTGTGCGACTTGTCAGCGCGCGCGCGTCCGTCGTGGAGGTGCGTTGCGAGGCCATGGGTGCCACGGCGTGCGAGTTTGCGCTGCGGGTGGGGTGAGCGCCGCGATTTGCAGCCGCGTGCACATTTGCAAAACGCTACCAACTCAGTTACATATTGCCCATGAACAACCAGTTCACCATCGCGCTCCACATCCTCGGATTCCTCGCCTCACGGGGCGGAGACATGCTGACCTCCGAGCAGATGGCCCACACGTACGGCACCAGTCCCGTCGTGCTCCGACGTGTGCTCGCCAAACTGCAGCGCGCCGGCCTCGTGGAGACACAGCGGGGCGCGGGCGGTGGCAGCCTGCTGGCCCGGCACCCCTCCGCGATCAACCTGCGGGAGGCCTATGAGGCGGTGTCGGACGACACGGTGATGCTTGCCCGTCACCCCGACGGCTGCGCCGGCGTCGTGGCACCGGTGCTCGGCCACTACGTGAACGGGCTGTTGGAGGAGGCCGAGCGGGCGATGCTCGAGCGGCTTGCGGCGGTAACGGTGGCGCAGATGGACCGTATCGTGCGGGCGCGGATAGGTCGGGCGCGAACGGCTCGGGGCGCGTCAGCTGGACGACGTGCGAGTTGATGTGCGAGTTGACATGCTTCATTCCGCTGAACCAATTAGCAACCAACAATGTTACAGTTTGACGTGACGGCTGACATCACGCCCCGCGAGTCATTCCGCACAACGTCGTCCCAACTGCTGGAGCGCTTTCCCATGAATACCTTTGCCGTCCGCCCGTCAGATCGCTGGATGCTCCGTCTCGCCGCTGTGCTCTGGGTGGTCTGGGGTCTCGTGCACACGCTTGCCGGCGTGCTCACGATGGCCCTTCCCACCGCCGACGCCGTCAAGGGCATCGCCGACGACGTTGCGCCGGCGCTGCTGGACATGACCTACCCAGATGCCGTTGGCGCGGTCATCAACCAGCACGGTTTCAACCTGTTCTGGATCGGACTCGTGACCGTTGTGTGTGCGATCCTGATCTGGCGCCGCTCCGCGCCGGCGATCGCTCTCGCGGCACTGGTAGGCGGTCTGGCCGACGTCGGCTACTTCCTGTTTCTCGACCTCGGTGGATTTGTAAAGTTTGTGCCGGGTACGGTCATGACGCTTTTTTCGTCCGCGGCCATCGTGCTGAGCGTTGTTGCGTACTCACGGCGACGCCCAGCGTCGGCGTAGCATCATCACGAGCTACGGCGCGACCGCGATACCCCGCAGCGGCGTCATGTTTGCCACCCCACCCACCGGGAAGAGCGACCCACTCGCCAGGTTGATCACGTACAGCGTGGAACCGGAGAAGCCACCGCCCACGGTGAGCGTGACGTACGCCGTGCCGTTGTTGCCGGCGATGTCAAAGCCCACGTCACCCGTGGTGTTCACACCCAGCGGACCAACGGTGGTCATGATGCCGTTGTTGGGGCTGGCGAGCGTGGTGAGGACATCACGCGCGTAGTCGATGGCGTAGAGCGACGTGGTGGTGGCGCCGGATACGCTGTTGGTGTAGGCCGTGCCGCCAATGGTCGGCGTGTTGGGCGCGCCGCTATCGGTGGGATCGTAGGCGAGATCGCCGTCAACGAATGCCACGGCGCCGTCCGTGGCGCCGCCGAGCAGCGGCACGAGACGCAGATCCTGATTCAGGTTGCCGTGCACGCGAATGCGATTGGGTACCGGATTGAAGTCGAACCCGAAACGTGCGCCAACGAGGCCCGGCGTGAACGGTGTGGCGCCCACCATGTTGGCGGCGCCGGTCATGGTGTCAATGGTGTAAATGCGGCTGCTCGACCCGAGCGCGTACAGTCGACCATCCACCGGGCCGAAGTCGATGCCTTCCACGGTTTCGTTCGCCTGCAGGCCGGTGACGGCAATCTTGCGATACACCTGGTCGGGGCGCAGTGCGCCGAACGTGACGAGGCCGTTGAGGCTGTCAATGCCGTAGACGAGGCGGCCGTTGGCCGAGCCAGGCGCGCCGTTCGGGCCGGCAGGCCCGGTGGGGCCAATCGGACCTTGCGGTCCCGTGGGGCCGGCGGGGCCCTGCGCTCCATTGCTACCGTCCGAGCCGGCTGGGCCGGTCGGCCCCGTTTCGCCTTCGCAGGCGGCAAGCGTGGCACACAGGATGAGCGCGAGCAGGCGCAGTGGACGAGCAGCGGTATTCTGCATGGATGAGTCTCCGGGCGGGGGCGTGAATGCCGCGCGAATACGCGGCCAGCAGGCTCACGCGGAGCGGGCGCCTGCACTTGCCACGCTCGTACGTGCGCTCGCACCGGATTGGATCTCTCGATTCCGCACGGGATGATTCGACCGCTGCGGTTGCGGCGTGCTCACGGTTGAGGTCGGCACAAACGCTTACGGCATCCCGGCACTCCGCTCAATCGAAAATCGCGCGAGCGTGGGCACGTCGTCTGCATCGAGTTCTTGTGCCCACACCGACGTGGCGTCGGCCCAGAGAATGCGCAGTGAACGGGGCACGTTGATGCGCGTCATGCTCGAGCCGTCATGGTTGAACACGGTGTATGTGACCGTCTCGCCGAGCGCCGGTCCACGCAGCCAGAGGCTGCGGTCGGCACCGGCGAAGCCATCGTCCACAGGTGGCCAGTGCGTGGGGATGTAGAGTGCGGCGTCCACATCCGCTTCGGCGTAACGCTTGAGCAGCGGACGCATGCGGCTGTCACGCGCGCTGTCCACCACGGTGGCCGGAATGGCGACGGGTTCGTACGGCACGGAGCGCTGCCACACCGTGTCGCCAAGCGCCGCCAGACACGTGATGTCAACGGTGGCGACGCCCGCTCGCGCGAGTTGGTCTCGCTCCACCACGCAGGCGCGATCAGCGGCGCCGTCGTACACCACGAGCGTGACCGTTTCGATGGGCTGTGACCAGTAGAAGCCGGGTTTGAGATACAGGCCGTAGTACCGGATGTCGTACCAACCGAGCGTGTCGGTGGCGTTGCGCGACTGCGACCAGCGCACGATGGGGTTCCGCAGCACGGACCCGTCCGCCATTCGGCGTGCCTCGGTGCCACCGAAACCCAGGATCTCGCCGCGTGGCGTGAGCTGCTCCGGCAGCAGCGTGAACGCGATGTCCAGCGTCTCGTCGCGCTGCCGATACGGTTCAAGATTGAGATCGTCGAGCAACTCGCCGCGTGTGGTGAATCGCGAGAGACGAAACACGCCCCAGTCAATGGTCCAGATGGTGTCGCCCTGCACGCCGAACCGACGCAGTGAGACGAACTCTCCGGGACCGCTGCCTTCGCGCCCGATGGTGCGCACGTACGCGCCGTCCACGTCGTACACGAGGATTTCCTGTTCGCCTTCCTGACCGACGAACACGAAGTCATTGGTGGCAACGATCTGATTGATGGTGGTGAGCGGCGGGCCGTCGTCCGAGCGTATGCGGGCCTGCGGGACGAGGGTGGCGGTTTGGTCGGCCGTGTTGGGCAACGCTGCCTCGCTGCATCCGGCGATGAGCAGCAGCGCAAGAGCGCAGAACACTCTCAGCCGCGCAGATGAATCCTTACTCGTCATGAAAAATGGGCACGACATCGCGCCGCGAGTGCAAGATCCTGGCGATGCCCACCGTTGCGTCTTCAGTTGCGTAGAAGAGCAGATAGTCGCCAACGGGAAAGCTCATCACTCCCCGTCCAATCTCGTCGCGCTGCCGACCGATGGCTGGGTGTGTGGCGACAAGACGGCAACCCGCTTCCAGAGTGTCCAGCACTCCAGCCACTGCACTCGGCCGGTCTTGCGCGATGTAGTTGGCAATATCGTCGAGGTCCTGTTCCGCGGCCGGGGAAAGCTGATACGTCGTCACCGCGCGCGACGCGCACGGCTCTTCCCTTGCACACGTGCAAATACCGTATCGCCTGATACGCCTTCACCGCGCTTGAGTTGCGATAGCCCAACGCTGACGTCAGTTCGCAACGCCTCGAGCCGCGCGATCTGCTCGGCGTCGTACGCCTGCAGCAACCGCAGTCCCGCACGCACCACCTCACTAGCGGACGTGTAGGTGCCGCTCTTCACTTTCTCGCCGACGAAGGCCTCGAACTCGGGCGTCAAAGACACGTTCATGCCGGATCTCCGCTTGGGTGAGCTTGTAGTGCATCAATGTAGCAAAATATAGCAAATATTGTTATTCGCGCCACATTTTGGCTTGAGTCTCATGCGAGACGCCCAGCTAGCGGCTTCTCTCTGACGCCGCCCGCGCCCGCCACGTCAGGAATGCCACGCCCATGGTGCGTCCGCCCAGCTGTGCTGCCATGGCGGCCGTCACGCCCATCAGGCCCATCCACCAGCCGAACACAGGGAACAGCACCGCGATACCGCCGATTTCGAGCGCGGTGGCCACGGTGATGGGACGCGTGTGGCGCGTCTGCACGAGCACGGCCCGCTGGTAGGCGAGCGCCACGGAGAGCAGCGGCATGAGCACGGCGATGCGCACTGGTGTTCGCGCCATGTCCACCAGCTCCGGCGGCAGGCCGGACACGCGCCCGAACCAGACCCCCGCCAGCGGCGTGAAGGCAATAACGGTGAGGCAGCCGGACGCGAACAGTGCCAGCCACACTGCGAACCGACGAATCTCGCGCACGTGTTCGAGATTGCGGCCGAGCAGTGCGATCGCGGCCTCCTGAAATGAGAGGCCGAGGGTGCCGAATACGAACACGAGGGCCACGACCACCGGGTACAGTGCCAACGATTCAACGGGCGCGGGCGAACGGCCCATGAAGAAGGTGAGCAGCGGCTTTGTGCTGAGCCCGATGAAGGACGTGAGTGCGAGCGGGTAGTAGAAGCGGGCGATGCTGTGATAGTCGAGTCGCGTTGACGAGTCTTTCGTCGCGAACTCGTACTCGCGCGACTTGACGTCGCGCACGACGCCGGCTGCCATCACAGCGGTCACCAGCGCTTCTGCTACCACGCCAGCCGAGAGCGAGGCGGCGGCCACCCAGACCCCGGGAATGTCGACCGTGGAGAGCACCAGCGCCGTGCACCCCATAGTGAGCAGGCGGACACCGGTGCCGTAGGCCACTCGGCGCGTGCGTCCCGAGGCAATGAGCACACCGTGCAGGAAGCGGCGATAGCCAATGGCGGCCGGCCACGGCAGCAGCAGCCAGAGTGCGCCGTAGGTGATGTCCGCCACGGCATCAGGGAGCCCCACCGCGGAGCGCATGAGGGCGTCGAAGACCGGAGGCGCGAGCACGCCGAGCAGCAGCGCCGTGGCGCCCAGGTTGAGCGCCCACGTGAAGCGCCGGAGTTTTCGATAGCTGTCGGCGTCGGTCACGAGTGCGGTCGCGGCGCTCATGAGCATGATCACCGGCGACTCCACCAGGATCGCAAACGCGTACGCCACACCAAACGCAGCGAGGTTGAACGCGGGGTTGGGCAGGTGCCCCACGACGGCCGCGAGGAACGGGACCTCCAGCGCCATCATGACCCATTGCAGGGCCAGCGGCATCCAGAAGCTGAGGATGGCGCGTGGTGAGCGGTCTTGGGTCACAGGTGGCGTGAGGTGATGCCCGGTTGAAGGAGTAGGCGAGTCCGTCCCGCGACGAGACGCGCTGCCCATGCAATCCCGATGGCAAGCTAACGCCGGACAGCGCTCTGGCCCGCCTGCTACGTCGCGCGACGTATTGGCGCGCCGTGGCGCCCGCCGTACGTTGGTCGCCCCACCCTTCACCCAGAGGCGATCCCGTGTCCAGACTCACCCTGAGATGGCGACGTACCGTGCGTGCGATCGTGGCCGTGGCGCTGCTCGGTGCCACCGCCTGCATTCACACGTTCTACAAGTCCGAGGTGCGTGAGGTGCCGGCGCCAACCGGTGCACAAACGACGACCATCCGCACGCCGGTCAAGGTGCACATGTCGGACGGGGCGACGGTACTCTTCACGAACGGTGCCACCGTCAATAGCGAAGCGATCCGTGGCACGGGCGCACACTACGCGCTCTTCTCGACCGCGCCCGTCGCGCGCGCCTCGGTTCCCCTCGACAGCGTCGTGGGCGTCGAAACCTACGAGGGCACGTTTCAGTCGGGGCTCAGCGTTGTGGTCTCCCTGGCCGCGACGGCAGCGGCGATTCCCGCGGCTGCGCTTCTCGCCGTCGCCATCTTTGGGTCGTGTCCCACGGTGTACGCGAGCACACCGCAGGGTCACGTGTTGGAGGCCGAGGGCTTCTCGTACTCGATTTCGCCCATGATGGAGCAGCGAGATCTGGACCCGCTGCGTGCGGTCGCTGACGCCGACGGTCGTGTGCGGCTCGAACTGCGCAACGAGGCGCTGGAGACGCACTTCATCAACCACATTGAGCTCGTGACGGCGCGACACCCGGTGGGCACCCGACTCGTGCCGGATCAGCGCGGTACCCCGGTGCTGGTCTCCACGCCGGTTCCACTTCGCAGCGCGCAGGATCGTGCGGGGCGCGACGTACGCGCCGCACTTGCGACGGCTGATGGGACGCTGTTTTCCACCGCGCCGGCAACGGTTCGCGCGGCGCACACGGGTGACCTCGACGACTGGATCGACCTCGACGCCGACACGCTCCCGCCCGGTGACTCGATTGCGGTGGTGCTCCGGCTGCGCAACTCGCTGCTCAATACGATCCTGCTGTACGAGGGCATGCTTGGCGGACGCGACGCCCTCGACTGGCTGGCCACCGATCTGCAGCATGTCGCCCGCACCGTGGATCTCGCGCGCTGGTACGTGGCCACGATGGGCATGCGGGCCGAGGTGAACGGTGTGCCCCTCCCGGTGCAGGCCCCGTTCGTTGGTCACGCACGCCTGGGTGATGTGGGTCCGATCGCGTTTCGGGACGTGGCGATGGTCCTGCCGCGTCCGGTCTCGACGGATGGAAGTGGTCGGGTACGGCTTCGGTTTGTCGCCGACAACTGGCGCATCGACCAGGTGGAGATCACGGGTATCGTGGGGCGTCCGGCCGTTCGTCTGCTGGCCGTGGACTCCGTGATTGTTCCTGTACCGGTGGACGGAGGGCCAGCTCGCAATGATCCCGATGCGGTGCGGGCGCTCGAGGCGGCCGACCAGCAGTACTTCGAGACGCGTCCCGGTCAACGGATGACGCTGGTGTTTGCGGGTGGTGATGCACCGCGCCCCGAGGCTGGCGAGACCGTGACAAACCTGATCGCGTGGCAAGGTTGGTACAATGAGTGGGTGCGCGGCGCGTGGCTGGCCGCGCCCACGCGGACGACCGCGTTTGTTCCCGGTGATGAGACCATGCTCATCGCGTTGCGACGGTGGACCGAGCGGAAGCAGTCCTTTGAGCGTGAGTTCTACGCGTCCAAGCTCCCCGTCCGCTGAGGAGATGATCATGCGAATCAGATACGCGCTCCTGCTGGTGCTGCCGCTGCTCGCTGCCTGCAGGCACGGGATTCCAGTTGAGGCGTACGACACGGCGGTCCGACCCGGTGGGGCGATGGTCACACTCAGCCGGAAACCACCCGGCACTGCGCCAACAACGGCGACCGAGCTCATCGCGCTGGATACTGCCGGTGTCTATCTCCTCGCCGACAGTTTGTGGTTCTTGCGCTGGCGCGACCTGCAGCGGTTCAGCGTGCCAAAGCTGGGCGTGCCGTACCACGTGTCCAAGGGTGCGGTACCGGATGTCGTACAGCGCAAGCGACTGCAGATGGTCAGCCGGTTTCCGCAAGGCATGGATGCAGCCCTGCTGGCGCGCGTGCTGGAGGCGCTCAAGCAGGACTCGGTGAATCGGGGAGACGTCTCGCAGACGTCGTCGCAAGACAGCCCGGCGCAACGGCTGCCAGCTGACGCGTCGCCGCTCGAGCGGCTTGCCGACTCGGCGACGCACATGACGGGATTGTTGGCCGATCGCGAAGCGGCACGCGCCGCGGGCTATCGCCGCATCGGCACCGACTTCCCCGGCATGGGCGAGCATTGGTTGCACGTGCCTACGCTCCTCACGGGTCAGCTGGATCCCGCGCATCCCACAATGCTTGCGTTCGCGCCCATCCAGGGACGGCCCACGTTGATCGGCGTGGGGTTCGTCCTCACGTCGGAGGGCGCGGCGCTGCCCACGTGGGCACCGGGATGGCCTGACGCGTGGCACGAGCACAGTGGGCTGCTCAGTGCAGAGAGCGGCGTGGGCGAAGACCGCGCGCCAGTGAGCGCGTCGAGCACGCGTGTGTGGGTGCTGCACGTGTGGACGGCATTGGCGAACCCCGAGGGCCGGTTCTACGCCGACAACTGGGCACTGCCGTTCGCGCGCGCGGGTCTGCCAGCGCCCGGCGGCGTGGACGCTGATGCAGCCCGCGCGTTCTCGCTCGCGGTGGGCGGCGATGCGTTTCTGCGACGGGCGCTCGTATACGCGGATACCAATGTGCTGGTGGAGCAGGCCTTGGCCGACGCGCGGCTTGTCGCCGACGCCGTCCGTGAGCGCGCCGTCGGCAGCGGACACGTGCAGCCCGATGACGTGGCGCGGCTTCGCGCCAGTTGGCAGGCACTCGCGGAGCGGGTGACGGCCGAACTGGGCCCGCGCGCGTCGTCCGTTTTTGCAATCCAGCACTCGGCGGCACATACGAACCGCTGAGCGCACTGCGTGTTGAATCGCGGCGCGAGCCCGGCGCGAGCCCGGCGCGAGTGACGAGATGCGGAGACTCAATATGTGCACAATCCCCGGGACGTCATGATGAAGACGCCCCGGGGATTCGCATATCGCAAGGGAAAGACCTATCGGCGACCGAACTCCACGGAGCCGTAGACCGAGATCACACGATTCTTGATCTCGGAGTCCATCGCGATTTCCGTGAACCCCTGCTGGAAGCGCACCCCAACGGTTCCCCGAACCGAACCAAGTGGGAACCCGACTCCGGCGCCGACCAGACCGCCCAGGTCAAATGCCTCGAGCTCGCCACCCTGGTCCTCGCAATCCGAACTCTGCTCGACGCCGCCCGTGTTATCGGACGTTTCGGTGAGCGTGCAGCCCGCCTTGAAGCCAAACGTCGGACCAACGAAGACATGTGGTGTGATGCCACTCGGCGTTCCGCCCTCGTACTGGAGCAGCATGGGAACGTCGATGTAGGCAAGTTCGATCGCTGAGGTGAAAGTAAAAAGTTCGCCACTGGACGAGACCTCCGCCCCCTTCTGCGAGTACAGCAGTTCAGGACGCAGACTCAGGTGGGCGTTCAGCGGCTTCACCACGTACGCCCCGACCAACAATCCCGTCCGGCGGTCGGGAGCATCACCGTCTCCACCGTTGAGTGTCGCGGCGTTCATCCCGCCCAGCACCCCAAACCGCGCTGGACCTCGCGTTGTCGAGCCGGATTGCGCGTGGAGCTGTGTCGCCATCACCAACAGCGCAACACAGGACACCGCGAAACGAGTGCGCATCATACCCTCCTCCTGTCTCAAGCACGTGGCCTCCGTGCGAGAGCCCTTACTCTCGCTGGTCACACGATGCCGCTGGCGGGTCGGTGCTTCCATACGTCGCAAGACGTACCAGTGCGCGACAGGTGACGCAGGTGTCGCTACGCGCGATGTCTTTCCTGCTCGCGCGCCAGGTCACCAAGCGCCGTGCGATCGCGGACGCCAACCTTGTCGAAGATGTTGGCGAGGTGCGTGCCCACGGTGCGCGCGGAAATCTGCAGTCGGGCACCGATTTCCTTGTTGGCCAAGCGCTGCGCGACGAGCTGCACGATTTCCTGCTCCCGTCCGGTGAGTCCGTCCAGGCCCCCCGTGGCGTGCTGCGTTGGAAATCGTGCACCAATCGAATGCAGGAAGGCCCGCGCGTCATCGGCACTCGGTGCCGCTCCCAGCTTTTCGAAGACCTCGAGCGCCGAACGTGCTTCGCGTGCGGCCTCATCGGTCTCGCCCTGTCGGCCGAGCACAACGGCCAGTCGAATGCGTGCATGCGCCGCATCAAACGGCACCGGTACCGCCTCGAGCGTGGCAATAGCCAGCTGGAGGTCAACCACCGCCGCCTCCAGATTTCCGGACTGGATCGCCAGCTCGCCGTCGAGCACCGACACCCAGCCTCGCCCGATGGTATGCGACAGTTGTGTGGCATACCGGGCGAGCTGGTCACGGAGCAACTGCAGCGTCGGCGTGTCCTTGAGCACCACCGCAGAGTGCGCGATGGCGGGAATCAAGCGATACACCGCCCAGCCTACGGTGCCGGTGCGCTCCGTGATCATCAACGCCGTGTGGCCCAGTTCCAGGGCGGCGCGATGGTCCCCCGTGCCCACCAGCCATTGGATACGCGCGCTATAGGCAGGGAGCAGGCGATGGATTTCGAGGGGTTGGTCGATGTTCACCGCATCGGCGTCCGCCACTTTCCACGCTTCCGCAAACAGGCGGCCTGCCTCGTCCCGATCGCCCCGATACAACTGCATCGTGCCCACCCAGTACAGCAAACGGACCAGCATGGAGGGTTGGTCAATGGCGCGGGCGTCTGCAATGGCGCGTGTCCCGTCCACCAGTGCGCGATCCCATTCGCCCGTACACGACCGGAACTCGATGGCGATCTCCAACGTGCGTAGCTTCAGCAGCGGCGAGCGGAGCTCATCCGCCAGGCGCGTCGCCTGCTCAAGATGGTGGATCAGGGCGCTTGAGCTGGCGGAGAAGGCGCCCAGAACGGCCGCCGACCAATGCGCGGACCACAACAGATTGGGTGCGTCGCATCGCTCAGCAAACTCGACGGCGCTTCGTGCATGCGCCCAGGCACGGTGTGCCGGACCAGACCACGTGTGCACCTTGAGCAGGGCGCGATGCGCGCGTGCGAGCAGGGCCACATCGCCGCCCTGCTCGGCCAGATCCAGTGCCTGGGCGATTGCACGTCGGGCCTCATCTGGCTGTCCCAGCGCTTGCAGCGAGTCGCCCTTCGCCAGGTGCAGGCGCACGACGAGCATCTGATCGCCAGCAGTTGTCGCACGCAGAATCCCGGCGTCGTAGTGTTCCAACGCCTCCACGCGGCGACCGAGGCCCTCGTAGGCGAGTCCCAGGCGACGCTCGCTGACGGCGACGCCGATGTTGTCGCCACGAGCGAGCGCCAGATCCCGCGCCCGCTCGCACATGCCGACGACCAGTGCATACTCGCCCAGTCGGCGATACAGACGCGAGAGTTCGTCCAGCAACACGCGCACGGTGTCTTCGTCCACCAGATCCGGGTACTCGTCCGCGCGGTCGAGCGCGGCCTGAAGCGCCAGTGCGGCTTCGCGACGTGCGAGCCGCTCCTTGGCCTGATGGCCGGCCTGCAGCAGCCAGTGCACGGCGCTGCGCGCGTTCACGCGAGGATCCGCGCGCCGCCAGTGCGCCGCGATCTGCTCGGCGTACCGCGAAGCGCGCTCACCATGCACCGATTCCAGCGCGGTGGCGATGTACGCGTGCATGCCACGCGCCCGCGCAAGTCCGAGAATGTCAAGAATGGCGAGCCGCAGCATGGGATGCACCAGATCATACATGATGCCACCCTGTTCCAGTCGCTCGACCACGATGCCTTGCGCACGCAACTCGTCGAGCCCCGTGATCAGGTCGTGGTCGAGCGACTCCGTGGGCACCGACTCGTCCGCAGGGGCACGGCCATCGAGTGCGATATCACTCTCGCCGATTGTGTGCGTCGAACCGGCGCGCCTAGCGGCCCACAACAACACGTGGTGATCGACGGCGGAGCCGGAGACAGCCACGAAGCCCGCTACGTGACTGGCCTCGGGACTGAGTCGGTGCAGCCGTGCCTGCAGCACATCCTTCACCGAACGCGGCAGCACGATCTGCTCGGCCTGCCATCCAACCCACACGCCGCCGCTCCGGCGGAGCGTGCCCGAGGCGATGAGCTCCTCAAGGGTCTGCTCCGCGAAGAACGGATTGCCGCGGGTGGTGTCATGCAGTGCGTCGATGAACTGCTGCACGCTGGCCTCCTCCACCTCGAAGCGGTGGGTCAACCACTCGGCGAGCGTGGCTCGTGAAAGCGGCTCGAGCTGCAGGTGATTCGCGATTCCAAGAGAGCGCAGCGATCGCACCATGGTGCGGAGTGCCTCCGGGAGTTCGCGCTCCGTCTCATTCCACGTGCCAACCAGCAGGATCCGATGGGCGTGCACCTGCCTCGCGAGAAAGTGGAGGAGCTCGAGCGAGGACGTGTCGGCCCACTGCAGATTTTCGAGCACAAGCAGCACCGGCTGTCGCTCGGAAAGCCGTACCAGCAGCTGCAGGATGCCGGCGTGCAGTCGCACCTGCAGTTCGGCCACACTGGAACCGCTTGCGGCTCGTTCATTCGCTGCGCTGGCGCTCGCATCGGTCAGGCCGGGCGCCAGCGTGGTCACCACGCGTCGGTCACCGCGCGTGAGACGCACGAGCTGGTTGGCGTCAATGCGGGTGATGGTCGGCTCGCAGGCGTCGGCGAAGGGCGCGTACGGAATCGCGGCTTCGAGCGCGTAGGCACTGCCGTCCATCACCTGCCATCCGGCGTCCCGGGCCGGGCCGGAGAGCTCGGCCAACAGTCGGGTCTTGCCCACGCCACTGTCGCCGCTGACGAGGAGCACCGCCCCCTTGCCGAGGCCCGCTTGCGCGCGCATCTGCGCGATGGCAGCGAGCTCCCGTTCACGTCCGACAATGGGTTTCATTCAGAAGGCCTGGTTGAAGCCGATGTACAGCCCTGATGCACCGTCGCGCCCTCTGCCATAGTCCAGGCGCACGGCAGTGCGCTGCCGCGCGTCGATTTGCACGCGCAGTCCCGCGCCGAGGGTCGGGAACAGGGCGCTCTGGCCGAGGTCGCCGAACCCTGGCCTCGCGATGCCCGCGCCGGCGAACAGTACGCCTCCCACACGACGGCGGATGGGAGAGCGATACTCTCCCTGAGCCGCCATCGCGAGCCGGTCGCGATAGCGGCCCTTGGCGTAACCCCGCATGATATCGCTGCCGCCCACGAGTGCGAGCTGATCGTACGGGGCGTCGCCGTCAACGCCTACCAGCTGGAACTGTGCGGCGAGCACATGACCCTGCCCGATCGTGTGGTATGTCCGAGCATCAAGGCGTACCCGACCATAGGAATAGTCGGACCAGAGCGACTCGGTGCTGCGTGCATAGCTTGCCTGTATCCAATGGCCACGGGCGGGTGCGAACAAGTTGTCCCGCGTATCGGTGAGGACGCCAGCCGTGATCTCCGTAACCTTGCCGCCCTGCGAGCCGGTGATCGTGAGCTGCTGGAGTACTCCGAGCGTGTCGTGTTTGATGGCCTGCTGCAGATGCCGGAGTGAGCCGGTGGCATACCACGGCCCACGAACTCGCCGCCACCACGCGACGCTGCCTTCGATGCCACGGGGCGTGTAGACCTCCCGTGCCTCCTCCGGCGTGCGATCGCCCCGGCCGTAGTAGGGCAGGGGAAACTCCTGCCAGACGAACGTCGCCGCCACGCGCTGGGCATTGCTGGTGCTCCAATGCTCGAGCTCTGCGCCCACGCGGGTCTGCTGTTTGGTGGTGCGCAGAGCGTACATGAGCAGCGAGGAAGGCCGCGTGGCGAGTCGGGCGGCCGGTTCCTGCACCACGAGCATGGTGGCGCCGTACTGGAGCCCGGTTTCGGGAGCGGAGGCCAGGGCGGGCAGGGGGAGGATGCGTCGTCGCCCGAGGGAGTCCGATTCGGGCTGTGCATGGAGAATCGCTTGGGGAGCGAAATGTAATGCCAATGACGCGACTATGACCGTTAAGTGTCGCGTTATCTGGTCGAGCTGACTGGTGCGTAGCATAGTTGGTCCTCGGAGTGGAGGGGGAGTGTCTCCCAGCATCATTCATCCGCAGCCCACCGCAATCCATGCGTCACGTGACGTACGTCAGACAGGGTGATACGGCTACGTCAGCGCTGCGTCAACACGGAGGAGAAAGCAGGTCACGTGACGGATGGGTGCGAGAAACGGATCTCCCGAGCTTGCTGTGGCCGGACGCACACTGCGTCTCCGGCGCACGAACTTTCTTCGAGGAGTCGTCATGTCCACCTCACATCGCGTCGTTCCCACTCGGCACCTGACCCGACTGGCCGCGTGTTCGCTGCTAGTCGTTTCGGCACTGGCCTGCACGGATCAAGAACCGCTGGCCGCGCCAAACGTGGCCGAGGCCGCGTTCACGCGGGCCGAAGTGGACCGCCCGGAATCCGGCATCTGGAGGCGTGTCGTCGAGGGTGAAACCCGCCCGGGGGCCCGCTACGCCCTTTACGTTCCGCGCCACTGGAACGGCGACGCCGTGTACATGGCGCATGGGTTCCGTGACGCCGAGAGTCCGGTCGACCTGCGCGATCAGGATAGCCTGTATCTGACGCGGGACTCGCTGGGTGCGCGGGGCTATGCGGTGGCCTACTCCAGCTATTCGCAGAATGGATTCGCCGTCAAGGATGGCGCGCAGAGCACACATCAGCTGCGCGGCCTGCTGCGCGCGCGGCTCCCCCGCCGCGTTCGACAGGAGTTCATTATTGGCCATTCGCTCGGTGGCGGGATCGGGCTCGATCTGGTCCAGCGGTTTGGCCGGCAGTACAATGGCGCGCTGCTCGTGTGCGGCATGGTGGGCGGATCGCAGTTGGAAACAGACTACCTCGGCAACGTCCGCGCGCTGTTCGATGCGTTCTACCCGGGGGCGCTGCCTGGGAATGTGCTCGGGGTACCGGCCGGCACCGAGGTGACGATTGGCCAGATTACGGCGGCCGTGGGTGCCAATCCGGCGGCTTTGTTCGCGATCGCGAGCACCTTGCAGACGCCGCTGCCCTATCTGCCCATCGGCGACGTGGCCAATCCGGCAACTCCCGCCTTCCAGACCTTGGTGGGATCGCTGTACGGCGCGCTGTCCTTTCACGCGCGGGGCATCAACAACATTGTTGACCTGGTAAACGGCACGTCGCCGTTCGGGAATCGCAGCACGGTGTATTCGCTGGCCACGCAGGTGGGCCCGTTCCCGATTGGTCCGCTCGTTGCAGCGTCCAATGATCTCGTGACCCGGTATGACATGGATCGCCGCGCGAGCAACTACCTGAGCCGGCACTTCACGCCCACGGGCAACCTCTCCGTCCCGGTGCTGACGCTCCACAACACGTGGGATCCCGCCGTGCCGCTATTCCATGAGGCAGCGCTCAAGTCGGCGGTCGATGCGGCCGGCAACAGCGCGTTTCTGGTGCAGCGTCAGGTGCCCACCTACGGACACTGCAACATTTCCGCCACCATGGTACTTGAGGCGTTCAGCGATCTCTCGGCGTGGGCCGCGAGCGGCGTAAAGCCGTAAGCGTCCGTCATCCTTGCTTAACAAGGCCGTTGCCCACAGCTTAAGGAGAGAGTCCGCAAGCCGCGAGAAAAATCTGTACGCGCCCGCGTTCGCTCCATGCAGCGTGGGTAGCGGTTGCCTGAAAGGCTGCGCTCGCGAGAATTCGCTTCTCAACGGGACGGCACATGGCCGGCGATCAGCAGTCGGACGTGGGGGGCACGGCAGACGCCGCGCCTCCCACGTTCCCGATCATCGCCATTGGCGCTTCCGCCGGTGGACTCGAGGCGCTCGAGGAGTTTCTCCGCCCCGTCCCGGTCGGATGCGGATTCGCGTTCGTCGTGGTGCAGCACCTCGACCCGACGCACAGCACGTTGCTCACGGAACTGCTGCAGCGCGTGAGTCAGCTCCCAGTGGAGCAGATCACCGACGGCACGGTCATTCTGCCCGGACATGTCTACGTGATTCCTCCCGATCGCGATCTGGAGGTCCACCATGGCGTGCTGCGTCTCACGCAGCCCATGGAGTCGCGGGGCCTGCGCTTGCCGATCGACCGCTTTTCAGTTCACTGGCAGAAGAGCGTGGCGCCCGGAGCGTCGGCGTGCTGCTCTCGGGAATGGGTTCGGATGGCACGCTGGGGCTGCGTGCCATCAAGGCGCACGCCGGCGGCGTGTTCGTGCAGTCGCCGGAGTCTGCCAATTTTCCGTCGATGCCGCAGAGTGCGATTGACGCCGGGTTGACCGATGTCGCGGCGGCGGCCAGCGCACTGTACGGCATCATTGCACGGTATCTGGACCATTTGCCGAGTCATCACGACCTCGACGACTCGGACGCAGAGGCTCGCGAGACGCAGGACATCGAGGCGGTGGCGGCGTTGCTGCGAGCCGAGGTCGGTCACGACTTCTCCCAGTACAAGTTCAGCACGTTGGCACGGCGCATCCAGCGCCGCATGGGCCTGCATGGTCTGCGCACCATGGGTGAGTACGCCGGCTACATGCAGAAGAACCCGGCAGAAGGCGAGTTGCTGTTCCACGAGTTGCTCATCGGCGTGACGACGTTCTTCCGGGATACCGCGGTCTGGGAGACACTGCGATCGGAGGTCATTCCGGCGCTGCTTGCCGTTCACCAGGGCGCCGGTGTGGTGCGCGCGTGGGTGGCCGGATGTTCCACCGGGGAGGAGGTGTACTCGCTCGCCATCGCGTTTCGCGAGGCGCTCGATGAGGTGCCGCGTCCGGTACACCTGAAGGTGCAGATCTTCGCCACCGATCTCGATCAGGCTGCGATTGCGAAGGCGCGATCCGGGACGTATCCCACCAACATCGCGGCCGATGTCTCGGCGGAGCGGCTCTCCCGGTTCTTCGATGAGATCGAGGGAGGGTATCGGGTGGCAAAAGAGATCCGCGAGATGGTGATCTTCGCGCCCCACAATCTGGTCATGGACCCACCGTTCACGCGCCTGGACCTGATCTCCTGTCGCAACCTGTTGATCTATTTGTCAACGGCGTTGCAGCGAAAGCTGGTACCGCTCTTCCACTACAGCCTCGCGCCCGGCGGGGTGCTGGTACTCGGCAGCGCGGAGACAATCGGATCGTCCGCGGAACTGTTTACCGCCGTCTCGAAGCCGCTGCGCATCTACGCACGTTGCGAAACGAACACGGGCGCGAGCAGCCGCGCGCTTCCGGCGGTCTTCAGTCCACCGGTGCCGCAGGCGCGCGTCGCCTCCGGCCGGCCAATGGCGGACCCAGAGTCGCTGCAGGCGGCTGCCGAGCGCGAGCTGTTGGCAGAGTTCACGCCAGCGGCGGTCTTGGTGGGTGCGCAGGGTGACATCCTGTACGTGAACGGTCGGACGGGCCCCTACCTCGAACCCGCCGCCGGCAAAGCGAACTGGAACATCTTCGCCATGGCTCGGCCCGGACTCGAGGAGGGGTTGCGTCACGGATTCTGGCAGGCGGTCCGCCACAAGGAACGGGTCACGATCCCGAATCTGACGGTGGGGACAGGCAAGTCGGCGCGGTCCGTGCACGTAACCATTCAGCCGCTGGTGAAGCCCGTGGTACTGCGCGATACCGCGCTCATCCTCTTCACCCCGGTACCGTCCACGCGTGTCACGCGCCGCCGCAAAACATCGGCGGCCGACGGACCTGCCGATGACCAACTCGCGGACCTGCAGCGCCAGCTGGCGCAGTCGCGTGTGTCGCTGAGGGGCGCGCGTGAGGAGATGCAGATCTCCGAGGAGGCACTGCGCTCCACCAATGAGGAGCTGCAGTCCACCAACGAGGAAATGCAGTCCACCAACGAGGAGCTCACCACGTCCAAGGAGGAGCTGCAGTCCATGAACGAGGAACTGCAGACGGTCAATCAGGAATTGCAGGCCAAACTGCAGGAGCTGTCGCTCGCGAGCAACGACATGACCAACCTGCTCGACAGCACCAATATCGCCACGCTGTTCCTCGACAAGGCGCTCAACATCCGCCGGTACACAACCCCGACGGCCAGTCTCATCAAGCTGATTCCCGGCGATATCGGGCGGCCCATCACGGACATCACGACGATGCTCGATTTTCCCGACATGGCCGCGGATGCAAGCGATGTGCTGCGCACGCTGGAAATCCGGGAGCAGGAGATTCCGGCGCTTGACGGCCGCTGGTTTGCCGTCCGGATCATGCCGTACACGACGCACGACCGACGGGTGGAGGGTGTCGTGCTCACGTTCTCGGACATCACGAAAGCCAAGACGCTCGAGTCCGCGCTGCGACATACGCAGGCGGCCCTCGAGAGCCGCATTGCTGACCGTACGCTGTCATGACCGCCAGCGTGGATGACGCGCCGGATCGTCCGGATCTCCTGCTGCGGGAACGAGCGGAATCCGCGTTGCGGCGTCGCGAAGCGCTGGTGCCGCCGCCGGTCGGCGCGGACCCCATGCGAATGATACACGAGCTGCAGGTGCACCAGATCGAGCTCGAGATGCAGTACGAAGAGCTGCTTGCAGCGCGCGCTGAATCGGAGCAGGAACGGGCGCGCTTCGTTGACCTCTACAATCACGCGCCCATCGGCTATCTCACGCTGTTGCCCGACGGCACGATCCTGCGCGCCAATCAGGCGTCGTCGATCCTGCTGGGTGAAACGCGCGACACGCTCCCGGGGCAGAGTTTTCTCCTGCACGTGGGGCCGGTCGATCGGCGTCGGTTGCTGCGGTGGCTGTGCGAGGTGTTCGACGAGTCGGGCGATGGTCCGTGCGAACTCGCGCTGGCGGGCGACGCGCCCACGGCGCGTGTGGTACGCCTCGAGGCGGTGCTCGGGCCCGACCGGACCGATTGCCGTGTTGCGCTGCTCGACGTGACCGAACACCGACGACTGGAGAGTGCGCTCCGGCAGTCCCAGCGCATGGAATCTGTGGGCCGGTTGGCCGGCGGCATCGCGCACGACTTCAACAATCTGCTCACCGTCATCAACGGATACGCGGAAGTCTTGCAGGAATCCTTGGCGGCCGACAGTGAGCTTGCTGACGTGGCGCGCGAGATCGGGCAGGCGGGTGCGCGCGCCGCCACGATCACGGGTCAGTTGCTGTCGTTCAGTCGTCGGCAGCCGCTCGAAGTGCGTGCGCTCGATGTCAACACGGTCGTGCTCGATATCGGCCCCCTGATTGGTCGCCTGCTCGGGCCCGAGTTCGACCTGCAGTTGGTCGTGCATCGAGAGGCCGTGATGGCCACGATCGATGCGGGCCAGTTTGGCCAGGTGCTCATGAACCTCGCGCTCAACGCACGTGATGCCATGCCGCACGGCGGGACGATTGCCATTCACACGGGCGTCCTGCGCCTCTCCGGCCCCATCCGCCGCAGTGCCATGGAGGTGGAGGCACCGCACGTGGCTGCCGAGAGCGACATCCCGGCCGGCGGGTATGCGCTCGTGACGGTCACGGATACCGGCACGGGCATGGTGGCGGCCACCGCCGAGCACCTCTTCGAGCCCTTCGTCACCACCAAGGAAGTCGGCAAGGGCACGGGACTGGGCCTGGCGCTGGTGTACGGCATCATGCAGCAATTCGGTGGGTACATCATTGTGGAGAGCGCGCTCGGGCGCGGCAGTGCCTTCATGCTCTACCTCCCGTTGGCGAACGCACCGCCCGTTGAGTCTGCGCGGGCGTTCGCGTTGACAGGCGCGACGCCGCGGCGAGCAGGGAGAAAGGAAACGATCCTGCTGGTAGAGGACGAGCGCGCGGTACGCGCACTCACCCGGCGCCTGCTCGAAGCGGACGGGTACACCGTGCTCGAAGCGGCGTCGGGTGAAGAGGCCCTGCAGTTGGCGGCTGGCGACACGCCCATCGACCTGCTCCTGACGGACGTGCGCATGCCGGGCATCGATGGACAGACACTCGCCGGCCGGCTCCGGGCCACGCGTGCACACCTGCCGGTGCTGTTCATGTCCGGCTACGCCGGGCCGAGCGAAGTGGTCATCCCGGACGAGCACGGAGCGCTGCCGAACCCGCGAGATGCCGCCGCGCGGCTGGTCCACAAGCCGTTTACCGAAGCCACGCTCGCACGCATGGTGCGCGAGGTGCTGGACAGGGGGTGAGGCAACGGCGGCCACTCGAAGTTTTTGCCCCTTCGTGCGCGCCTCATCCGCGCTCTACGCGAGCGAGCAATCGCCACGTTGCCGCCCACGCGCTCGCGATCGCCCGGCCCTCGCTCCATGTTGTGGCCCCATGACCCTCCCCACCGAGCCCACTCCACGCGAGACGTCCGCCACCTCGCTGTCCGTGCGCGTACTGCTCGGCCTCGTCGCCGGTTTGGCGCTTGGCCTGTACCTCGCGGGCAGCGCCTCACCGACCGCTGGCACCGTCGTGGATGTGATCGCGCCGGTGGGCGCGCTCTGGGTGAACGCCATCCGCATGACCGTGATTCCGCTGCTGGTCTCGCTGCTGATCGGCGGCATCGCATCAGCGGGCGCCCGCACGGTGTCGCGCGTGGGAGGCAGCACACTTGGATGGTTCGTCGCGCTGGCCGGGGTCTCGGCGCTGGTGGGCGGGCTGCTGGCCCCACGCGTGCTCGATCTGTTGGGCGCTGGCTCGGCACAGGTCACCGACATCGCCACCGGCCCTGCGGCCTCGTCGGCCACGCTGCCGCCGTTCAGTGACTGGTTCGTGGGGCTGCTACCGGCCAATCCGGTGGCCGCCGCAGCCAGTGGCGATGTGCTGCCGCTCATTCTGTTCAGTGTGCTGTTCGGACTCGCCGCCACGCGACTGGCGGCGGCGTCGCGCGATCGCATCGTGGGCGCCGCGCGTGCGGTGAGCGAAGCGATGTTCGTGATCATTGGGTGGATTCTGGCCGTGGCGCCTGTTGGCGTGTTCGCGCTCGCGGTGGGGCTGGCTGCACGCACGGGCGCATCACTGGTCGGTGCGGTGGCGGGGTTCGTGCTTGCGTCGGCGCTGCTCGTGACATTCGTGACGCTGCTGTTGTATCCCTTGGTCGGGTTGGTCAGTGCGACGCCACTCAGGTTGTTCGCGCGCGCGGCCGCGCCCGCTCAGGCGGTGGGTTTCAGTACGCGATCGTCACTCGCCACGCTGCCCATCATGGTGGAGGAAGCGGGACGCACACTCAAACTGCGGCCGGAAGTGATCGGCCTGACGCTGCCGGCCGCCGTGTCCGTGTTCAAGTACGCGTCGCCGGTGGTGCGACTCACCGGCACGTTTTTCGTGGCGCGACTTTTTGGCGTGGAACTTGGCGTTGCTGAAACCGCAGCCCTGGTGGGTGGACTCGGCGCGCTCTCGTTCTACTCGCCCGGCATTCCCAGCGGCGGCCTGTTCGTGATGGGGCCGCTGTATCAGGCCTTTGGCTTGCCGCTGGAGGGCATTGGTGTGCTCATCGCGCTCGACATCGTCCCGGACATGTTCATCACGGCGAGCAACGTGACGGCTGATCTGGCCGTCGCGGCGCTCGTGGACACACCGACCGGATTCAACTGGAGTGTCGAGCGCCTCAAGGCGCCGTGACTTCAATGGTGGCGCGGTAAGCACTCGCGGGAATGGGCGTGCCGGCCTGGTTGTCCGGACTCACGCTCACGAGGCGAATGGCAAAGGCATCGGACACGATGACGCGCTGCGGTTGGAGCGTGGTGTGCAAGCCGATGTACATGACCCGTGGCGTGGCGCTTGCGCCCGGACCGCTGAGCTCGAGACGCAGACGGATTTCCGCGTCGCCCGACCACACGCACTGCACGTCCGCCGGGCAGCGTGAGTCGCTGTCCACCGATTCAAAACTCACGCGCAATTCCCGCCCGTTCGTGAACAGGGCGCTCTGGCCGATCGCGAGGCTGGCGGTCTCCGTGGCTTGGAGTGCCGGCTCGGATGGCAGGGTGCCCGGCCGTCCCGAGCACGCGCCCAGCGAGAGTGTGGTCGCCATCAGCAATAGGGTGGGCCGTAGCTTGGGGAACTGCTGTTGAGCGTTCAAGCCGGAACCTGTGGGAAACGGTGGCGGGAATCCTCGTACACGCTGCCATACCCCGCGGACGCGCCACGTGTCACCAACACCCGGTGGGAGCCCTCGGCGCGCTGCTATCTTCCCACCCATCGTGGGTCGGTCACTGACGGTCCCGGCAGGCCCCCACCACCGCTTCCTTTCTCGAGTCCCCACATGAAGACCTCAGACGCCATTCTCGCGCGCCGCTCCATTCGCAGCTTCACCGACCGCACGCCCACGCGCGCGGAGCTCGAGGTGCCGCTCACCGCGGCCACGCACGCGCCCAATCATCGCATGACACAGCCATGGCGCTTCTACGTGCTCGGCCCGGAGGCTCGCGCGGCGTACGGCCTGGCGCTCGGCAATCGCAAGGCGAAAAAAGCTGCCGACGAAGCGGCCGCGGAGGCGGTGCGCCAGCGCACCAGCGACGACCACCGCGCGATGCCGTGCATGATCGCGGTCGCGATGGTGCAGAACGACAATCCCGAAATTCGTGAGGAAGACTACGCGGCCACGATGATGGCGGTCGCGCTGTTCTCGCTGTCGGCGGTGGAGCACGGCATGGGGTCGCACATCAGGAGCGGCGCCATCATGGACGATCCCGCCGCACGCGCGGCCGCGGACGTTGCGGAGGGTGAGCGAATCGTGGCCGTGCTGACGGTGGGGTTTCCCGCCGAAATGCCGCCCACGCGCGAGCGGAAGCCGGTGTCAGAAGTGGCGATCTGGCGGGAGTGAGCCCGGAGTCAGCACGTCGCTGGTTGTCAGGGCACGGGACGAGACGCCAGTCGCGTCATGAGCACGCCGGCCCGCTTGGCCTGAATAGCCAGCATGGTGAGGTCAGCCGTCTCGTTCACCGTATGATCGCCGCGCCCCTTGAGTCCCAATCCGTCGAGCGCCATGTCCACGCGACCGGCGACGAAGGAAATGTCGGCCGCGCCGGCACGTGCCGGATCGACCGCGCCCACCGGTGGCAGGCCCGCGTCGCGTGACCCGCGGTCCAGCATTTCGAGCAGGCGCCGGTTGCCGTCGGTGGGGGCGAACGGCGGATACGACTCGTCGATCGTGAGCGTGGCGTTGGTGCGCGGATAGTGCCGCGCGGTGATGCGCTGCATGGTGGCAATCGTGCGGGCGAGCTGCTCGGGCGTCAGCGCGCGAATGTCACCCGCCACGTACGTGCTCTCGGCCACCACATTCGTCTTGCCAAAGGCCGTGCCGCGGCTCAGCTCCGGGTCGAACGCCACGGTGGTGCCACCCACTACCGCACCGGGGTTGAACGTGAGTGGCGGGTCGTTGGAGAGTGAGTCGTGGAACTGCGACACAATGCGCGCCATCTCGTAAATGGCGCCGCTGCCCACGGGCTCGCTGAACACCTGTGACGAGTGTGAGGGCACGCCTGAAGTGCGCAGCAGCCAGCCGGACGAGCCGCGACGTGCAATGACGGCCACGTGCGGTGCCTCGGGCCCATTCTCGAAACCGAGTGCGATGTCAGCCCAGTCGGCGGCCGCGCGCAGGTCGGCGCGCGCGAGTTCGAGTGGACTGCCGCTGTCCTCTTCGTCGCCAGTGAACACCACGCGCACCTGCACGTCGTCGAGCGTGCCGGCGGCCTGCATGGCTTGGAGCGCAAGCAGGATCACCACGTTGCCGCCCTTCATGTCGGCAATACCGGGGCCACGTGCGGAATCGGCTCCTACCGTCTCAAACCGCTGGAAGGGGGAATCGGACTCGAACACGGTGTCCAGGTGGCCAATGAGCAGGAGCTTGGGGCCGGTTTTTGAACCCAAGCGCTCGGCGATGAGATGGCCCGCGCGGTTCCAGGTGGTGCCGTCCACCCAACGTGTCTCGAACCCGAGAGTCTGGAACGACGGAACCAGCGCGTCAGCGACGGCCCGCACGCCGGCGTGGTTCTGCGTGCCGCTGTTGATGTTCACCAGCCGCTCGAGCAGCGCGATGGCGGCCGGTGTGCGGGCGTCTACTGCGGCGACGAGGCGCTGCTCGCGGGCGGTGAGGGACTGCGCCGGCAGCACGTCCGGCAGCACGGCCGGGAGCAGCACCGCGAGAGCGAGGGCGGTGCGACGCCCAAAGGCGCCGCATCCTGAGGCGCTATTCCGTGACGGTAATGAGGGCCGGCGAAGTTGTGGCAATGGAGGCGAGGGCAATCCGGGTGACGTACATCGTGGCCGGAACGGCGGCGCCGGCGCCCACGAGGAGCAAATTGGCGGCCAGCAGCGGTGCGGTCCAGCGGTTGACCGCATCTCGACTGCGCCGCGTCACAAAGAGCACGGCGGCGGCACCGTTGATGACGACGAATGCCGCGAGGGCACTCCAGAACACCACGCTCATGGCCTGATCGAGCCACGCAATCACGGATTCCAGCATCGTTGCCTCCGGCGGGGCAGGTGGGACGGGACGCGCCCTTGTCTGCCTGACATACGACAGAAGGGGACAAAGCGCAAGCACGGATGCCCCACCCGATCGCTACCGTCTCGAGACCGCGTACTCGATCCAGACGTGTCCACTGGGGAATCGGGTCGATTTCCGCGTCTCCAGTGAGAGCGGCGGAATCGATCGGGCAAGCAACGGCATGCCGGAGCCGAACAGCAGCGGGTTGATCTTGAGGATGATCTCGTCCACCAGGCCGGCCTCGAAGAGCGTCGCGGCGAGCTGCGATCCGCCGCAGAGCCAGATGTCGCGCGTCTCGTCCGCCTTGAGACGCCGCACATGGTCCACCGCCTGCTCGCTCACGACCGTGACGTCGTCGGCCGCACCTTCCAGCCGCTTGGAGGCGAACACGAACTGTCGCAGTGTGGGATACGGCGACGCGAGACCGGCGCCGAGCCCTACTGCGTACGTGTGGCGCCCCATGAGGACCGAGCCGAAGCGTCGATTGCCCGCCGGGGTGAGCGGTCCTGTTCGAAACGGGGCCGGCAAGGTCTCCGGATACGTGTCCATGATGTGAGCCAAGAACGCCGGGTCCATTGGAAACTCCGACGTGTCCCCGTCGGGCCGCGCGATGAATCCGTCGGCCGTGGTGGCGATGTAGTAGACGAGCGACGCCATGCAGTGCTCCCGGGTGAATGGTGATGATTGTGGAGAGGGGGCCCCGTTCCGCAGGATATACGACAAAGCCCTCCTCTGACGGACACCCCGTGCCGCCTTTCCTTTCCACCGCGCATCCCACAGACTGCATCAGCTGACGGTATTCCGGACAGCCTGGTGCGCGTCCATCGCGCGCGACCTCTTGGATCGAGCTCCCCGTGCGCTTCTCCCCGTACCGTTCCCTCGGCAGCCTGACGTTCGCCGTCGGCTGCATGGCCGTGCTTTCAGCGCCGAGCCCCCTGGCCGCGCAGGCACCCGCGCGATCGCCTGGATTTTTCGGTGAGATGCACTGGCGCAGCATCGGGCCCACACGCGCCGGCCGAACGCGCGCGCTGGACGGTGTAGCGGCGCAGCCGAACCTGTTCTACATCGGATTCGACAACGGCGGCGTCTGGCGCACGACGGACTACGGGTCCACGTGGGTGCCGATTTTCGATGACCAGCCCACCAGCTCCATCGGCGCGATTGCAGTTGCGCCGTCCAACCCGAACATCATCTATGTGGGGAGCGGCGGCGGGATCATTCGTCCCGACTTGTCGGTGGGAGACGGCATGTACAAGTCCACCGACGCCGGCGCCACCTGGACGCATTTAGGGCTGCGTGAGAGCCAGATGATTGCGGACGTGGTGGTGGACCCCACCAACCCGGAGCGGCTCTTTGTGGCGGTGTTGGGACACCCGTACGGGCCAAATGAAGAGCGCGGCGTGTTCCGCTCGCTGAACGGCGGCCGCACGTTTGAGAAGGTGTTGTACCGCGACGCGTACACGAGTGCGAACGACCTGCTCCTCGATCCGTCCGACCCCAACATCGTGTACGCCACGCTGTGGCAGCAGCAGCAGAGCTTTCAGGAGGGCGGTGCGTTCGGCAGCGCCGGCAATGGCATCTACAAGTCCACCGACGGCGGTACCACGTGGCGTCCGCTCACCGAGGGACTGCCGGCGGTGATCGAGGCCAACCTGGCGTTGGCCCCCAGCAATCCGAAGCTGCTGTACGCCATGGTGGCGGGCACGCCCAAGGCGGTCGCGGGCGAAGGCGCCGGTCGCGACGGTGGTACCACCGGGGTAGTGGGCTTCTACAAGTCCATTGACGCGGGCGAACACTGGACACCGGTGGATGTGCCGCCCGGCCCGCTCCCGCAGCCCACGCCACATGTGGACACGCGCCCGCTCGCGCGCATAGGCGGTGGTGACCTGCCCACGATCACCGTGGACCCGAAAGACCCGAACGTGATCTACAGCGCGACGGTGGTGCTCTGGCGGAGCGACGACGGTGGCGTGCACTGGACCGCCGTGCGCGGTGCGTACGGTGGCGACGACTACCAGAAGGTGTGGATCAACCCGAACAATCCGGACATCATTCTGGCCGTGTCCGATCAGGGTGCCGTGATCTCGGCCAACCGCGGCGTATCGTGGAGCAACTGGTACACACAGCCCACGGCGGCGATGTACCACGTCACGGCCGACAACGGCTTTCCGTATCGGTTGTGTGGCGGCCAGCAGGACTCCGGATCGGCGTGCGTGAAGAGCCGCTCCGACGACGGCATGATCACCTTCCACGACTGGCACCCGGTGGGCATTCAGGAGTACGGCATGGCGGCGCCCGATCCGCGCGATCCGGACATGGTGTATGGCAGCAGCCGCACCGATGTCACACGCTACAATCGTCGCACGGGTCAGATCACCAACGTGGGTCCGGACATGGGACCGCGCGGCGGACCGACCAATCGCGACGTGCGCACCATGCCGCTGCAGTGGTCACCGATTGATCCGGACCTCCTGTTCTACACGAGCAACGTGGTGTGGAGCACGCGCGACCGTGGTACTACGTGGACGCAGGTGAGCCCCGACCTCGCACGCCAGACGTGGACCGTGCCGACGAGCGCCGGGAAGTACGGGGCGAATGTTCGGCCAAGCCCGATTGGTACGATCACCGCGCTGTCACCGTCTCCGCGCGACGTGAGCGTGATCTGGGCGGGCACCGATGACGGCCACATTCAAGTGACCATGAACGGTGGCGCCTCGTGGCAGAATGTGACACCGCCGGCCATCAAGGCCTGGACGCGCATTTTCAACATCGAAGCGGGCCATTTTGACAACAACACCGCGTACGCCGCTGCGAACACCATGCGCATTGACGACATGGATCCGCATTTCTGGCGCACGCACGACGGCGGGAAAACGTGGACGGAAATCAACACGGGTATCGCGCCGGGCGCGGTGGCGAATTCCATTCGTGAAGATCCGCGCACGCCGGGTCTGCTGTACGCGGCCACGGAAACGCAGGTGTGGTACTCGATCGACGACGGTGCGCACTGGGAGTCGTTGCGGCTGGACATGCCAGCCGTTTCGGTGCGTGACATTCAGGTGAAGGATGACTCCACGTGTCTGTGCTCCGATCTGGTGGCGGGCACACACGGACGCGGTTTCTGGATTCTCGACAACGTCACGCCGCTCCGTCAGGCGGCGCAGGCTGCCGCGGCGACCACCGCGTATCTGTACAAGCCAGCGACGGCGGTGCGCGTGCGTTTTGGCATGAACCCGCCCACAGAGTGGACGCCAGAGTTGCCGGCCGGTGAGAACCCGATGCCCGGCGCGATCATCGATTACTACCTGCCGCGCGATGTATCAGGCCCCGTGCAGCTCGACATCGTGGACAGTCGTGGCGTGGTGGTGCGGTCACTGTCGAGCGATGATCCGCGCCTCGATCCGGACCCCGCGCTCGATCCGGTGGCCTACGACAAGATCTGTCAGGACGATCCCACGTTTGTGAACTGCCGTCAGCCGCTGTACTGGCCGGCGCCGCAGATGCTGTTGTCCACCAAGCAGGGCATGCACCGGTTCTCGTGGGATCTGCATCTGGAGCCGTTGGGCGACGAGCCCCGCGCCGGTGGCGGCGGCGATGGCGCCGTGCCGGGCCATACATATCCGAGTGTGGACGCGCCGTGGGCGGCGGCGGGCGAGTACACGGTGCGACTGAGCGTGGGCGGACAGGCGTTCACGCAGCCGCTCAGCGTGCGCATGGATCCGCGCGTGAAGACGACGGCTGCGGATCTTGCGCAGGTGGCGGCGTTGTCTCGCGAGATGTGGGACGGCGCGATGGCGGCGAACGCGGCGTATGCGGAGGCGCGTGCGTTGGTGGCGCAGCTGGACACGCGCGGCGGCAGTTCGGCGGCGCTCAAGGCGCGCGCAGAGGCGTTGGCGCCGGCGGCGGAAGCGGGTGGCGCGGGTGGTCGCTTTCGCGGCGCAGCAGGGCCTGCGACACTGGCCACGCTTGGCCAGCTGCTGATCGGCGCGGCGATGCCCATGCAGGAGGCGGATGTGGCGCCTACGGCCCGTCAGGTCGCGGCGGTGGCGGCAGCGCGGGCGCAGTACGTGGACGTGATGGCGCGCTGGGCGGAGGTTCGTGCGGCGGCGGGTGCGCGATAGCGGTCGTTGGGAGATCGACGGTGACTACGTGGACGGAGCGTCGCGGCTTGGCGCCGCTCGTGCTGGTGCTTGTTGCCGGTTTGGCCGGATGTGCAGGCGCGGAGAATCCGACGCGCAGTCGCCCCGTCAGCGAATCGGGACTGGTCCCCTTTGCCAGCATTCGGCTGACCGATACGGATTCGGTGTACCTCGCCAACCCCAATGCGCTGGGCGTCTCGGCGAAGGGTGAGTTCTTCGTGACCGATGTGCCGAGCCGACGGGTGCTGCGCTTCGATGCGACGGGCGCGTTCGTGGAAACGATCGGGCGCTACGGGGGAGGACCAAATGAGTTCGAAGGCCCTTCCGCGTTGACGGTGCTCGATGACTCGACGCTGGCCATCATCGATATTCTGCGTCGGCAGGCGGTGCTCTGGGATCTGCCGTCGAGCAGTGTGCGGACACGCTTGCCGATTCCGGGGCTTACCTCGCGACTCGTGCGCTCTGGTGGGTCTCTCTACGCCGCGGCCGCTGATCCGGAGCATGGTACGGCCGGGCTTCGCTGGCGCGTTCCGAACGGGGCGCCGGAACGACTCGGCCAGATGCTCGCGGTCTATCGCGACATGTTCTATGCCATCTGGGGCACCGTTCGGATGGACGCCTCGGGTGACAGCATCATCTACTTCGGAGGGAGCTCGGAGTACGTGATTGTTGCGGATACCAGTTGGCAACCGCTCGACTCCTTCCCGATACCGCGCGAGCGGCGACGGGGCATCCCGCTCGAGATAAACTACGAGATGGGCCCCGGTGAGAACATCTACGACGTCATGCGTCAGCTTTCAAACCCCATGGGGATCTTCAACCTCTCCGCTGGCCGATACGCTGTGTTTCACGTTGATGCAAGCATCCGCAACAACACGGTCGTCTCCGGGCACGCGTATCTGACGGTGGTCTCGCCCACCGGTGTCTCGCGCTGCGTCGACGTGCCGGTGCCGGCGCATGACTCGAGCTTCTTCCCGCGCGTGTCGCTTCGCGCCGATACACTGTTCGCGCTCGATCATTTCGTTGTAGGAGACTCCGTGATCGCGGAAGTCAGCAAGTATTGGCTCGGTCCCGACGTCTGCTGATCTGAACCGGGCGCACCAGCGGGCATTGACGCACGGGGCAACAGGAGGCACTTTGTGATACAAAGTAAACTCAGCCGGGAATCAAAAATGCCACGATGGGTGCGGGTTGCCCGCGGAATGATCGGGACCGGGATCACGTTCGCGGCGGGTGTTGGCACCACAGTCGCCGCCGTGGGAACGTTGGCGCTGCTCTTGAGCGAGATCACGCCGCTGGAGGTCCTGCAGGTCGTGGCCAAGTTCTCCGCGGTCTCCTTTCTGCTCGGCGTCGCCTTTTCGGGAGTACTCGCGGTCACGGCACGCGGCCGCGCGTTCGGTCAGCTCTCTCTGCGGCGCGTCAGCGCGGTGGGTGCCGGCGCCGGCCTGCTGTATTTCCTGTTTCTCGCCGTGAACGGCGGACGGAACTGGGCGCCCGAGATTGCGCTCGCCAACTTCGCGGTGCTGTTGCTCATGGGCGCCGGTGCCGCGTCCGCCATGCTCCTCGTCGCTCGGCGCGCCAGTCGAGCGTCGGCGACAGCAGACTCGAGTGATCCCGCACCCGCGTTGGGCCGAGGTGCAGCACCGTACGCGGACGCTCGTCAGCGCGAGGTCGAAACGACCTCGCGCTCGTGAACGAGGTCGTGAACGAGGTCGTGCGTGCTACTCGTCGAGTACGAAGGTAATGTTCATGTTCACCTGATACTCCGACGGCTTGCCGTCAGTCACGCGCACGGTCTGCTCCTTGATCCACGCACTGCGCACGTTGCGGAGCGTCTCGCTGGCTCGCGTGATACCCTGTGCGATGGCGTCTTCAAAGCTCTTGGTGGATGTGGAGCTGATTTCAGTGACTCGGGCGACGGACATGCTGGTCTCCTTGTGGCAGTCGATGAGATACATCATGGGACCTTCCCTGCTACACCAGACGTGTCCATGGTGAGCCATCACCCACTGCAACTCGGCTACGGCTGTGTCCGCCAGCGTGTCAGGAGGGCAGCGGCTCACCCGTCGCGCGGGCGTGTTCACGGTGCAGCTGCTGCAGGCGCTTGGTGAGCGGGCCCGCGACGCCATCCCCGATCACGCGGCCGTCCGCCTCCAGTACGGGCGTGAGCTCGCCCATGGTGCCCGTGGTGAACACTTCCTGCGCCGTGTAGAGCTCCGTGAGCGAAATGTTCTTCTCCGCCCACGGGATGCCCTCGCGCTCGGCGATGTCGAGAATCATCTGACGCGTGATGCCCGGCAGGCAACTGTCGGCAAACGGCGTGAGCAGTGTGCCGCGGCGCACAATGAAAAGGTTGGTGTCGTTGGTCTCCGACACAAAGCCGTGCACGTCGAGCATGATCGCGCTGTCCACACCAGCAACGTTTGCCTCGATAGCGGCCAGAATATTGTTGAGCAGATTGTTGTGATGAATCTTGGAATCCAGGCACTGCGGCGTGTTCCGGCGACCGGAGGCCGTGACCACTCGTATGCCGGCGTCTGAATAGACGGGCGGCTTCCATTCGGCCAGCACGATCAGGCTGCACCCCGCCTGATTGAGCTTGGGGTTCATGCCCGATGTGATCTTCTCACCGCGGGTGAGTGTGAGGCGAATGTGCGCCTCGTCACGCATGCCGTTGGCCTTGAGCGTCTTGAAAATCGCATCGCGAATGTGGGCGTTGTCAGGAACAGCAGCAAAGGCCAGCGCCTTGGCCGAGTCCTGCATGCGCGTGAGGTGTTCCTCAAGAGCGGCAATACGCCCGTCGTACACGCGCAGTCCCTCCCACACCGCGTCGCCGCCCTGCACGACGCTGTCGAACACCGAGACCTTGGCGTCCGCGCGCGGGAGCAGCGCACCGTTGACGTAGATGATCAGCTCACGATTGCGGGGATCAATTGGCGGCACAGCGGTCTCCGTCAGGCTCGAATCGCGTGCGCGACGAGTTTGAGGTAGTAGGGGTTGCACTCGCGGAACAGCGGCTGCAGTGCATCCGGCAGGTCAGGCTTGGGGCGATGCGTATCGAAGCCGGTGCTCCGGTGCACGGCGTCGTACCAGTGCCGAGCCCAGATGCCGTCTTCGGGCCGGGCGCCAGCCGGCCAGTGCAACATGGCGGGAGTGAAGGGTATCGCGAGGCGCTCGCAGAGGCGAGTGAGCACGGTCTCCGGATTCAGCAGCAGCTCGCGCGAATCCACCACGGCCGGTGCTTTGCCGGAGTCTGCCAGTTCATTGAACAGCTCCCACTGCGTGGCGAACGCCGTGTCGGCCAGCGAGGCGTGTGGCAGCTGAACGGTCAACGACGGCAGCATTTCACGTGGATCACGAATCAGAAACGCGTGCGTGATCTCGTGCATGTCATGCTGCAGCAGCGTGCGGTCGATGCCCACGAGATGGTGCGCCATCTGCTTGATGAACACCACCCGCACGTGTGGCGCGTACGTGGCCTCCACGATCTCCCGCATGATCGTGTCGCCGTCGCCTGGCAGGGCCGCAATGATCAAGTCACGCCCGGGATGTTGTGCGCCGCTGACGCGCAGATAGTGACCGTACAACGGTTCGTCGATGACTACCGTATCGTCACGCTGCGCAAAACTGTACATGAGCGCGGTGGAGACGTTGCGCGGCCCGGACCAGAGGCAGACGAATTTCACGGTGGCGGTGAGAGAAAGTGGGGCTGCGTCCACGCCATGAGGCCGTTGGACTCGATGACGCGCGCGCGAACGTACGCCTCGTCGCCACGAAAGCGATAGGTCGCCGGGCTTGACGTCACCTCCGAGAGCACGCGCCCGCCCGATCCGATGAACTGTACCCGGTACTTGCTCCACGCCGTGGTGCGGATATCCACCGTCATGGCGGTGTCGGTGACCTGAAAGTCCCGCAGTTCGACACCGGTGGAGGAGTAGAACTCGCCGCGCTCCATGGCCGAGAGCAGGGCGTCCGGCGAGAGGTTGGCGGATCGCACGTAGATCCACCCCTGCCCGGGGCGGGCGGCGCTCCGATCGTCGGGGCGCTTGAAGTGGTGGGCATCGTCCACCGCCAGGCCGTACAGCCGCACGCCCTTGGTGAGAATCGCGTCCCACGCCGCCTCCAGTCCGGGGACCTCGCCGCCGCCCACGTTGTTGACCTGCGGATGACCGTTGTAGATCTCGAACAGGCGGTTGTTGCGCAGCTGTGCCAGTTCGTCGGCGGTCACGGACCAACCGAAGTTCGGGTGGTTGATGTGCGGCACACCGTTGGCCGCGCGGATCGCATCGACGTTGCGCTGCATGACGTCCACGGTGCTGGTGCCGTGTTGTGGTTCCACCAAGCGGCTCACGCCCAGGCCGTTGATGTGAATCGGGTTGTCGCCAAAACGGTCGGTGACCTCCTCGCCACGGATGATCAGAAACCGATCGTCCAACCCGTGCAGCGCGTTGAGCGCATCCACACGCGTGAGCACATTGTGGTCGGTGAGCACGAGGAAGTGGTAGCCGTGCGTCCGGTACCACTTGACCACGTCGTCAGGCGGCGAATCGCCGTCGCTGTTGAGCGTGTGCGTGTGGGTGTTGCCCTTGTACCAGTGCAGGGTCTGGTCGCGCGCGTCGGGGCGGGGAGCCGACGCGTCGGGGAGCAGCGTGACGCCGATGAGGCCGGCAATGGCGAGCAGCGGCGCGACGGTAAACGCGAAGCGGGGCATGGTCACTGGACTCCGGTTGAGGGTGATTCGCCTATGGCGTTCGCTTCGCTCCGTCTGCTTCGAGGTCCACGTCTTTCGTCTCCCGCAGGAACAGCAGGCCCACCACGAGCGTCATGCCGGCAATCACCACGGGATACCACAGGCCCGCGTAGATGTCACCCTTCGCGGCCACAATGGCGAAAGCTGTCGTGGGCAGGAACCCGCCGAACCAGCCGTTACCGATGTGATACGGCAGGGACATGGACGTGTAGCGGATGCGCGTGGGGAACATCTCCACCAGCATCGCGGCCACCGGGCCGTACACGAGCGCCACGTACACCATCAAAATGAAGAGCACACCCACCACCATGGGCCGGTTGATCTCGGCCGGGTTGGCCTGCACGGGATAGGCCGCGCCATCGAGCGCCTCCAGCAGTGTGCGCTCGAACTCGGCGCGCGCCGATGGGCTCGCCGCGACGGTATTGTCCGCGATGGGGACGCCGGCATCCACCGACACGATGCGTACCGATCCCACCCGCACCTCGGCCACGCTGCCTGCGGCCGACACTTCGTTGCTGTACGGAACGCCGCGTGCCACCAGTGTGGCCTTCGCCACATCGCAGCTGGACGTGAACTTGCTCGTGCCCACGGGATTGAACTGCACGGAGCAATCGCTCGGATCCGCGGCCACCACCACTGGCGCGCGCTCCTGCGCGAGTTCGAGTGCCGGATTGGCAAAGTGCGTGAGTGCGCGGAACAGCGGGAAGTACGTGGCCACCGCAAGCGCGCAGCCGAGCATGATGAGCGGCTTGCGGCCCACGCGATCGGAGAGCGTGCCGAACACCACGAACAGCGGGCTGCCGAGCAACAGGGCGATGGCCACGAGAATGTTGGCCGTCTGCCCGTCCACCTTGAGCGTCTGCGTGAGGAAGAAGAGCGCGTAGAACTGACCGGTGTACCACACCACGGCCTGACCCGCCGCGAGACCAAAGAGTGCCAGCAGTACAATCTTGAGATTGGCCCAGTTGGCGAACGACTCCCGGAGCGGTGCCTTTGATTGCGTGCCCTCCGCCTTCATGGCCTGGAATACCGGCGATTCGTTGAGCTTGAGGCGAATCCACACCGAGACCGCGAGCAGCACTGCCGACAGCAGGAACGGAATGCGCCAGCCCCACGCATCAAAGCGCTCGGTGCCAAGCCAGAGTCGGCAGGTGAGAATGACGGCGAGCGACAGGAAGAGGCCCATGGTCGCGGTGGTCTGGATCCACGACGTGTACGCGCCCCGCTTTCCCGGTGGCGCATGCTCCGCCACATAGGTTGCGGCACCTCCGTACTCTCCACCCAAGGCGAGCCCCTGCAGCAATCGCAGGCATACCAGCGTGATTGGCGCCGCAATGCCGATGCTCTCGTACGACGGGAGCAGCCCCACAATGCAGGTAGCCGCGCCCATCATCACGATCGTGATCAGGAACGTGTGCTTGCGTCCCACCATGTCGCCGAGCCGTCCGAACACGAGCGCGCCAAAGGGACGCACCGCGAAGCCGGCGGCGAACGCGAGCAGCGCGAAGATGAACGCGGCCGTGGGGTTCACGCCTGAGAAGAACTGCCGGCTGATCACGGCGGCGAGCGATCCGTACAGGTAGAAATCGTACCACTCAAAGACCGTGCCCAGCGACGAGGCAACGATTACTCGGCGGGCATCCTGAGGTGTTGTCATGAAGGCGTCTGATTCCGGAGGTGGGCGAGCAACTGCGCCAGCAGCTGCGCGTGGTCCGTCTTGCTCTCGTGCCGCGGGTCGCGCGGAATGTGGTCCATGAACACCACGCTGTCGACCGGCCACGGGTGGACCGCATCCCGAAGCCCCTGCTCAGCTGAGGCGCGGTCGCTCAGGGACGGTGCTTCCACGCACAGAATGGCCTCTCCAGCGGGTGGTATGCTCACATACGCGGTGTGCGACACCCCCGGCACGCTGAACGCCCGCAGCTCGGCGGGTAACGGCCACCATCTGGTGCCATCCCGTACCACGCGCCGAGAGACGCGCCCCATGAGCCAGAGCCGGCCGTTTGTGTCCAGATAGCCGGCATCACCGGTGCGGTGCCACAACCGAAAGCCGTCGTCAATCTTGTTCTCGCGATTGGCTGCGTGATCGTCCAGATAGCCGGGTTGCACGTGATCGCCGGCCACCACGATTTCTCCGGTCTCGCCGTCCGGGAGGATCCACTTTGGCCATTCATCGCTTGCGAAGCTCACCGGCCCATCGTGTGGTCGCATGATGCGCAGCGTGATCTGCTGCACGGGCGCGCCGACACACAGGCCAATTGGATGCTGCCCACGGTCGGTCGCCTGCAGTGCGAGCATCTGTCCAACCTCAAGTCCCGCAATCGGCTCCGCTTCGGTGCTGCCGTAGATCACCTCGGCGCCCTGCGGCATGGCCTGCGCCAGCGCGCGCAACAGCGGCGGCAATACAGGGGCGCCGCCCGTGAAGAGCCGTTTGAGTGGAAGGCGCTCGTTGCGTTGCAGCACATGGTCCACGAGGCGCGCACAGAACGCCGGCGATGCCACAAGGCTGGTGACGCCTTCGTCACGCATGTTCGCGAGCACGACGCCCGGATCAATCGCGGACGGGCGCCGCGGGTCGGCATCGGGCAACACGCTGGTGATGCCGAGCGCGAGGTTGTTGAGCACGAAGACGGGAAGCGATGGCATGTCCACGTCGTCGCTCGCGAGCTGCAGGTGGGCAGACAGTGCGACGTGCTGTGCCCAGAGCAGCGCGTGTGACCGGGGCGCCGCCTTGGGTTGTCCTGTGCTGCCCGTGGTGAAGGTGACGAGTGCCGTGGTTTCGGGCAGCACGTCGGCGGTTGCAACGGCCTGCTCCGGTCGCTCGAGCCGCCGCAACGGCCACGGACCACCGACGATGACTGCGATCGGGATGCGACGCACCGCGCGGCTTCCCACGCGCAACCACTGGGCGCGCAGCGATCCGATCCACGCGCGCGGTTTCGCAGCGGCGATTGCACCGTCAACACGATCACGTCCCGCCCACGCGTCCACGAACACCGCCTCGGCGCCGAGATGCAGTACGGCCAGCAGGGCGACGTACAGGTCGAGCGACATGGGGACGAACAACAGCACGCGGTCGCCGCGCGTCACGCCCCGCGTGGCCAAGCCTGCGGCGGTTGCGGCGACGCGATCTGCGAGTTGTCGATAGGTCGCGGCGCGCCGCTTCCCGCTGCCGTGGTCCACAATCGCCAATCGGTCCGGATGCGCCGCGGCCTGACGTGCGAGTCGCGCTGCGATATTGGGGTTCACACGTCCCGTTGGTAGAGCGCGTACCGCCGAAACAGCGTGCCGTTGCGTCGCGCGGCCATGCCGACGGTGGCGTTGTCCGCGCGCATGAGTGCGGAGATCACCTGGTCCAAGCCGCGTTCGCGCCCCTCGCGACGAATGCGATCGAGCAACAGGGAGCTGAT
>JBBSPE010000017.1:0-47707 GCA_038259155.1 Gemmatimonadales bacterium
AAAGTTCAGGGCTGGCTTGTCGGAGCCAAAGAGTTCGCTAAACAAGGTCCACCTGACAGACTCTTAGATATGTGAATTTGAATATCTGTCTTACCAGAATCTGTCTTATAAAGGACTACTGACACTTCAATCTTAGGATCTGGACCACATAACAAATAGTTTATGGACACGAAATGCACAGGAAGTGAATTAGAAACACTCGTAAACCCTAATTGCTCAAACTCTACGCGAAGAAACTCCCAAACATCAGGTAGTGGTTGCGGCGTTGTTGCATAAATGCTTCCTTCGTTTTCATCCGGCGTAGAAATACTACCAATGATTCTTACTTCGGGTGGGAACTGAAATACAAATGGTAAATTACTTGGCAAAGCACCTAATCTAATATGTGGTGTAATCGGCAAGTCGGTGCTAATCCCTTGCAATCCCAAAATCATATTGGCATGAATCAATAGCTCTTGGTATGCACCCTCGTTATCGGAAAAGGGTTCGTCAGGACCTGCTTCCTTAGAATCTTCATCTGAGTCAATTGGCATACTCGTGGAAGATACAGGGCTAGCTACTATTGGTTGACAGGCAACACCAAATGCTAGCGTTGCCAGCAACAGCAAGGCTTTCAAAAGATTCACGGGTGTTCTCTTTTCTATTGTGCGAGCTGAGATAAACTCTCTGGAAATGTTCAAAAAGGAGAGAAGGCAGTTAAGGCGTGACTTCACACACGGAAACGAGCTTGCCGACAAGGCTGCTTCTCACTTAAACGGAGTCGAGTGGGGCGACCAAATAAGGTGGACCCTGAAATCTGGTTCTCGGGCAGATTTCGTGCAGCTAGGACGGATGAAGGACAAAACATCTCTTACGCAGAAAACAATTATGCAACTTCGAGTTCAAAACTTTGTTCGGCTGCTTCGGGTATCTGGGCTGGAACCAAACGACTGATTGGAAATAAATAGTCCTCGCCATGATATCGTAGCTGCATAATCTGTTCTCCCCTCCCCTCTCACTCCACTGCCACCGCGGGCGTGAGTACGCCGTTGGTGTGTCCTTTGTTGCGACCGTTGGCGCGGAATTGGCTGGTGTAGAGTTGGTAATAAAAGCCGCGCTGGGCGAGCAATTCTTTGTGTGTGCCGCGTTCGATGGCTTCGCCGTGGTTGATGACGAGAATTTGGTCGGCGTTGCGAATGGTGCTAAGACGATGAGCAATGACAAAGCTAGTACGCCCACTCATCAAGCGCAGCATCGCCTCCTGAATATGTTGCTCGGTGCGTGTGTCCACGCTGCTCGTCGCCTCGTCCAGAATCAGAATACTCGGGTCCGCCAAGATGGCACGTGCAATGGCCAACAACTGCCGCTGCCCCTGGCTGAGATTGTTCGCTCGCTCCGAAAGGGGCGTGTCGTAGCCTTGGGGAAGGCGCTGGACAAAGGGATCGGCATTGGCAAGCGTGGCAGCCGTCCTTACTTCTTCATCCGTTGCGTCCAAGCGCCCATAGCGAATATTCTCCATCACCGTGCCCGCAAAGAGAAAGGTATCCTGCAAGACAAGGCCCACCTGACGACGTAGATCGTCTAGCTTGAGCGTGCGAATATCGTGCCCATCCAGGTTGATTTGACCCGAGTCAATGTCATAGAAGCGGGTCAGCAGATTGACGATGGTCGTCTTGCCTGCGCCCGTGGGTCCCACCAGCGCAATAATCTGCCCCGGCTTGGCATGAAAGCTGATATGCGCTAACACAGGCACGCCTGCTTCATAGGAGAAACTGACATCCTCAAAAAGCACATCGCCGCCAATGCGCGCCAGCGGCTTGGCATCGGGTGCATCCTCCAAGCGCGGTTGCTCGTCGAGAATGGCAAAGACGCGTTCGGCCCCCGCCACCACGTCCATGACGAACGGGTTGCGGAGGTCGGGCACGACCAGACCGAGCGCGAACGATCGGCCGCTGACGAGGGAGCGGGCCACCACGTTCGGCCGGTAGCCGAGGGCTTCGGCGGCCGCGAGGACGCGCTCGCGTGTGGCAGCGGCGACTCGTGCCTTGGGGTGTTGCCCCAGCACAAGCGAGGCCGTCGGCTGGGAGACTCCAGCACGGGCGGCGACATCTCGGATGGTGACGCGGGGGGAGACCGGTGTGTTCGGCGAGGTCATGGCGGGAGAGCTGAAGCGAGCTGCAGCGTGATGCTAATACGTATTGGCAAGCCGGAAATGTCAAGCACTTCCTATCTTTTGGCCGTAGCCTCCTGCCAGTTTGCGGCATGCGCGCGCCCGCAGCCGACCCTTCCCGCCCTCGTCCTCCGGCCGATCCGTTTTCCCGGAAGCGGCTCGTCCGGCCCGGCCGCCGCCTGGTACTCGCGCTCTCCCGGGCGTCCATGGTCGCCCTGGTGATCGTGGTGACGGTCGGCGCTTCAATCCTCTCGCCCATCGGCTCCCGAAGGACCGCCCGAGACGTGGCCAGCCGAGAGGTGGAGGCGCTTCTCGCGCCCGGCGAGTCGATTGTCGCCCAGGCCTTCGCCTCGCAGCGGCGCCCGGCCGATCTCTGGCGTCTGTCGCACGGCGTGCTCGTGGCGACGGACCGACGGCTGCTCTATCTGGCCGTTCCGCCCCGCACCATGCTGCAACCCGCCGACGACGGGCCACCTGAGCTCTATGTGGAGCGGTGGCAGTACGATGCTGCGTTTGCTTCGTCCCTTTCAGAAAGCGACGGTGGTGCCGATCGATTCCAGCTGCAGACGCCAGCGCGATCCGTCGTGCTTCGCGTGAACGAGGAAGACCGGGACGCCGCCGCAACAATCCAGCGCATCGCGGTGGCCGAGCGCCAGCGGGCCGAAGCGGTGGCGGAGCAGCTGCGCCGCAGCAACGACTCACCGGTGCGCCCGCAGCGCTACACGACCCACGTGGTCCGGCGCGGCGAGACGCTCACCGGGATTGCGGTGCAGTACAGCACAAGTGTGGATGTGCTGCGACAGCTCAACAGGCTGACGGGCGACAATGTGCGGGCGGGCGAACGACTGCGTGTTCCGGAACCGCGCCCCATCGGCGATCCGTTCGCGCCGAATTCCGCGACCGACTCGCTGACCGCTCCGCGCTACTGACCGAGCACGAGCGCGAACACGAGCGGCGCCACGATCGACGCGTCCGACTCGATGATGAACTTGGGCGTATCCGCACCCAGCTTGCCCCACGTGATCTTTTCGTTGGGCACCGCGCCGGAGTACGAGCCGTAACTCGTGGTGCTGTCGCTGATCTGGCAGAAGTAGCCCCACAGCGGCACGCTGGTGCGCTGCAGATCCTGATGCAGCATGGGCACCACGCAAATGGGAAAGTCGCCCGCGATACCGCCGCCGATCTGAAAGAACCCGATGGTGGTGTCCTTCGTGGTCTCCGTGTACCACTCGGCGAGCCACATCATGTATTCGATGCCGGAGCGCACGGTGTGCACGTTCTTGATGTTGCCATCGATCACGTGCGACGCGAAGATGTTGCCGAGCGTGGCGTCTTCCCAGCCCGGTACGATGATGGGCAGATCGGCTTCAGCCGCCGCGAGCAGCCACGAGTTCTTCGGGTCGATCTGATAGAACTCCTCGAGCGCGCCACTCCGCAGCATGCGATACATGAACTCATGCGGGAAGTAACGCTCGCCGGCCTGGTCCGCCGCCGTCCACTGCGCGAGGATCGCCTTCTCGATGCGACGAATCGCCTCTTCCTCGGGGATGCAGGTGTCCGTCACGCGATTGAGGTGGCGGGCGAGCAATGCCTCCTCGTCAGCGGGCGTAAGGTCCCGGTAATTGGGCACGCGCACGTAGTGATCGTGCGCCACGAGGTTGAACACGTCCTCCTCGAGGTTCGCCCCGGTGCACGTGATCGCATGCACCTTGCCCTGCCGGATCATCTCGGCCAAAGACAGCCCGAGTTCGGCGCTGCTCATCGCGCCGGCGAGCGTGACCATCATTTTCCCGCCGGCGTCGATGTGACGGGTGTAGCCGTCAGCGGCATCGATGAGCGCCGCCGCGTTGAAGTGGCGGAAATGATGACGGAGAAACGCCGAGACCGGCGCGTTCGCAGACTGTGTCATGATCAGGACGGAAGACGGAGCATCAGGGCGCACATCGCGCCGACCAGGGCGGCATCGGACCACGCGTCGCGCACGCGCGCACATCCGGCGTCGCCGCGCAATCTAGCGCAGCGGCTCGCCGGATGGCGCCACGTCGGGCGCTGGTGCGGCCTCGTGAGGCTGGCCGGCGAGCCACGGGTCCGGGTCGCCGGTACCGGCCTGAGCCTGAGGCGCGTCGTGTCCGCGGCGCGTCATCGAGCTGCGCAGCGCAAGCCAACTCGCACCGCCAGCGAGCGCAATCGCCAGCGGTCCGTAGCCGTTGAGCAGTGCCAGAAACGCGAGCAGCATGCACACAAACGCGACGCCGCGAGGGCTGGCGCCCGACATCGACCGTGGCGACACGGTTGACTCGGAAATGCCGCCGGCGTGCCGCCCGAGGTGCGCGGGGGCGAGCGGCAGCGCGCCGGCTACGAAGGCCGCCGCACCAGCGAGCTCGCCGGCGATCACGGGAACGGACTCGTGCTGCAGCGCGGCCCGCGCCTCCGCTCGCGCGCTTGATTCCTGCAAGAGCGAGAGTCCGATGCGCACGGGAACAAGCAAGGAATCGCCTCGGCGGTCGCTCGTGCGCAATCCGGCGGCGGCCGGAGCGGAGTCATGGTGCGGACTCTCCGCGTGCGCACCCTCCACCAGCGTGCGCAGCACTGCGCCGGCGACATCGGACTCAGACAGCCCCAGCTTCGCCAGCAATCGCACGGCGACATCGAGGCGGCCCGCGCAGAGCGCTTCGAGCAGGCGTGCGCGCGTGGCCGCCGGTTCGGGCACGCCGCTATTCCCGCTCGCGCTGCCCATTGACGTATTGCCCCCGAGAGGCCGGTCCACTGTCGGCCCCTCCGCGGTCGCAACCTCGCCGGGACGCGAGTCCACGGGGGGGTGCGCCAATGGCGGCGTCACCCGCCACCGTCCGTCCTCGCTCACCTGCGCGTCGAGCCCCGGCATGCCGCGCACGCTCACCGGCGTGGCGTGGCTCGCTCGGGCGCGAATCACGCCGTCTTCCCCGAAGCCGGGCGTGCGTTCGAGCAGTTGGAGCAGATCGGTCAGCACACTGCGCACTGCGGCCACCTGTGACGGCTGCGCAGACCGGTCGAGAATGCCACCGGCGGTGATGGCACGCAGGAGGGCGCGCACGTCACGCTGCAGGTCGTCCGCCGAGGAATCAGCCAGCCTGGCGCCCAGTCGGTGCATCGCACGCGTGAGCGGTGCGAGCACAGGGCCCGGCTCATCGGCGGGCGGGGTGGCCGCGCCGGCGCTGAGCGCGTCCCTGGGGTCGCCCGCCTGTGGGTCTGCCTCGCGTATCGCCTCAGCGTGCGCCGCCGTGATGGCCTGTCGCGCCCACGCGAGCACGGACGATCCCGGCGTCGCCTCGAGCAACGAGGCCAGCAGGCCGCGCGCCCCGCGAAGATCACCCGAACGGGCTGTCAGCACCGCCTGCCACGCCAGCAACACGGTGTCGCCATTTCGCCGGGCGAGTGCCCCGCTGAGGGCGGTGCGTGCGCCGGCCGAATCGCCCTGCGCGCTGCGGGTCACGGACCGGAGGAACAGCAGGGCCACGGACGCCCCACGCCGCCTCAGCGCCTGATCGAGCACGCGTTCAGCCTCGCCCGGCAGGCCGAGCAGCGCCAGCGCCGCCGCACGCAGATACCAGCCGCTCTCCGTGCGTTCCGCTCCCGTCCAGGCGTCATCGAGCGCGGCGAGCGACTCGCCGGCCGCACCGCGCACCAGTGAGGCCCGCGCGCGCTCCAGCAGGTCGGCGAGCGCCGGCGCCGAGGGCAGCGTCCGGGCGACCAACTCGTCGCCGCCCGCCGCCAGCAGGCCAAACAGATCCAGGCCAGCTCTCGAGAGGTCTGCGGACGTCGAGTCGGCAGCGCCCGCGATGCGCGGCACCGGGCGAACCGACGTCACCTCGCGCGGTGCGCCAGGCACACTCGGCGGAATCGAGTCGGGCGGGCGCAGCGGCATTCAGTTGAGTCTCGGCCGCTCGGTCGCCGTTCTTGAGCTGGTACGCACTGTCACCCTGGGACTGGGCAGGTGATCGCGTCGCGCCTCAGACCAACGCGTCCACCAGCGCGTCCTGCAGCGACACCGGGCTGTAGTGGGCGTAGTCCGGGTGCTGCCGAAAGGCGCGGCCATCGGCGTCGAGCACCAGCCGGCGTCTCGTGCCCGTGTGCTCGTACAGTCGGAGCGCACCCACATCGTCGGGGCCGTCCACGAACCCCACGAACCAGAAGGCGCTGGCCGCATCGCGGGCGGCCTCACCGTACTCTCGGATGAGCGCGCGTTCCAACGGAATCCAATCGGGCGGACGAAAGACCATGTGTCGTGACTGAGGGAATGTGTTGTTGGAGGGACGCCTGCAACGGCCCCTCGTCACGTCCTCGTCACGCCAGCGGCATTGATGTTTGATTGGTTGAACTGTCGGCGTGGGGTGGCGTCGACTCGGGCGTGCCGTGCGACGTTGCCGAACGGGCGAAGGGCACCCCCGCGTGGCGCGTGCTGGCTGGCACATGCTCGCGTACGAAGGCTCCCGCCGCATCGAGCGACTCGCGCGCCTCCGGCAGGAATCCTGTGAGAAACTGCCAGACGTGCGGTACGCCGGTCCACGCTCGGCAACTCACCGTCACCCCCGCCTGTTGCGCACGTTCCGCGAGTCGCAAGCCGTCGTCGCGCAGCAGCTCCTCGGCGCTCACGTGGACGCAGAGCGGCGGAAGTCCGGTCAGGTTGGCGTAAAGCGGCGAGACGCCCGGGTCGTCGGTCGCCCACGCGCCGGCATACATGCCAGCGGCTGCCTTGAGCTGCGACGGCACGAACATGGCGCAGCGCTCGATGTTCTCCGCAATCGATGCGCCGGTGCATGCAAGATCCGTCCACGGACTGAAGGCGACGATCGCCCCGGGCGTTGGCAGTCCAGCGTCGGCGCATGCCAACGCCGCTGAGAGCGCGAGTCCGCCGCCGGCGGAATCGCCAACGAACACCACGTTCTCTGGCGCGAGCCCATGCGTGTCGAGCATCCACTGCCAGCTGCGGAGCACATCGTCGCGACCGTGCGGAAACGGATGCTCCGGCGCCAAACGATAGTCGGGTACGACCACCAGCGCATTCCACTCCCGCGCGATGCGCGCCGCGAGTGGTCGGTGTGTCGCGGGAGAACACGCAATGAATCCACCACCGTGCACATACAGCACGGCGCGCTCCGCCACCGCCTCGTTGTTCGCGGATGCAGACGCGCGTGTTCCATTTGGCGCCGGCGCCGTCAGCAGCTCGTGAGCGTGCGTGTCGAGCTGCACGAGCGTGCGCGAGATCGCGGGCGTGATCGCGCGGCGCATCCACAGCGGTCGGCCGATGTTCGCACGCGTCCACAAGACGTCAACCGGTCGATTCGCGTGGCGCTTGAATCGCCAGCGCACCGCCAGATCCGTCAGGCGCAAGCGCCAATGCCATTGGGAAGATTCGGAATCCGACACGCGAGAGGGCTTTGGGCGTGATCGTGATGCAATCGCAGTGAACGGGACGTGCGAACGTGTAGGGGTATACCCGATGGGTGTGACCACCTGAACGCGTTAAGTATACCGGTGATCCGGCACAATTACGCGAACCGGCGGAGCAGATATCCGTCCAGGAGGGTGGCATGTTGCTCGTCCTTGGTGCCTCGCATATAATCGGGCGGCACGTTGTTCACGCCCTCCATGCCATGCACACGTCCGTTCGCGTCCTGGGGGGTGAACCCGGCGACGCATCCGCGTCGGACCTCGGGAACGCGGACGTGGTGCCAGGTGACAGCCGCAACTGGCGCGCCCTGCAGCAAGCTTTGGTGGGTGTGGACGGCGTGATCTTGATCACGCACGCGCACCCGGAGCAGTCCGCCTATGAGCAACACATCGTGGCGGCGCTGCAGCACGCCGGCGTCAATCGGCTGGTCAAACTCTCGAGTGCGGGTGCCGCCGCCGACGCGCCCTTTGCGGTTGGACGATGGCATTGGCAAACGGAGCGCTTGCTGGCGGCCACGCGGCTCGACTGGACCGTGGTGCGGAGCCATCGGCCCATGCAGCACGTCTACGGCCAGGTTGGTAGCGTGCGTGGCCAGCACACGCTGTACGGTTGCCAGGGCGACGGCGCCACGCCGGACGTAGATGCGCGTGACGTGGCGAGCGTACTGGCGACCGTGGCGGCATCGGGCACGCGCGTGCGCGAGGTGCTGCACGTTACCGGACCTGTCGCCGTGACCGCCACGGAGTGCGCTGAGGTGCTGGGACGGCAGATGGGCGAACCCGTGGTGTACGTGGATTGCGCGTCGAACGATTTCGTGCACGCGCTCATGGCCGGCGGCGTGTCCCAGTGGCGGGCAGAAGACCGCGCGGCGTGGCAGTGCATGGTGGAGCGTGACGCCCTGTCCTCATGCACGAACGTCGTGCAGGAGGTCACGGGACGACCGGCACGCACCTACGAGGCGTTCGCCGCCGAGTTTGCGGCGTCCATTCGCTACGCACGCTGCCCAGCGCCACGTGATGCAGCGACCGCGGCGGCGGCGACCGGGGCGCAAGCCTACGCCGCGCCGACCTGACGCTCCACGCGATCGCGGTAGTGCCGGCTGAGTCGCAGTCGCGCGCCGTTCTCGAGGATCACCACGTAGTCGCCCGAGAACCACTGCTGCATCTCGCGCACGCGATTCAGATTGACGATGGTGGAGCGGTGAATGCGCGCGAACATGCGCGGATCGAGCGTCTCCTCGATGTGACTGATGCGTTCGCGAATGGTGTGGGCCGTGGTACCCACATGCAGTCGCACGTAGTTGCGATCGGCTTCTATCCAGTCGATATCCGCGACCTTGACGAAGAACATGCGGCCGTCATGCTTGACAAGTACACGGCTCGCAAACTGCGACGACGGTGTGCCGTTGCTCGGCATCGCAGCCATGCCCTGCGGCTCACCGGACGCCACACGTGCGTCGCCAGCCCGGACGCCGCCATCCGACACAAGTCGCACCGTATCGAGCAGCTCGCCAAGGCGATCGGCCGCCGAGGCGGCCTGGTGCGCACGTCGGGCGCGGTCGAACGCGGTGCGGAATCGATCGGCATCCACCGGCTTGAGCACATAGTCCACGGCGTGCACTTCGAACGCCCGCAGCGCGTGTTCGTCGTACGCGGTGACAAACAGCACCTTGGGCTGCGCCTCGCCGGCAATTTCCTGCAGTACGCCAAACCCGTCGAGTTCGGGCATCTGCACGTCCAGACACACCACGTCGGGTTGTTGCGCGCGAATGGCCGCCACCGCCTCCACCCCGTTCGCGCACTCGCCGATGACCTCGGCATCCGGCTCCGCCTGGACGAGTCGCCGAATGCGCTGGCGGGAAAGTCCTTCATCATCGACAATCAGTACGCGCACCTTGGACATGCCGCCTCCGCAATTGGTGGTCGCTTTCGGGTCCGACGAAGCCCGAGAGCAATGCTCCAGCCCTCCGCGGCCGCCTGCCGGTGCCCACTACGGGTGAGCAGCGCGAGAGTTTCTGTGGTGTGATCAACGCACTCGCCTCGACCGGCCCCGCCCGCTATGCTTGCGTGCATTGGACACCGTCGTGTGACGTATCGTTGCAATCCGGCCCTCTCCGCCTCGCCCCCGTGACGACGACCGCCACTGCTCCTCCCACCCAAGGCTCTGGTCCCGGCCGCACGGTTGCCACGATCATCACGCTCGCAGACGAGGGTCGGCGGCTGCGTCGATGGACACGCTGGCTCTTTGCGGTCATCTGGCTGGTGCCCGGCACAATCGCCGGAGTGGCGATCTGGCTCACGACCCGCGGCACGGACGGCGCGGTCGGCCTCGGAGCGGCGCTGGTGTGGCAGCTGGGCTGCTGGATGCTCTGGAGTATCTGGTCCCAAGCCATTCTGTCGCTGATCGATCGGGTGCCGCTCGAGAGCGGGCGCATGCGCACGTGGTTGATCACGCATGCGAGTGCGTCCGTTGTGGTGGCAGCCGTCGGTACGCTGGCCAACGCCTCACTGGACTGGACGCTGGCACCGTGGGCGATCGGCGATGTCACGTACGGCGACGCGCTGCGCGGGAGCATGGCCCGCCATCTGGACTTCGAGTTCATGCTCTACTGGGCCGTGCTCGGCGCCGCGTACATGGTGGAGTTCGCCCGTCGCTATCGCGAACGCGATCGCGCAGCGACGGAGCTGGAGGAACGGCTGTCGCGGCAGCAGCTCGAAGCGCTGCGCATGCAGCTCAACCCGCACTTCCTGTTCAACGCACTCAACTCCGTGACCGAACTCATGGAGATGGACGTGCGGCAGGCGCAGCGCGCGTTGAGCGCGGTGAGCGACTTGCTCCGCCTGTCGCTGCGCACGGCTGGCACGCCCACCATACCTCTTTGGCGCGAGATCGAACTCATTGAGCTCTATCTGCAGGTGGCGCGCGTGCGTTACGGCGACGGCCTGTCCATCGACATCGACGTGGACCCGGCGGCCGTGGACCTGGAGGTCCCCAGTTTCGTGCTGCAGCCACTGGTCGAGAATGCCCTCAAGCACGGCGTACAACCCGGGCGGTACGATCAGGCCGTGCTCGTGAGCGCGCGCCGGCTCGGCCCCATGCTCGAGCTCGTGGTGGAGGACAACGGCCGCGGACTCAAGGGCCGCATCACTGACAGCGGTCGGTTCCTGGCCGCGTCACCCAACATAGACGGGCTCGGCATCGGTCTCACCAACACGCGCACCCGTCTTGCCATGATGTACGGCGACCGGTACGCGTTTCGCATGAGCGACGCGCCCGATGGCGGCTGTCGCGTGCAGATTCGGCTCCCGGTACACGGCTGAGACGAACGCGCTCCCCCATCGCTCGTCGCCGGAGTACAATTCGGCATGCCATCACTCTCCGCTGCCACGCGTATCCGCCGGCGCACGACGCTCTTGCTGACCGGCCTGCTCGCGATCTCGCTGACCCTGCCCTCGTCCATCTTCGCCTGGGGTGCCAAAGGGCACCGGCTCGTGGGCGAGGCGGCCAGCCGAGCGCTCCCCTCCGACATGCCCGCGTTCTTCCGGGGCGCGACCGACCAGCTCGCGTTCCTCAATCCCGAGCCCGACCGCTGGAAGGCCCGCGCGGAACGCGATCTGGATCCGGCGCTCGACGGTGCCTTCAACGCCGACCATTTCCTCGATACCGAGCTCGCGCCGCCGGCCGTGCTCGCGGCAGCGATGGCGGCCCCGCATCGCTACGCGTACATCGACACGCTCCGTGCCGCGGGCGTGAACGCGGTGGACCTCGGCTTCCTGCCCTTCGCCATGCTCGAGCTCACGCAGCGGCTGCGACAGGAGTTTCGCATGTGGCGCTCCGCACCCGATTCCGCGACCCGTGCGTGGATCGAGGCGCGCATCCTCAACGATGCAGGCATTCTCGGGCACTACGTGGCCGACGCCTCGAATCCGGCGCACACCACGGTGCACTACAACGGCTGGACCGGCCCGAACCCGAGCGGATACGCCACCGATCGCGCGTTTCACGGGCGCTTCGAAACGGCCTACGTGCAGGCCAACGTGGAGTTGTCGGACGTGACACCGCGGGTTCGCGCCGTCGCCGAGGTGCTGCCCGATGTACGGAAGGCGCTGATTGCCTACATCGCGCGCGGGAACGCCGAGGTGGAGCGGCTGTACGCGCTCGACAAGCAGGATGCCTGGGGCGCCGAGACCAAGTCGGCGGCGAGCAAGGCGTTTGCAGCGGAGCGTTTGGCAGCGGGCGCCACGATGCTGCGGGACCTCTGGTGGACAGCGTGGATCACGAGCACGGGCACTACGCCGCCGGAGCGGTAGGGCGGAACGCGGCGCGCCGCACGCGCCGCTCAGCCGGCAGCACAGAGCCCACGAACCGCTACAGCCAGCGTCGCACCTGACGGCGATAGCCGGCATACTCCTCGCCGAACAACGCGGCGAGGTATCGTTCCTCGCGCCGGATCACGGCCCAGTACAGAAGGCCGGCCGTGAGCGGCAAGAGAAGGATGCCCCAGCCGTTGGGACGCGCCCACGCGTAGGCGAGCTGCACACCGAGGAACGCCACATAGATGGGATTGCGCGAGAGCGCGTAGGGCCCGGACTGCACCACCGCGCGCGTCGGCTTCCAGGGCTCAACGGGCGTGCGTGCTCGGCGCAGCGTCAGCACCGATGCGCCGGCGGCCGCCAGCGAGGCCACGAGCAGGACAGCGGCCAGAACATATCGCCACGCATCGGGCCCCAGCCCGGGGAGCGAGAGCGGACGCCAGGCGCGCGCAGCTTCCGCAAGCAGGATCGCGAGCAGCGGATAGACCGGAGGCGGCAGCAGAATGCCGGCGGTCCCGGCCGTGGCGGGCTGCTGGGACGCGGAACGGGTCACAAGGCCCTCGATGTCGTCACGCGATGAGTGAAATGCTCGACCTGCCGGTGCGCCGTGTTCACGCCGTCAGGGATCTCCGTACGCTATCGTAGCGGTGCGCTGACTGCGAGGGGCAACGGGATTCGCCAGCATTGAGTGACACGCTCCACTCTTGCCCTTCAGCACGAGGTCTCGCCATGGTCCGGTCGCTGCTCATTCCCTACGACGGCTCGCGCTTCAGCGAGCGGGCACTCACGTTCGCGGTACCGATCGCGCTGCAGCATGGCGCGACACTGGTGTTCACCATGGCGCACGCGCTGCCGCCGCGCGTCGAGAACGTCGTGGGCGTAGCGGTGGGAGATCCGGCACACGAACGCGACGTGCGCGCGCGCCTCCGCGGCGATCTCGAGCGCGTCGCCAAACGCGTCGCGACAAAGTACCGACTCACCACGGTCACACAGTTCCGGGACGGCGCCATATCGGATGAGATCTGCGCCGCGGTCGACGAGACCAACTCGGATCTGTTGGTGATGACCACGCACGGTCGCGGTGGGCTCAGCCGTTTGTGGCTGGGCAGTGTGACCGATTCCGTGCTGCGCCGTGCTCCCGCGCCCATGCTGGTTGTGCGCACGGCACGTCCGTGGGCGCTGACGACCCGCAAAGAGCCGATCTTTCCGCGCATACTTGTCGCCGTGGACGGTTCGCCCACCTCCGAGCGCGCGATCGAGGAGGCGCTTCGGCTCGCCGGCGACGCACCCGTGCACCTGGTGCTGGTGCGGGTGGAGGACGCCTCGATGGCGGCGACCACCGAGTCCTGGGTACGGGAGACGATCCAGCAACTCAACGCCGACTATCTGGCGCCGCTCGCCGCGCGCCATCGAACCGCAACGCATCGCATCACGACGCGCGGCATGGTGCACAGCGACCCCGCCCGCGCGATTCTCGAAGCGGCCAAGGAGGAAAATGCGTTCCTGATCGCGGTGGCCACGCATGGTCGCACCGGTGTCCGACGCGCCGTGCTGGGGAGTGTTGCCGACAAGGTCATTCGAGGTTCCCCGATTCCCGTGCTGGTGTGCCCGCCGGCGCACTGACGGCGCACGGGGCGCACGGGGCGCACGAGGATCGATTGGGGCTCAGCGACCCTCGCGCTGCCGCTCCATGGCCACCACGTCAAAGCCCTTGGACTTGAGCCGCTCGGCGAGATTCGCCTTGTCCACCGCCTTGGAGTAGGCCTCCAGCGGATCCACCTCACCCGCGTTCACGAGGTCCATCAGGGCGTCGTTGAGCAGGATCATGCCCAGACGCTTGTTGGTCTGGATGATGGAGTTGATCTGCACCGTCTTGCCCTCACGAATGAGGTTGCTGACGGCGCTGTTCACGATCATGATCTCGCGGGCCGCAATGCGTCCACCGCTCGTGCGCTTGAGCAGCGTCTGCGAGACCACGCCCTTGAGCGACTCGGCCAGCATCACGCGAATCTGTTCCTGCCGATCGGCCGGAAACTGGTCAATGATGCGATCAATCGTGCCGGCCGCCGTGGCGGTGTGCAGCGTACCGAACACCAGATGGCCGGTCTCCGCGGTTTCGATGGCAATGGCCACCGTCTCGAGGTCACGCAGTTCGCCAACGAGCACCACGTCCGGATCTTCGCGCAGTGCCGCCCGCAGGGCACTCTTGAAGCTCTTCGTGTGCACCCCGACCTGTCGCTGTGTAATGAGGCACTGCTTGTTCTGATGGACGAACTCGATGGGGTCTTCGATGGTGATGATGTGATCGTTGCGCGTGCGGTTGATCAGGTCGATCAGTGCGCACATGGTCGTGGACTTTCCGGAGCCCGTGGGACCGGTCACAAGCACGAGACCCTTGCTCAGGTAGCAGAGCTGGCGCACTTCGGGGCTGATCCCCATCTCGTCCACCGTCACGGTCTCGGACGCGATGGTGCGGAAGACCGCTGCGGTGCCGTTTCGATCCTTGAGCACGTTCGCGCGGAACCGCGACAAGCCGGCGATCTCGTGCGCAAAGTCGGTATCGGACTGCTCCGCGAACTCGGCTTCGTTGCGCGCGGGCATGGCCGAGGTCACCATGGCCGTGAGCTCGTTGTCGGTGAGCACCGGTTCATCGCTCATGCGCTCGAGGTCACCGCGCCGGCGAAGAACGGGAGGTTCGCCGACACGCAGATGCAGGTCGGCGGCACCCGCTTCCACTTGCTTCCGGAGCAAGCGCTCCAGGCGCTCGAGTGCCACCGCCCGACTCGGGAATCCCCCCCACTGGCGATCGCTGGCGCGTCGTCCCGGATGGACGCGCTCGTTGAAGACGGAGCCGTCGGCGCGAGTGGTCGTGCCTGCAGTGGCGCTCGTATCCGTGTTGCCGGGGACAGCGGCCGCCTCGCGATTGTGCGCTCCGTTCTGATCGGGCTCCGGTAAAGCGCCCTCGGGCGAACTCGTGGTGCGCTCCCCGCCCTGCCGACGATCAAGTCGCTCCGGCGTGGCCTGCGCATCGGAGTGGCGGCGCGCCAGCACGACCTGCAACGGATGCACGCCGCCGCCTGTGGAGCTCACGTCGAGCCCAACGCGCCGCCCATCAGAGAGCGAGAGCTCCTCCGGCCAGTCCACGTCATCTGACGTGACATCGGGCCGATGGTTGAGCATGCGCAGGATCTGATCGCGCGCGAGCACATCGCGGCTCACGGGAATGACGCGCGTTCCCTTGCGCAGCACAACCTGTTCGCCCTCTCGCAGGAGCACGTCATCCATGCCCCGCTCATGCAGCGCGTTGAGGATCGTTTCGAGCGTCGCTGAAATTCGTGTCATCGGGTCCCGTCGTGGAGGTCATTCGGGGGACGCGATGGTTCGTGAGGGCGTCACACTTCGCGCCCGGAATCCGGCACGACTGTCACGATCGGTACACGGTTCCATGCGCTGGCAGGCACGGACGTCACATGGTAACCATGGGTTCCGGCACGTGGGCGAGTGCTGCGCAGGACAGCACGGCGACGCGCCCACGATACACCCACGAACGCCGGAACACCCCCCTGAAACGCACACGGTCCGCCCCGAAGACGGAGCGGACCATGCGGCGATCAGGTTTGCAACGAGCGGCAATCGCGGTGCGTGCGATGACCGCGTGCGTTCAGCTTGAAGAGTCGGGATGGGCCTGATAGGAGTTGAACCTATGACCTCACGCTTATCAGGCGTGCGCTCTAACCACCTGAGCTACAGGCCCGACACCTCACCTGACGCCACCTTGGCGAACCAAGTCAGCACCAGACAGACCGGGAATGGTAACGGCGCGAATCCCTGCCGTCAACAAACCCGGGTTGCCACGGGAAACGGGTGGACAGGTCCCACCCGCCAATCCGGTTGTCAGTCTTCGTCGACGGGCCGACCAGGGCGATGATCTTCGTCATCCTCCTCGTCGTATTCGTCGTCGAGGTCCGTCAGGTAGTCATCGTCCTCGTCTTCGTCGTCGTCATCGTCATCATCGTCATCGTCGTCATCATCGACGTCGTCCTCGGCATCGTCGAGGTCGTCTTCTTCGTCGTCGTCGAGATCATCATCGAGATCATCATCGTCGTCGAAGTCCACGTCATCGTCGCCGGACGCGTCGTCGTCCTCGTCGGCCATGGCGAAGGCGGTGGCTTGGCCGACCGCGCGCGAGTCGGTCGAGTGGGGCACCTGACGCGCATCGTCCAAGGCATCCCACGACCACGACCCGAACAGCTCCTGCATGAGCGGAATCTCCAGAAGAGTGACTGTACGATGGCGGCGAGCGACGCACCGGAAGCGGGCGCCGAGCCGAGCATCCGACCCGCGGCACACACGAGCATTTCGCGTCGTGCACGGTATCGACCGACAGTATCGGCTGGTTGGCGTCAGCCCGCAACTGGGGGGCGGAGAAATGAACCGCGATTCAGCGCGGCACGAGTGGCGATGCTGTGCGGTACGGCACATCGGCGGGTGCGCCCCCGAACGGCCAGTCGCCCACCGTGCGCGCAAAGTCCGGGCGCGGCTGCGCGTTCACCCACGTGGCCACGTCCATGGCCTGCTGCTCGCTCAGGGAAGGATTGTCGTAGGGCATGTTGGTGTGGATGAACGCGGCGGCGGTGCGCGGGCGCGCCATGCCAGCGCCAATGCTGTAGGACCGGTCGCCCCAGAGTGGTGTGGCCAGCTCGGAGCCTTCGCCATTCGCGCCGTGGCACCGCGCGCAGTAGCTGCGGTAGACGTCTGCACCACGGACCGTGTCGCCCTCTGTGAGCGCCAGCTTTGGCGCCCCCTGTCCGGCCATCCGATGCCCGGGCGCCACCCCGCGCGAGAGAAACCGGAAGTACGCGATCATGTCCCGCACGGCCTCGTCATCGTGCGGCAGGGGCCGCCCGGCCAGACTGCGCTCGATGCAGTCATTGATGCGATCCTCGAGCTGGTTGATGAACGCGTTGCGGGTGCGGAATTGCGGAAATCGTGACACGAGCCCAACCCACGGCAGGCCATTCTTGCGCCGCCCCTCGTCCAGATGACACGTGACGCATCGCAGCCCGTTGCCCACATACGCGGGCAGGCTGTCCCCCGTCGCGGTGAGCAGCGCCAGCCCTCGGCGAATCCGGGCGTTGTCGGGCGTGTTGGCCAGCGTGTCGGCGCGCGGGACGTTGGCGGGCCAGGACGCGACCGGACCTGCGATGGTGCCCGGGGTGGGCGCCGAGACGCCAGGTCCACTCGCCTCACCCACGTCGCCGCCGCCGGGCTGGGCGCAGGCGCCGCCGACCATCACGGAGAGCAGCGCGCACATCACGGCGACGAGCGCACGTGCCGCGGGTTGAAGGCCAGTCATATACGGAACCTACCCGCGGTCGCGTAGCGGGTCCACCGAACTGCTCCCGCGCCGTGTTGGCTACCCATTCACCGGGTCGCGAGGGAACACACGGAACCCCCGAACCGGTGTGGGTAGAATCTCACAGTCGCACCGTGTTGTGCCTCGCTGTTCGATTTTCTTTCTGCCGTGCCGGAGCCTCACATGCAAACGTCCCTGATCCGCCCAATCCGCCTGCTCACAGTGCTGCTGTGCGCCGCCGGCCTCCCACTCGCCTCGCTGTCCGCTCAAGCCGATTCGTCGGCAACCCTGCGCGGCAGCGTGCGCATCGAGTCGGGGCTGCCGGTGGAGGACGCGCTGATTTCGCTGGAGCGTGACGGCGAACCGTGCGACAACACCGCCGTGCGCTCACTGCCAAACGGCTCCTTCACCATCACCAAGCTGGTGCCCGGCCAGTACACGTTGCGGGTGCGCCGTTTGGGCTACGAGGCGCTTGCCAAGCCGATCGAGGTGCGCGACGGCGCCACGCGCTACGACGCGGTGATCACACCGAGACCGGCGCTCCTGACCTTCGCGCAGCTGGAGGACGGCTGGACCGGCGTGGTGGGGCTGGTGGGCGATGGCGCGGATATGGAGGGGCTTGAGGGCGTGCAGATCACGGTCATGGGCAATGACGCAACGGCCACCACCGACGCGGCCGGTCGTTTCGTGCTGCCGCTCAAGGACTTGGGCACCGGCGCGCTCCGTGTGGAGCGAGAGGGATTCGAGCCGAAGCTCGTGTCGTACTCCATTGACAAGAACTCGCTCGGTTCCGCCGTGGTGGTGCTGGACAGCGGCACGGTCACGAAGGAATGGGCGTCGGTCTGGACCGACCTGAATCAGCGTGCCAAGTGGAGCACGCCCCGCACAGTCCGCGTTTCGCGTGGCGAGCTCGCAGCCACCGGCGCCGCGAACCTGCTGCAGGCGCTCGAAGGCGCGCCCTCGGTGAAGAACAGCGGCGTGATCATGTCGCGGCTCGCGTGCGTGTTCGTGGACGGCCTGCCGCGGCCCGGCTACCCGGTGGACGCCATTCGCACAAACGCGGTGGAATACGTGGAAGCGTATCCGGCGCGCACCGACCTGTCGCGCACGCTGGCGAACCGCTGGCCGCCCAACGCTCCCTGCGGCGCGCCTGGCAGCGACGCAGTCGCGCGCCGTGCCATTGATAGCGGCACGGGCGCGTACTACATCGTGGTGTGGACGAGATAGCTGCGGCTATCGCTCAGCAAATCGCTGAGCCAATAGGTCAGGCGCGATCGCGCTTGGCGTCGCGATTGGTGCGCTTGCGGTCGCTGGCCAGCAGCGTGCGCTTGCGCAAACGGATGCTGGTTGGCGTGATCTCGATCAACTCGTCTTCCTCGATGTACTCGAGTGCGCTCTCCAGCGTGAGCTGACGGGGCGGCTCGAGCACCATGGCGTCGTCAGACGACTTGCTGCGCATGTTGGTGAGCTTCTTTTCCTTGGTCGGGTTGACGTCCATGTCGCCCGGCCGAGCGTTCTCACCAATGATCATGCCTTCGTACACCGCTTCGCCCGGGTTCACGAACAGCACCGAGCGCTCCGCCAAACTCCACAACGCGAACGCCACCGTGACGCCGTTTTCCATGGAGACCATGGTACCGCGCGTGCGCCCCGCCAGCGGTCCGGCCCACGCCCCGTATTCCAGGAACCGGTGGTGCATGAGGCCCGTGCCGCGCGTGTCCGTGAGAAACTCCGAGCGATAGCCAAACAGGCCACGTGCCGGAATGCGGTACTGCAGCCGCACGAGTCCCTGTCCCGGGTTGCGCATCTCGATCATTTCGGCCTTGCGGGGCCCGAGTTTCTCGAACACGGTGCCCATGTACTCTTCCGGCACGTCAATGGAGAGCTCCTCGTACGGCTCGAGCTTCTCGTTGTTCTCACCCACCTTGGTGATCACGCGCGGACGCGAGACCTGAAACTCAAAGCCCTCGCGACGCATGGTTTCCATGAGAATGGAGAGATGCAGTTCGCCACGTCCGGCCACGCTCCACGTGTCGGTGGAATCGGTCTCGGACACGCGCAGTGCGACGTTGCGCTCGAGCTCCTTGAACAGGCGCTCCCGCAGCTGACGCGAGGTGACGAACTTGCCTTCCTTGCCCGCAAACGGCGAGGTGTTCACCAGGAAGTCCACAGAGATGGTGGGCTCCTCGACGGTGATGCCTTCCAGCCGGTCCGGAGTGGCGGGGTCGGTGACTGTGTCGCCGATGTCCACGCCTTCGAGACCGGCCAGACACACGATCTCGCCGGCAGACGCGCTCTGCACTTCCACGCGCTCGAGCCCCGAGAAACCGAACAGCTTGCTCACGCGAGACTGCTCCGGCTTCTTGCTCGTGTCCATGGAGTTGAGCAGCACCTGCTCGCCCACCTTGACCGTGCCGCGCTCGATGCGTCCGACGGCAATGCGGCCCACGTAGGCCGAGTAGTCGATGGTGGACACCAGCATCTGAAACGGCGCGGCCGCATCACTCGGCGGCGCCGGCGTGATGCGCACGATGGTCTCGAACAGCGGCGTGAGGTCCTGCAGCGGCTCGTCGAGACTCATGGTGGCCGTGCCATCGCGGCCGGAGCCGTAGACGGTCACGAAGTCGAGCTGTTCGTCGTTGGCCTCGAGCTCGATGAAGAGATTGAGCACTTCATCGTGCACGCGATGCGGATCGGCGCCGGGGCGATCGACTTTGTTGATCATCACGATGGGCGTGCGGCCGAGTTCGAGCGCCTTGCGGAGCACGAAGCGCGTCTGCGGCATGGGGCCGTCGAACGCATCGACCACGAGCAGCACGGCGTCCACCATGCGGAGGATACGCTCGACCTCGCCGCCGAAGTCGGCGTGGCCCGGGGTGTCCACGATGTTGATTTTCGTCTCACGCCATACCACTGACGTGTTCTTGGCCAGAATGGTGATGCCGCGCTCTTTTTCGAGCGGGTTGGAGTCCATGACGCGTTCCTCAACGACCTGATTGTCGCGGAAGGCGCCGGCCTGGCGGAGCATCTTGTCGACGAGGGTGGTTTTCCCGTGGTCAACGTGAGCGATGATGGCGATATTGCGAATGTCCATAGCCTTTGAAGATAATCAATCCGGAGCGATTCGGCAGTGGGGTGCTCGTCACAGACCGGCGACGGTTCGCCGGCGGCTCGTGGCCGGCCTCAAAAACGCTTGCGTGATGGGCCCGGCGGTCCTACCGTAGATCACCGCGTCGCCGCGCCCGTGCCCCGGATGGCACAGCCGGCGGCGCGTGAGGCGGCACCCCCGTGGCGGGCTCGGCAATAACGGTACGGCGAGCCCGCCGGCGGGCAGCAGCATGGCAGACCACCCGAAGTCCCGGAGGTGTGTGATGCACGAGAAGGATAAGCACGTGGCAAGTGCCCCCCGCTACCCGATTGGCCGCGGCTACGGCCATGACTACATGCGTGGCGGCGAAGTGTTCGGTGGGTATGGCTACGCCGACCGGCCGGAGTATGAGCAGCGTCGTGGGGAGCGGGTGGAGCCGAAGCCGGAGGACGGCGCGCCGCCGAGATGAAAATGCCGATGCCGGGTTGGCATCTCGTTCGCTGATCGCGCAACGGGCGAGTGGGACCTACCCACCCGCCCGCGGGCGCAACACCCGCAGCGAATCGCGCAACAGCCCCCACGCCGCATACAGCACCAGCAGGCACACCAGCATGGATGCAATCGGATCGGCCGGGAGATAGCCGGTCTGCTGGATGATGAGCGCAGCGGCGATCGTACCTACCGAGCCGAACAGGTCGCCGAGTACGTGCAGGTAGGCGCCACGCGCGTTCAGGCTGTTGGCCACCACGGGCCGCAGAATCAGCACCGCCGCAATGTTCACCAGAAGCCCGAGCACCGCCACGGTCATCATGAGGCCGGTGCCGACGGGCTCGGGCGAACGCAGGCGCAGGATCGCTTCCACCACGATCCACACCGACACCACGAGCAGCACGCCGGCGTTCACCGCACCCGCCCACGCCTCGCGGCGCGTGTGCATGGCCTCGGGCTCATGGGCGCGCGAGACGTTCCAAGCGGCCACGAACAGCGCCAGCGCCAGCGCGCCCGCGTCGGTAAGCATGTGGCCGGCGTCCGCGAGGAGTGCCAGCGAGTTGGAGAGCAGTCCGCCCACCACCTCGGCCAGCATGAAGAGCGCGGTGAGTACCAGCGTCCACACCAGCCGACGGCGCAAATCGGTGCGGCCGGCACGCATGGCGTCAATGGCGGCGCTGTGCGCGCAGTTGTCGTGCGCGCCGCCCGTATGATCGGCCTGGGCCGGCGACTGCGTGTCGGCCAGACCGTCTGCGTGTTCGGTAGACGGCGCGCTCACGTGGCCACCAGCCGACGTCGCCTGACCAGATCGGCTGCGAGGCGTACGGCCTCGCGAAAACTGCCGGGATCGGCGATGCCTTGGCCGGCGATGTCGAGTGCCGTGCCGTGATCAGGCGAGGTGCGTGGGAACGGCAGTCCCAACGTGATGTTCACGCCCTGACCAAACGACGCGACCTTGATTGCCGTCATGCCCACGTCGTGGACTGGCGTGAGTACCGCGTCGAACTCGCCGCGCAGTGCGCGCACAAACACGGTGTCGGCGGGTAGCGGGCCGGTGAGCCCGGCGCGCCGTGCGGCGGGTGCCAAGACGCGATCGTCCTCATCGCCGAAGCGCCCGCCATCACCCACGTGCGGGTTCACGGCGCACAGCGCGAGTCGCGGCTCGTGAATCTGGAACAGGTCTCGCAGACCAGCGCGCGTGCGCTCTGCCGTCGCCAGGATCAGCGCCTCGGTCACGGCATCGGTGACATCGCGGAGCGGCAGGTGCGTGGTAATGAGCACCACGCGCAGGCGGTCGCTGGCCAGCATCATGCTGGTGTCGCGGCCGGCGAGCGCGCCGAGCATTTCGGTGTGGCCGGGCCAATCATAGCCGCCGTCGGCCAGCGCGCGTTTGTCGATGGGCGCGGTGACGAGGCCGCTCACGTCGCCGCGCAGCGCGAGCGCAACGGCGCGTTCGATGGCGAGGCCGGAGAACGCGCCGGCCTGCGCCCGATCGGCCGCGATGTCACCCGTGGGCAGCCAGGCACCGAGTGACTCGTGCACCGTTACTCCAGCCCCGGAGGGACCAATCACCCAAGGTTCGATCTGATCACCGCGCACGAGTTCACGCCAGAGGGACGGTTCGAGTACGCTCGCAATCAGCTCCGGTCCGATGCCGCGCGGATCGCCGAGCGTGATCGCGAGTCTGGCCGCGGCCATGCCCAATTTAGAAGCGGATGGAGACGTAGGTCTGATCTCGCAGTCCGTCCAGCAGGCGCCGGAGGCTGTACGCCTCCTGCATGTTGCGGCGAAGATTGCGTCGCGCTTCGTCCAGTGTCATGGTGCCCGCCGGCTGCACGCGCGTAAGGCTCAACACCACCCATTTGCGGGTGCCGGTGGCCTGATCGTCGATCGCGAATGGGCCGACGAGATCGCCCTGCTGCGCGTCGCCAATTGCCTCCGCGTACGGCGCGGGAAGATCGGCCGTACCGACTTCGGGAATAATCGCGTCCTCGCCGCTGCGCTCGTCGTGATACTGCTGGCGCAGGGAATCAAAGGCCACGCCCCTGTCCCACATGGCACGCACACTGTCCGCGAGCTGCTGCGCGCGCGCGCCATCGGCAGAGTCGGTGGACGCCTTGATGAGGATGTGCCGCGCCTTGACTTCAGCCGGCTGCACCCGATCCACGCGAATGAGATGCCAGCCATAGCGTGACTCCACCGGTGGACTGACCACACCCGGATTGAGCATGAACATGACGCGGTCGAACTCGGGAACCATCACGCCGCGGCGGTTCCACCCAAGATCACCGCCCTGCGCCGACGACCCGTCCTGCGAGAACTCCTTGGCGAGTTCTTCGAACCGGGTGGGGTTGTCGTTCAGCAGCTTGAACAGCGAGTCGATGAGCGCACGCGACTTGGCCTTGGACTCATCACCGGGCAAGGTGGGGATCACGATCTGCTGGAATCCCACAGAAGCCGGCCGATCCGGGAGCTTGTCGCCCATCTTTTCCAGTTCCGCGGTCACATCGCGCTCACTCACGTTCACCGTGACGAACTTGCCCATCTGCTTGAGCGTGGCGAGGTAGGTCTCCTGCATTGAGCGCTTGCGAAGCTCTTCATACTGTCGCGTCCGGTATTCGTCGGGCGTTCCGAATCCCGCTTCCACGAGGGCGGCACGAAATTCCGCGTCTCCCGGGAAGTTGGTGCGCACGCGCGAGACTTGCGCGTCGGCCATGCTGTTGATCTCGGCTTCGTCGAGAATGAGCGTGGTGTCCTTGCTCGCCCGCTGCACCAGCACTTCGATGTCGATGAGCTGATTGAGCACCGAGCGCTGCAACTCCATCCGCTCGGCCGAATCGGCGGGTGGCTCGATCTGTTGCGCGACGAGCGCTGCCTCGATGTCAGACACCAGGATCACCGTGGTGCCGACAACGGCAGCAATGCGGTCAAGCGGCAGCGCGCTCGCGATTGGCCCAGCGCTGCGCTGCGCCGGCGCGTCCTGCGCGGCGAGGACGCTCGGCGCGAGCACGAGGGTCGCCGACAACGCGAGCATGCCCGCGAGCAGGTTGCTGCGGCACACCGCAACGCGAGCTGGGCGTCGGATATCGGGACGGCGGCGCGAATGGAGGCGCATATCAGCAGAGGTCATGACGGAGTTCTACACAGAGGACGTAGTCTCAGGTCCGCCCGGTGAAGGCCGAGCGCCCGCAGAGGGGTGAAACGCATCAGGGACCGCCGACTGCGACGGTCCCTGATGCTGACACAAATGATTCTTGACTGTCAGTTGGACGGAGGCGGCTGCGTGCCGCCCATGGCGGACGAATCGGGCATGGCGGGCATACCGGCGGGCGCGGCGGAATCCGTACCGGCGCGCAACTGACGCGCCTGTTCGACCGCGCGCTCCAGTCCGACGTCGTTCAGGGAGAACGTGTACTTGGTCTGCAGTGCCCGCGCGACGGGATATGCCACGTCCGCAAACTGCACTTCGTTCTTCACCAGCTTGTCGAAGTACTCGTTGATGCGCTGCCCCGCGAGCGCCTCGCGCCCCGACGGGGTGCTGCCCGAATCGGTGAGCGAGCCGGGCTCAATGCCCATGGTGGTCCACGCCGAGGTGAGGTTGTTGCGGAACGCGAGCCGCAGGTTGCCCATCTCGGCCGTGTCGAGCTTGACGCCGGCCTCATCGGCCATCGCCAGCAGCAGCTCGTTGCGCACGATCTGCCGCACGAACTTTTCGGCCGTGGTATCGGCAGAGTTGATGAGCTGCGGGCGGAGCTGGGCCTGCGGCGGATAGGCGGCCACCCAGTCTGCCAGACGCGCAGCCGTAAGCTTGCCACCATCGAACTCGGCCACGGTGCTCGTGTTCTTGCGGAAGCCGAGCGGGTTGCGCGCGATGTCCTTGGCGGTTCCGGCGGCGTTGGCGCTGAGCGTGACCTTGGCCTCGTCTTCCATCTTCGCGAGGTACAGGCTCTCTGCCACCACCAGGTCCTGCTGACGCGCCTGCGTGGCCACCTCGCCGCTCACTTCATTGAACGGCTTGCGATAGATGACGTGGAAACCGAAGGACGTGCGCACCACCGGCGAGATTTCGCCCGGCTGGAGCGCCAGCACCGCCGCTTCAAAATCGGGGACCATCATGCCCGGCGGGAACACGCCCAGATCGCCGCCGCGGTCGCCGCCGCCCGGCTCGTCCGTCTTGGCCGCCAGCTTGACAAAGTTGGCCGGCGTGGCTTCGGCGCGAATGCCCTCCGCCTTCTTGCGGGCCGCTTCCACCGCGTCAGCCGGGGCATCCTGTCCAACCTGCACGAGGATGTGGCGCGCCGACATGAGCTCGCCCGCCGCGTACCGCTCGGAATCGGACTTGCTGGATCCCGTGGTCCACGACGGCGACACGGAGTCGTACAGCGTCTTCACGCGCATGTTGTCAATGGCGGACCACAGCCCCGCGTCCATTTCGGCTGGCGTGGAGAGCGTATCGCCCCGGGCCGCAGCAAGGCCTGCAAGCTGGTAGTTGATCCACAGCTCGGCCACACTGCGGGCGACCTCGACCTCGAGCGGCGCCTGCGAAGTGCTCAGCACCTCTGCCAGTCGCGGCACCGAGAGCTCCTGATCACCGACTTTCGCGGCAGTATCCGCTCCGCCGTCGGCGCCGCAGGCTGCTGCAATCGCCACTACCGCGAACGCCGCCATGGCAGGCACTCGATACAGTCTCATGAACACAACTCCGAAGTCCGGGCAGAGGGCGGGCCAAGCCACGCCCATCGACCGCCGCCCGTGGTGAGGAAGGAAGTACGCTGGTTTTGCACGATCAATTGCAGCATCGACTGCACCATCACACGATCAGGGCACGCAACGCGCGCACGAGACCGCCGAGCATTTCCGCGCCGCCCAGCCTCGTGAGCTTGAGCGCGAGCGGATTCGTACGCCGCACGTCCACCTGGAACTGCACATCGTGGAAGGCGGCAGACAGCCCCTTCATACGGGGGACTGCGTCGGCGCGAAAGTTAACACGGGCATCGGACCCCCGCACAAGCACCCCGTCCACCCCGATGGCCGCGCCGAGCACCCGCAGGAGCGTACTACCGAAAAGCGCCTCCGCGGGGTCCGGGAGCGGCCCGTAGCGATCCCGAACCTCGATTTTGAGGTCATCGATCGCTTCTGCGGTACGACACGCCGTGAGGCGACGATAGATGTCGAGCTTGGCATCCTGGGCCGGAATGAACTCGTCCGGCAGGTAGGCCGGCGCGTCCAGCGAGACCTCCGCGGGGACAAATGGCCGGGCCCCCTCGCCCTGCGAGAGCTGGCGGACGGTCTCGTCGAGCAGACGCAGGTACAGGTCAAAGCCCACGGCATGCACAAAGCCGGACTGCTCGGCACCGAGCAAATTGCCGGCACCCCGCATTTCCATGTCCTTGAGCGCCACGCGGTAGCCGGAGCCCAGCTCCGTGTGGTGCTCCAGCACCTGCAGGCGGCGCTCCGAATCCTCGTCCATCTGGTCCGGCGCCAAGAGGTAGCAATACGCGCGCCGGTGCGACCGGCCCACCCGACCGCGCAGCTGGTACAGCTGCGCGAGGCCAAAATGATCCGCGCGGTTCACGAACATGGTATTCGCGTTGGGCACGTCGAGGCCGCTCTCCACAATGAGTGTGGACACGAGGATGTCCACCTCGCCGGTGACGAACTGCTTCATCACCGACTCGAGCTCGCGTTCCTTCATCTGACCATGGCCCACCGCGATCTTCGCGCGCGGCACCAGACGCTGGATATGGTCAGCAATGGCGATGATGGTCTCAATGCGATTGTGCACGAAGAACACCTGCCCGCCACGATCCAACTCGCGCGAGATGCCCTCCTCGAGCAGCCCATCGTCCCACGGCTCCACGAACGTGAGCACGGGCGAGCGGTCGCGCGGCGGCGTCTGCATGAGCGTCATGTCGCGCAATCCCGCCAGCGACTGGTGCAGCGTGCGCGGAATGGGCGTGGTCGTGAGCGTGAGCACGTCGGTCTCGAGCTTGAGTTGCTTGAGACGCTCCTTGTGCTTCACGCCGAAGCGGTGCTCCTCGTCCACCACGATGAGGCCGAGGTTGGAGAACGACACGTCGGGGCTGAGCAGGCGATGTGTGCCAATCACGATGTCGATCTGTCCGCTCTTGAGCGCGGCCACCACGGCGTTCTGTTCCTTGGTGGTCTGAAAGCGCGACATGACCTCCACACGCACCGGGAAGTCAGCCAGCCGATCGCTGAAACTGCGACCATGCTGCTCGGCAAGGATCGTGGTGGGCACGAGCACGGCCACCTGCCGCCCATTCTGCACGGCCTTGAAGGCGGCGCGAATGGCGATCTCGGTTTTGCCGTAGCCGACGTCGCCCACAAGCAGGCGATCCATGGGACGTTCGCCTTCCATGTCGCGCTTCACGTCCTCGGTGGCCTTGCGCTGGTCGGGCGTGTCCTCGAACAGGAACGAGCTCTCGAGCTGACGCTGCCACGCGCCGTCGGGGGCATGGGATGGCCGGTTCGCGACTTTGCGGCGCGCATAGAGTTCGAGCAACTCCTGCGTCATCTCGAAAATGGCGGCGCGCGTCTTCTCGCGTTGCGCCGTCCACTTCTTGCCGCCGAGCCGGTGCAGTCGCGGCGGCACCACGTCGCCGCCCACGTCGGCCGCCGAGCGATAGCGCTCGATCTGGTCAATGCGATACAGCGGTACGTTCAGCCGATCGCCGCCCTCGTATTCAATGACCGCCGCTTCAATGGTCTGCTCGCGAAAGTACACGCGCTCGATACCGCGGTAGATGCCGATACCGTGCTCGAGGTGCACCACGTAGTCGCCAAGCTTGAGTGCGCCGATTGTGTCAAGTGGAGCACCGGTGGTGTAGCGACGCGCGCGACGCAGCCGCCGATCGCGGCGGAAGATCTCGTGATCCGTGAGGACACGCAGCTTGCCCGGCACCACGAAACCGCCGTCGAGCACGCCGATGGTGAGCGCTGCAGGCGTGGGGCCGTCCTCGCCCAACAGTTCATCAAGACGTTCGGACTGTCCGACGTTGTCGCACAGGATGACCGTGGGCAAGCCGTCGCGCACCAGGCGGCGCAACACGCGCAAATCGCGCGAGATGGACTCCGGGGGGCTGATGGCGAACTTGATGTCCGGCACCACGGCGGCGGGCTCGATCTTGAGCGTGGCAAAGCGGGAGAGCGCGGCGCCGATTTCCTGCGGGCTGCGGAAGAGGACATCGCGCGCCGGTGCGTCCTCGCCGCGGCGGCGCGCCAGGTCGATGTGGTGCGCGCTCTCTTCCCAGGTGCGGTGGAGCTCGGGCGAGACGGCGCTGCCCGACGGGATCACAACGATCGTGTCCGGTCCGAACAGCTCCACCAGTGACACGCGTTCCGTGCCGCCTTCGGTGTCGCGGGTGCGTCCATCCACCGGCAACACGAGCGCCATTTCCGCACGACGCGTGGTGCGCTGCGTGTTCAGGTCAAAGTGCCGGAGTTCGATGATCTCATCCCCCCAGAACTCCAGTCGTACCGGTTCCGCCATGCCGAAGCCATACACATCGAAAATGCCGCCGCGCACCGCGAACTGCGCGACGTCTTCGACCATGGGAACGCGTTCGAAGCCCACCGACTCCAGGTGGTCGGCCAGATCGCTGGGCTTGCGCACGTCGCCCTTGCGCAGCTCCACACGCGCGCCACGCAACGCGGACGGCAGCGACGTGCGCTCGAGCAGCGCGCGCGACGTGGTGAGCAGCACGCGCACATCGCTTCGGCTCAATCGCTCCAGCGTCTCCACGCGCTCGCCGGCCACCTCGGCGTGCGGTTCGACCTCGCCGAAGCCCTCGCGCGGTGGGTAGAGGGCCACCGGCAGGTCATCGAGCAGCGTTTCGAGATCTGCAAGCCACCGTTCGGCGTCCGACAGCTGGTCGGTGACCACCACGAACGCGCGTTGCGACATGACGCGCGCGAGGGCGCCGACCGCCACGGCGTCAGACGAGCCGATGAGGCCGCCCACGTGCAGGGTCTGTCCGGCAGCCGGCAGTTGATCGCGAATCTCGTGGAACGCCGGCAGGCCGGCGACCACGTCGAGCAAACGGGGCAGTCCCACGTCAGCGCGCTCCCGTGCCGCGCACTCCCGTGCGGCGAATCCCTGAACGTCGCATTCCTGTACGGCGCATGTCAGGCAAGCGCATCACGCGGCTGCCGCGGTGGACGCGGCTTCAGACGCGTGCGATGCAAACACGCCTCGCGCGACGAGCGCCTCCGCCACGAGCGCCAGCAGCGCGAGCAGCACCAATGGCCAGGCGATGGAGCGCCCACCCGCGCGATCGTAGACGGTGTCGGCGACGCGATTGGGTTCGCTGACCCGTACCACCGGGGCGTCGGGCACCAACCGCTCCCAGTCGGTGTCATCCCATGCAGTCATGTCCGATTCGGTGAGCTCCGGATTCACCACGAGCGCACCAACACGTCGCGCACCGCGCCGCAGAAGGTACACGCCCTGCTCTGCCGGCACCACGACGCGCGCGGCGTCGATCGCGCGACGCGTTCCGTCGGCGGCCTCGAGTGAATCGGCGGCCAGCGCCAGTCGAATGGTGTCATCGGGCGCCGCGTCCACGACCACACCGCCGTCGCCGAGTCGCTGGCTCACCAGGTCGCGCAACCATGGGACGAACGAGGCCTGAATGGGCGCGTTGGTCGCGGCCATGGAAAGCGGCGATGCCACCAGCACGTAGTCGGCGCCGGCCACCATCCACGGCGTGCCGCCGGCAACGGCGAGCACCTGCCCCGAATCGGCGACTCCCGTGAGCGCCACCCGTGTGAGCCGGTAGCGCAGCGTGACGCGGGCGCCACCCGGCGCCACGGTCGGATCGGCCGCTTCACCAGCTGCACCGGCTACCACGACGGTATCGCGCAATGCAGCCCCGAACCGCCAGGGAACTCCGGCGCGTTCGAGCGCGCGATTGGCGGCGACAATCTGCAGTGGATCATCAGGGGCGAGTCGGACGGCGGGTCCGTCCACCGGATCGGTTGCACCTGCGATCGCCACCACGTTTCGCGCGCCCGAGGCAGCACGACGCAGCCGCGCGTCCGCCACGAGCGCGTCAACGGCGGCCTCCACGAACGCACCAGCGGAGCGACGCACGTCCACTGCAGGCGGTGCGCCCGCGAGCAGCGCAAAGACGCGGGCGTTGTCGCCGGGAAAGTCGTCGGCGTCCGTTTCTACGCGACCGGTGATCCAGCCGGTGTCGGACGCCTGCGCCGCCACGTCGATGGTCAACGGCGCCTCAAACGGAGAGGCGGCGAGTGCGCCGCGCGCGGCGGTGCGATCGCCGAGCAGGACGCGCCAGGCCACGGAGTCCGCGCCGCTGATGGTGGCCGTCACGCGACCGTTCGGGACCCAGCGCGCGGGTTCGAGCGCCACCGTCTGCACGGTCCGATTGGCGGTCGCGGCCAGCGCAGGCGCGAACACGACCACGGGTACGCCTTCAATGACAGTGGCCGTGTCCACGGCCGAGCGCTGTCCGTCGCTGACGACGGCGATGACGGGGGTGCGGGGTGCGCCGGCGTCCACGAGCGAGCGGGCGCGACGCAACGCGCCACCCAGATCGCCGCGACCGGCCGACGGTTCGAGGCCCGCGATGGCCGCTTGGAGTTCGGCGGCGCTGCCGGCCACCACTTGGCCACCGCTCGTGACCAGCCACGCGCGATCGTCGGGGGAGAGGCGTCCAGCCACATCGCGAGCTACGTCCTGCAGGCCAGAAAATACGGTTCTGCCGTTCACGACCGCGCGGGTGCTCATGGACTGGTCGAGCACAATGGCCACGGCGAGCGGCGGATGTCCGGAGCCGCCAATGGCGGCGATTGGCCGCGCGACGGCGGCGACCAGGGCGATCACGGCCAAGAGTCGCAGAATGAGCAGCAGGCGATTCCGCACCGTGCGTTCGCGCGAGTGCTCTCGTTCTGTCTGCATGAGAAAACGCACGGCCGGAAACTCGACGCGTCGGGTGACGCGGCGGCGCAGCAGGTGCACGAGCAGGGGAACGCCCGCGAAGGCCGCGAGCGAAAGCAGCAGCGGGGCGAGGAACGTCACGCGATCGGCATCCCACCGCGGCCCGTGGCACGCACGAGGGCCCGGAGAGGGCGCCCGAACGGCTCATCGGTCATGGCCAGCGCGTACCGCGCGCCCACCTGCAGCAAGCTCTCCCGCCACGTGGCCAGCGCGTGGCGGACCGTGTCCTGATATTCGGCGCGGATTTCACCGGGCGTTGCGGGCACGGCCATTCCGGACTCCGGATCGGTGAACATGGCCTCGGCACCCTCGGGAAAATCGCGTTCCGCCGGATCGAGGACGTGGAGCACCAACACCTCGTGCCCGCGGGCCCGGATCGTGCGGAGCTGTTCCACCACCGGCGCGGGGTCCACCAGCAAGTCGGACACCAGCACCACAAAGCCCGGACGCCGCGCCAGATGCGCGGCCTGCGCCAACGCGGGCACCAGATCGCTGCCGGGACCGCCGCCGGCGTTGGCAAGCGCCGCGGCCAGTCGGAACCACTGGCCCGTGCGTGTGCTGGGCGGGATCACCGAGCGGAGTTCGTTGTCGGCCCGAACCAGCCCGACGGCGTCACGCTGCCGCAGCAGGAGCAACGCCAGTGCGCCCAAGATGTGCTCCGCATACTGGAGCTTGGTGAGGCGGCCGGCGGCCCCTGTCCAGCGCATGGAGGCGCTCACGTCGAGCACGAGCATGGCGCGGGTGTTCGTTTCTTCCTCGAACTGCTTGACGACCCACCGATCGGCGCGGGCGGCAATGCGCCAGTCGAGGTACCGGAGGTCGTCGCCGGGCTGATAGGGGCGATGCTCCGCAAACTCCACCGAAAAGCCCTTGCGGGGGGATCGGTGGAGTCCGGTGAGGAAGCCGTCCACGACCCAACGGGCCACCAGTTCAAGGCGGCCGAGGGCGGCGAGGGCGGAGGGGTCGAGGAGATCAGCGCGAGCGGCAGGCATGCAGTCCGGAATAGTGACCTCGTGACGCCGCCAGACCAAGGGACGGGCGCCGTGGATCGTCTCGCCGGTGGTCGTGTACAGCAGTGTACAGGCCTATAATTAATGGATACGCCTCACGTGTCGCTTGACGTTTCCCACCACGAGGTTCCCGCCCATGTCCATCGCGACCACGCTACGCCGCGCGCCATGGTTCACCGCCGCGCTCCTCCTGCTCGGAGCCACGGTGCCGCTCGCCGGCCTGTCGGCGCAGGACGCCTATCCGCAGGTTGAAGTGAGACAGATGGTCGGGACGGGCGTGGCCACGTGGGGCACGTCAGCGCGCGTGTCGCTCGATCGCGATGCGTTCGTGGTGGTGTTCGAGCTGGGCGCCGACGGTCGTGCCCGTATCCTGTATCCGGCGCGCCCCAGAGACGACGGGTTCATGCGCGCCTCGCGAAAATGGTACGTGCCGCTGCCGAGCGTGGATGCCGTGTTCATTCAGGCGTCGTCCATGCGGACGCCCACCGTGGTTGCTTTTGCGTCCGACGTGGCGCCGGACCTGTCGGAGTTCACCGAAAACGGAAAGCGCTGGGATTTCATGTTCTCCATCGATGACGGCGCCGGCCGCGAGGCCACGCTGCGCGATCTGGCCACGCTGATCTTCGGCGACCCGGACATGCCCTACAGTGTGTCCGAGAGTCGGCTCGCCCCGTCGCTTTCGCTCGGGGCACAACAGGCACTCCGCAGCTGCGGCTATCAGGTGGGTGCGTACGGCTCGCCGGGCTTCTACGACTTCCTCTGGGACATGTTCGGCCCGTATTACGGCTTGGGTTACGGCGCCAACAGCCCGTGGCAGGACGTGAACACGATCGCGCCTTGGCACACGAACAACTTCATCTACGGTTTCTACTACCCGAACCTGCCGTTCATGCGGTACACCACGGGCTCGCTGTGGAATCAGTACGCTGGCGGCTGCGACGGCTTGCGTCGCTTCACCATCGGCAGTCTCGCGTTTCTGGACAACAATCGGCAGCCGACGCCTGGGCCCGCAGACACCACGGGACGCCTCACCACACCGCGTGATCTCGAGCGGCGTGGTCCCGACGGTCGCGTGAACGGCGTTGGCATCGTGACCGCATCCGAGGCCGCGATGCTGGGACGCAAGAACGGCGTGGAGCTGGCGGCCACGCACATCGAGGGCAAGCTCGGGTCCCTGACTCGCGAGACCAGTCAGGATATGGTCCAGCGTCAGGAGATCGCCTCGGTGCTGGCCCAGCTGCAGGGCCGTGTGAACAGCGGCACCGCATCCAACTCGCGCGGCGGGCGTTTCGAGCCCATTGGACGGCAGGGGTCTTCATCGGGTTACGACCGCCCAACGCGCTCAGGCAGCACCGGCTCCTCAGGATCGAGCAGCGCGGGCTCTTCCAGCGGCGGTTCGAGTTCAGGCAGCGCGGGTAGTGCCGGCAGCGCCGGACGCTCCGGCGAGAGCCGGGGTGGAGCGGGACGCAGCAGTACCGGCCGTGGCGGCACCGGCAAGCCGCCGTTCCAGCACTGACCCGCACCCGCGTCCTGCGCGGAGTCGTGGCCCCACCTGCTTGGATCTGCGGGTGGGGCCACTAGTTTTGAAAGGCTAGGCTCCTGCGCGGTGCGTCTGCCCGCGACAGAGTCCGGCAGTGGACCGCGGTGGACCGCGCGCGTCCCTGCCCTGTCCCATGGCTCCATCTGCCCGTGCAGCTTGACCGCATCCGCAACTTCTGCATCGTCGCCCACATCGACCACGGGAAATCCACCCTGGCTGATCGGCTCATCGAGTACACGGGCACCCTGCAGAAGCGCCAGATGAAGGCGCAGATCCTCGACACCCTCGACCTCGAGCGGGAACGCGGCATCACGATCAAGCTCAATGCGGTGCGCATGGCGTATGCCGCCGGCGATGGCGTGACGTACGAGCTCAACCTCATCGACACTCCGGGCCACGTGGACTTCACGTATGAAGTCTCGCGCTCGCTGGCTGCCTGCGAAGGCGCGATCCTGGTGGTGGACGCCTCGCAGGGCATCCAGGCGCAGACGCTGTCCAACCTGTTCCTCGCGCTGGACGCCGGACTCGAGATCATCCCGGTGCTCAACAAGATCGACCTGCCGGGCGCGGAGCCGGAGCGTCGCCGGGCCGAGATCGTGGAGCTCATTGGCTGCCTCCCGGAAGACGTGCTGTCGGTGAGCGCCAAGGAAGGCGTGGGCGTGCCGGCACTGCTCGAGCGCGTGGTGGAACGTGTGCCGCACCCACGCGGCAATCCCGACGGCGCATTGCGCGCGCTCATTTTTGATTCCTACTACGACAAGTACCGCGGCGCCATTCCGTCCATCCGCGTGGTGGACGGCGAAATCAAGAAGGGCACGAAGATCACCTTCGGCATTTCGGACAACGTGTACGAAGTATCCGAAGTGGGCTCGCTGCAGCCGCGGCAGACCGCGCTGCCGGTGCTGGGCGCCGGCGAAGTGGGCTACGTGGTCGCGTCCGTGCGATCCGTGCGCGAGACACGCGCGGGCGACACGATCTTTGACGCCACGAATCACGCCGAAGAAGCGCTGCCCGGCTACCAGGAAGTGCGCAGTTTTGTGTTCGCGGGCATCTACCCCACCGATACGCAGGCGTATGAAACGCTGCGTGACGCGCTGGAAAAGATGAAGCTCAATGACGCATCGCTGCAGTACGAGCCGGAAACCTCCACGGCGCTGGGCTTCGGCTTCCGCTGCGGTTTCCTGGGGCTGCTGCACATGGAAATCGTGCAGGAGCGACTGGAGCGCGAGTACGACCTCGACTTGGTCACCACGGTGCCGAGCGTGGAGTACCACGTGACGCGCACGGACGGCAGCACGGTCACGGTGGAGAACCCGGCGCTCATGCCGCCGGCGGTCACCATCACCCACATCGAGGAGCCGTACGTCAAGGCACGCATCATGTGCCCCACCGAGTACATCGGCGCCATCATGACGCTCGGCACCGAGCGGCGCGGTGTGTACAAGAACATGACGTACATCGACACGGCGCGCGTGGAGTTCGACTGGGAGTTTCCGCTGGGTGAGATCATTCTCGACTTCTTCGATCGTCTCAAGAGCGTGAGCCGCGGCTACGCGTCGCTCGACTACGAAATGCTCGAGTATCGCGTGAGCAAGCTCGTGCGGCTGGACATGCTCATCAACGGCGACCCGATTGACGCATTCTCCGTGATCACGCACGCCGACAAGGCGTACGAGTGGGGACGCAAGATCGCCGAGAAGCTGCGTGAGCTCATTCCGCGCCAGCTGTTCGAGGTGGCCATTCAGGCAACCATCGGCCAGAAGGTGATCGCGCGCGAAACCGTGAAGCCGCTTCGCAAGGACGTGCTGGCCAAGTGTTACGGCGGCGACATCTCGCGCAAGCGCAAGCTTCTGGAAAAGCAGAAGGAAGGCAAGAAGCGCATGAAGCAAGTGGGCAGCGTGGAGATTCCGCAGGAGGCGTTCCTGGCCGTCCTGCAGGTCGAGTAGCGCCCGCGCGCGTGTCCAGTCTCGTCATTCAAACGTCATTTCTCGGCGACATGGTGCTCACCACGCCGCTGCTCGACCGACTGGCTGCTCGTGGTCCGGTGGACGTGGTGGCGACGCCGCAGGCCGGTCCGCTGCTGGCCGGCCATCCGGCTGTGCGCGATGTGATTCTGTACGACAAGCGCGGCGCGGCCCGTGGCTGGCGCGGCCTGCTCAAGACCGCAGGCCTACTGAAATGGCGCAGCCGCGGCGAACCACGCGGTGTTGATGTGGCATATCTCGCGCAAGGGTCGTTGCGCAGTGCTGCGCTCGCCGCCCTTGCGGGCATTCAGCAGCGGGTGGGATTCTCCACGTCGGCGGGGCGACTGCTGTACACCCAGCAGGTGCCGTACCATCGCGACCGGCATCACGCGCAGCGGCTCTGGCAACTCGCCTCCGATCATGGGGACGACGACGCGCCGCTCGCGCCGCTGAATCCGCGTCTGTACCCGTCCGTCAACGATCACGCACTGGCTGCTTCATTGCTGGCAGCTGCCGGATTGTCGTCCGGCGCGCCCATGTTGGCGCTCGCGCCGGGCAGTGTATGGGCCACCAAGCGCTGGCCTCACTTCGCCGCCCTGGCCACCGAACTCGGTCGCGATCCGCGCACACGTACGGCGCGACTGGTGATTGTGGGTGGCGCGGCCGATGGCGCCGTGGCCCGCAGCATCGCCGAGGCGACGCAGGACGCAGGGCTCGCGCTCCCGATCGATGCCACGGGGCGGCTGCCTCTGCTTGCGTCGGCCGCGCTGTTGGCGCGTGCGGGGGCCTTGGTGACCAACGACTCGCTTCCGCTGCATCTCGCCTCGGCAATGGGCACGCCCACCGTGGCGATGTTCGGCCCCACCACGCCTGCGATGGGCTTCGGGCCACTCGCGCCACACGCCGAGGTGCTGGGTCTGGACGAGCTGGCGTGTCGTCCGTGCCATGCGCACGGACCACAGACCTGCCCGCTCGCCCACTGGCAGTGCATGATGGAGCTGTCGGTGCCGCGTGCGGTGGACGCCGTGGCTGACGTGATGCGCGTCTCGCGCTAACGTTCGGCAATCCTTTCCCTCACCAACCGCAACCATGGCCGTTTCTCCCACGCCGTTCATCCTGGGCGTTGACCTTGGCGGCACGAACATCGTGGTGGGCGCCATGCCGTCAGATGGCGCCGCCATGTTTGCCGTGCACCATGAGCCCACGCACTCCGAAGAGGGCGCCGACGCCGTGGTCGCGCGCATCGTGCGCATGGTCGAGCACACCATCGCCGAGACGTGCCGAGAGACGGGTATCACGCGCAAGGACTTCATCGGTATCGGTATCGGTGCGCCCGGACCGCTTGATCGCGCGACCGGCGTGGTGCTCATCACGCCGAATCTCGGCTGGACGGACTTTCCGCTGCGTGATCGAATCTCGGACGCGATCGGGGTGCCGGCAGCGCTGGACAATGATGCCAATTGCGCGACGCTTGGCGAGTGGTGGATTGGCGCGGCGCGCGGGGCGCAGCACGCGATCGGCATCACCATCGGTACCGGCATCGGTGGCGGTCTGATCCTGAACGGTGCCCTGTTTCACGGCGCGTCGGGGATTGCCGGTGAGTTGGGACACACGTCGATCGACGCCAACGGGCGTCGCTGCAAGTGTGGGAACTACGGGTGCCTGGAGGCCTACGCCTCCGGCCCGGCAATCGCCGTGCGGGCGCGCGAGGCGCTGGACGGGAACGAGGAGTCGCTGCTGCGCACCATGGTAGACGGCAATCTGGAGCGCATCACGGCGCAGACCGTTTATGAGGCCGCTGAGCAGGGCGACGTCGTGGCCCGCGATGTGGTGCGTGACACGGCGCATTTTCTCGGCACCGGCATTGCGAATCTGCTGAACATTTTCAATCCCGAGGTGGTGGTGATCGCCGGCGGCGTGACGCAGGCCGGAGATGCCCTCTTCGAACCGTTGCGGGCCGAGGTGCGACGCCGCGCGTTCAAGCCGGCGGTGAGTGTGTGCCGCATTGTACCCGGCACATTGCCCGGAACTGCCGGCGTGGCCGGCGCGATCGCTACGTTCAAGGCTCAGGCCAAGGCGTGACCGCGCGCCGTCGTGTTGGCGTGATCGGGTCCCTTGTGTGGGACGTCATTCACGGTCGTGACCGACGCGCGGTGCCGGTGGAGGAGTGGGGCGGCATCGCCTACTCGCTCTCGGCACTCGACGCAGCGCTGGCGGACGACTGGGAGATTGTGCCGCTGATCAAGGTCGGTGAGGATCTCGCCGGCCGGGCGCGGGGATTTGTGCACGGACTGCGCCACATCGCCGCCGATGCAGCCCTGGTGGAGGTGCCGTATCCCAACAATCGTGTGGAGTTGCGTTACCATGACGCGGAGCGGCGCAGCGAGTATCTGAGCGGCGGTGTGCCGGGCTGGACCTGGCTGGGCCTCAAGCCGCTGCTCGACAGCGCAAACCTCGACGCGCTGTATGTGAACGTCCTGAGCGGCTGGGAGCTCGATCTGGAAACGGCCCAGTTGCTGCGTGCGCACTTTCGCGGGCCCATCTATTGTGACCTGCACATGCTGGTGATGGCGGTGCAGCCCGACGGCTTGCGGGTGCCACGGCCACTGCCGGACGTTGCCGCGTGGTGCGCCTGTTTTGATGTGCTGCAGGTGAACGAGGACGAGATGGCCATGATGGCGCCCGATCCCATGTTGCTGGCGGCGACGGCGATGGCGGCTGGTGTGTCGTGCCTGTGTGTGACGCTGGGGAGTCAGGGCACGGTGTACGTGGCCGCCCCGGGCTTTGAGCGGCTGTCAGACGTGCCGGTGCGTGGCGGCCTCTCCACGGGCCCGCGCGGCGGGGTGGGAGCGCTGGGTGCGCTGCGTACCGCGCGCATTCCGGCCGTGCGTTCGCAGGTCACCGGCGACGGTGACCCCACGGGCTGTGGCGACGTGTGGGGCGCGACCCATTTCTCGCGGCTGCTCTCCGGTGATAAGTTGGAGGATGCCATGACACGCGCGTCGCATGCTGCGGCGCGCAATGTGGAGCATCGTGGCGCCACGGCGCTCGCGTCCTATCTCCGGGGAGAGCTGCACCTCTCGTGACGACCGTGATCAACGTGCCGCCGTCGCTCGATGAGCAGACGTTCGAACACGTCGTCGAGCAGCTGGCGCCGCTGCCTCCCGACCAGAAAGTGTTGTTCGACGCGCGTCATGCGCGCTGGGCATCGCCATTCGGATTGTCGGCACTGCTCTGCGCCGCACAGTCGCGTGCCGAGAAGGCCACCTTCACCGTGCCCGAGCACCCCGATACCGCCTCCTACTGGTCGCGCACGGGTTTTTTCCGGCACGCCGCCGAGGTGTTCGAACTGCACGGACACGTGCCCCGCGAGCGTGAGGGACACGACTCCGATGTACTGCTCGAGATCACACCTGTGACACAGAGCGACGATGTCCACACGGTGGTGGGACGCATTCAGGCCAAAGCGGCGGAGATCCTGCACGGACAGCTGCATCTGGAGACGGCCGCCACGATGGGATTCGGCATGACGCTCAGCGAAGCGTGCCAGAACATCGTGGAGCACGCAGGTCGCGGCGGCTGGGTGGCGGTGCAAACGTACAGCTTTCGCAAGCGTCTGGGGCGTCGCGTGGTGGTGATCGCGGTGTGCGACGCGGGGATGGGATTTCGCGAGTCGCTGGAGAGCGCGCCGGGCGTGCGACGCGACGATCGCTGGGGCGACGCCCGCGCGCGGGACGCGGCCGTGGTGCACGCGGAGAGTCGGCTTCGTTACCGCGACGCGGGCCGCGGGCAGGGGTTGGCCGGCATTCGACGCTTTATTTCGCGCTGGGAAGGCAAGCTGACCGTGCGCAGCGGCACGGCGCGCATTGCGCTTGTACCGTCATGGGACGAAGATGAGCCCATGCGAACAGGGTTGCCGAACTTTCCCGGCGCACAAGTGCAGATCATGATCCCGGAACGCCTTGCCGGCGATCCGCCGGCGCGGGCGCGCGCATCCGAGCGCCCGCGATGACGCGGCACATCGATGTGCACCACGTCCTGCGTGGCACGGTCTGCGACCTGTACTCCAACCTGCTCACGCGACCAACGGGCGCAGCGGTGCGCGCCGCAATCGAGGCCATCCTCGCTGAAGGTCGGCCGCCCACCATCACCACGATCGACTTCACGCACGTGAACCTGCTCGACTTCTCGTGCGCCGATGAGATCGTGGCCAAGCTGCTGCTCCGACACGTGGAGAGCGCCCTCGACGAGGATCGCTACATGTGCTTTCGCGGCATGCGCGAGGATCATCTCGATGCCGTGGAAGCCGTGCTCGAGCGACGCGCGCTCGCGCTGGTGTGGGACCGCGATGGGTGGCCGGAACTGCTGGGCCAAGTGGACGATGACGAGCGGCGACACTGGGACGTGGTGCGCTCCGCCGGCCCGCTCTGGGCGGACGGCGTGGCCACCACGCTGGGCGCCACCACGTCGGATACCGAGGTGCAGCTCGACCGGTTGTGGCGTCGTCGGTTGGTGATGCGTGGCGCCGACGGCTACGCCGTGCCGCGAGGCGTCACGGGAGTGGCCGCATGACCGGGGGCGGTGGCGACGGCACGTCGCGCATTGGTCGCGGTGGCATGTTCTCCGGCTTTGCGCCGCCCCTGCAGGTGGTGGGCTACATTGGCACCAGACGCACCGACCCCGAGCGAGGCCCGCTCATTCGGATGCGCGCCGACGATGCGCTCATCCGCCTGCTCACCGATGGAGAGCTGGTGCGCATCACGGGGCCCCGCCGCAGCGAGTATGCCCCCCTCGTGATCGACGATACGCTACCACGCGGTGGCGTGGTGGTGCGCGACCTCGCCGGTGTGACCATCACGGACATCGTGCGCGTCTTCAAGGCGGATTTCGACACTCCCAGCAAGACCTGATGTCCCGCACCCCCGTCTATCATCATGCCTGACACCGCAGACCGCACGCCCGACCAGTCACTGCGCCGTGGTACGATCGCCATTCACGGCGGCCGCGCGCACGCGGCGCCCGGTGACGCCGTGGTACAGCCGCTGGTGCAGTCCGTCAATCATGTGCAGCCGGTGGGCACGACGGACGGGGTGCTGTACACACGCTACGCCAACACGCCAAACGCGCAGGTGGTGCAGCGACGCATTGCCTTGCTGGAGGGCGCCGAAGCGTCGCTGGTGCTGGCGAGCGGCATGGGGGCGACCGCCTGCACCATGCGCGCCCTGCTGCGCCCGGGCGATCATCTGGTCACCAGCTCATGGATCTACGGTGGCACCCGACGTCTGTTCGACGAGGAACTGCCCGCGCTCGGCGTCACCGTCACGTCCGTCGACCCCACGGAATCACGCGGCTGGCGCCGCGCAATCACGCGCGAAACACGCGTGATCTTTGTGGAGTCGCCCGTAAACCCGAATACGCGCGTGCTCGATCTGCGTCCGCTCAGCACGCTGGCGCGTGAGACCGGACTGGCGCTCGTGGTGGACTCCACCTTCGCCAGCCCGATCAACTTCCGCGCCATCGAGTACGGCGCGGACGTCGTGATCCAGTCGGCCACCAAATATCTGAATGGGCACCACGACATCCTGTCGGGTGTGGTGAGCGGCACGGAATCGGTGGTGGACGAAGTGCGCCAGAAGATGATGGTGTGGGGACAGGCCCCCGATCCGTTTGCGCTGTGGCTGCTGGAGCGCGGGCTCAAGACGCTCGAAGTGCGGGTGCTGCGCCAGAATGCGTCGGCGCTGCGCGTGGCGCAGTGGGCCGAGACGCATTCGGCAGTCGCCCGCGTACACTATCCGGGATTGGCCTCACATCCTGATCACGCGCTCGCGCGCGAAACGCTTGATGGCTTTGGCGGCATGCTCGCGCTGGAGCTCGCGGCCGGCGGCGACGCGACCGCCGCGGTGCTCGCCAAGCTGCGCCTGATCACGCACGCGCCCAGTCTCGGCGGGGTGGACTCGCTCGTGAGCGAGCCCCGGTACACGTCACACGCTGCCATGACGCCCGCCGCGCGCGCCGCCATCGGAATCCCGGACGGTTTCCTGCGCTTCAGCATCGGCCTCGAAGATCCCGACGACCTCATCGCGGATCTCTCCCAGGCTTTGGGATAGCTTCATGTCCGGTGTCCTGCGTCTCGACAAGGTGACCAAGGAGTACCCGCGCACCGGTGTCGCACTGCGCGAGCTCTCGCTCGAAGTGAACAAAGGCGAGTTCGTGTTCCTCACGGGTGCGAGTGGCTCGGGCAAGAGCACGCTGCTCAAGTTGCTGTCGTTCGCGGAACGTCCAACGGCCGGCGAGGTCAAGGTGAGCGGCTTCGCCTCGTCCACCCTGCGCAACAGCGACATTCCGAAGCTGCGCCGCCGTCTGGGCATCGTGTTCCAGGACTTTCTGCTGCTCACCGACCGCACCGTGGAGGCGAACATCGCGTTCGCACTCGAGGTCACCGGCGTCGCGCCGGCCACGATCGGTTCGCGCGTTGCCCGTTTGCTCACACAGGTAGGCTTGGCGTCCAAAGCCACCGCGATGCCGCATGAACTCTCCGGCGGTGAGCAACAGCGCGTGGCCATTGCACGGGCGCTCGCCAACGACCCCTTTCTGCTGCTGGCCGACGAACCCACCGGCAATCTCGACGAGCGCGCCACGCGCGGCATCATCCAGCTGCTGCGCGAGATCAATGCGCTCGGGACGGCGGTGGTGATGGCCACGCACGACCTGTCGCTCATCATGCGCAGTGGGTATCGCTACCTCGAACTGGACAAGGGCGCGCTCCTGTACGATGGCACGGATGCGCGGCGTCTCGCGAGGCACCAATGAGGTTGGCGCTGCGGGAAGCGCTGCTCGCCTTCCAGCGCGCTCCGCTGCTGAGCGCACTTGGAGTGACAACCATCGCGTTCTCCCTGTTCGCGTTCGGGTTGTTCGGACTCGTGGCGCTCAACATCCGCGATGCCCTGCGCGCCGTCGAGGATCGGGTGGAGCTCCGCGTGTTCCTGAACGAGGGCACCGGCGAGGAGGCGTTGCGCACCGTGATGGGCGACATCTCCGCGTTTCCCGAAGTGCGTGACGTTGGCTACGTGAGCCCGGACTCCGCGCTCTCCCGCTCGCGCGAGGAGCTGGCCGAGTTCGCAGATGTGTTCGATGCGTCCGTGCTGCCGGCCTCACTCGAGGTGCGGCTCAACGAGAACTATCGCGATCCCGTGGCGGTGCAGTCGCTGGCCGACCGCATTGCCACGTACGAGAGTGTGGACGACGTGCGCTTTGGCCAGGAGTGGGTGGCGAAACTCTATCGGGTACGCACCATCGCAGTGTTCGCCGGCACCGGCCTTGGCATTGTGTTCGCGCTGGTGGCCATCATGATCATCGGGAGCACGATCCGCATTGCCGTGCTCGCGCGCGCACGCGAGATCGAGATCATGCGTCTCGTGGGGGCGACCAACGGGTTCGTGCGGCTGCCGTTCCTCATTGAGGGCGCGTTCAAGGGCGCACTGGGTGGCGTGCTGGCCGCCCTCATGATGTGGACCACCCACCTCATCGTGTCGCGCTCGCTCTTTGAGACGTCGTTTTTTACGCCGGGTCAGCTCGCGCTGGGCGCACTCGCGGGCGCGTTGCTCGGTTTTGTCGGCAGTCTGCTCTCGGTCGGTCGGCACCTGCGCGCCGTGTGGAAGGACGCGTGACTGTGCGGCAGGTCCGGCGGCGCGTTCTGTTGTGCGTGTCGCTGTTGGCGCTGGGGCTCTCGGCGGCCACCGTCAGTGTCGACGCGCAGTCTGCCGAGGCCCGACTCCGTCAACAGCAGCAGGAGCTGCAGAAACTGCGTCAGGAACGCGAGCAGCTCGAGAAGCGCATGGGCGACCTGCAGGCGAGCGCACGCACGCTGGCCGACGAGGTGGTGAATCTCGATCGGCAGGCCGACGCGACCTCGCGCCTGGTGGCGGCACTCGAACAGCAACTTTCCGAAATCACCGTGGAGGTGGACTCGGCGACAGGGCGCCTCGTGCGTGCCGAGGACGAGTTGCTGGCCAAGCGTGCCGTGCTGCAGCGTCGGGTGGTGGACATCTACAAGCGCGGCCCCCTGTTCTCCGCCGAGGCCATGCTGAGTGCACGCTCGTTCGGGGAGCTCGTGGCGCGCTACAAGTATCTGTACGAGGTGGCACGTCGCGATCGATCACTCGTGTCCCGCGTGGAGACGCTGCGCGACCAGATCGCCGACCAGCGCACACTGCTCGTGCGTCTGCAGGATGGGATCGCGCGCAATCGTCGCGACAAGGCCGATGAGGAGCAGCGCCTGCGTGCGCTCGAAGGACAGCGACAGCGGCGCCTCACCACCGTGCAGCGGGACGCCACGCAGACGCGTCAGCGCCTCACGCAGCTCGCGCGCGACGAGGCCCGCCTGTCCAACCTCATCGCCAACCTCGAGACCACGCGCAAGCGCGCCGAACTCGCCCCCAATGCCGCGCCGGCTGCGCCGTCCACCATTCGCACGAGTGATCTCGGCAAGCTGGACTGGCCCGTGGACGGAGAAATTCTGTATCGCTTTGGCCGCGTGGTGAACCCCAACAACACCACCACACGCTGGAACGGACTCGGCATCGCCGCGCGCGCGGGCACTGGTGTGAAGTCGGTGGCGGCCGGCGAGGTGATGATCGCGGAGGCCATCGGCACCTACGGCCTCACCGTGATCATCCAGCACGGCGGCGGTGACTACTCCGTCTACGGCTCGCTCGCCGGCATCAGTGTGTCCAAGGGCACCACCGTGACCAAAGGGCAGATCATCGGCACCGTGGGCGCCACGGACCCCGAACTTCCGCCTCACTTGCATTTCGAGATGCGTCCGCGTGGTCGCGCGGTCGATCCGCTCGAATGGCTCCGCGCCCAACGTCCATGACACCCGCTCGCAAATCGACGGCCAAGAATGCGCCGGCCGCCAAGAAGACGCCCGCGCAGTGGACCGACCATGCGATGGGCGAGCCGCATCCGCTGGCCACGTCCACCGCGGCGGATCGCGCACCGCTCGGCGCACACGTGTCGATTGCCGGTGGCACGGCGCAGGCCGCGCTGCGCGTGCGCGAAATCGGCGCCAGCGGCGCCCAGATCTTCACCAAGCAAGCCAATCGGTGGGTGGAACGCGAGGTGGACGACGCGGAGGCACTCGCATTCCGCACCGCGTTCGCGGACACCGACTGTCGCTGGATTTGCGCGCACGACAGCTATCTCATCAATCTCGCGTCGCCCGATCCGGCGCTTCGCGCGCGCTCCATCGAGAGTTTTCGCGCGGAGCTCCGGCGTTGCCACGTACTGGGGCTCGACGCGCTGGTCTCGCACCCCGGCAACTTCATGGATGAGCGGGCCAGCGGCCTCGCTCGCAATGCGGACGCGATCATCGAGGCGCTCGAGGCAGAACCAGGGCCGACGCAACTCCTCATGGAGCTCACGGCCGGTCAGGGCACTGTGCTGGGTGGCACGTTCGACGAGATGGCCGCACTGCTCGCCCGGCTCCCGGCCTCGCTCGCCTCGCGCGTGGGCGTCTGTCTGGACACCGCGCACATCTGGGCCGCCGGTTACGATCTGGTCTCCGACTTCGACGGCGTCTGGGCGGCGTTCGGCGACGCGCTCGGCTTCGAGCGCCTGGGATGTCTGCACCTGAACGACTCCAAGGCCGCACTCGGGTCGCACCTCGACCGGCATGAACTCATCGGGGAAGGCACGATCGGCGGCGAGGCGTTTCTCCGCATCATGCAGGACACGCGACTGGCGACCGTACCGCGCATTCTCGAGACGCCCAAGGGGGACACGCCGGCCGCCACGGACGCGCGCATGATCAACATTCTGCGCGAGTTCGGTAGCGCCACGCCGTGACGATCCACCGACTTCGCGCAGGGTTGCTCTTGAGTGCAGCTCGCAGCGAGGTCATCTTTCGTGGAAGGTCAGATTTTCGCCACCGAACAAAATCCGTAGAAGCCGTGCGCGCGGTATTCGCGAGCGCGGGTTCCGTCTCTTTCGTTCCCCTTGGCAGCGCACGGTCGTCGTGAGCGTGCGCCGCCACATCGCAGAGGGTCGCAACCGCATGGCGACACAGATCATCCCCGACTCCGCCTCTCGCGCCAGCGCCGACGGGCTCCATCGGGAGGGGCTCGCCCCAACCGGTCAGGTGCACTGGAATCTCATTGCCGCCGAGCTGGTCGAAGCCGCCATCCGGCGTGGCGAGGGGCGGCTCGCCGCCATGGGTCCGTTCGTGGCCGTCACGTCGCCGCATACAGGTCGGTCGCCCAACGACAAGTTCGTGGTGCGTCAGGCGTCGTCCGAGGCCGACGTGGACTGGGGCAAGGTCAACCAGCCGATTGATGCGGCGCACTCCGATACGCTGCTCGCCGACGTGCGTGCGTACCTGAATGCGTTGCCGGAGCTGTTCGTGCAGGACCTGTATTGCGGTGCCGACGAGGCATCCCGCCTGAACGTGCGCTACGTGCTGCCCAATGCGTGGCACGCCAACTTTGTGCGCAACATGTTCATCCGGCCGGCCGCCGACGAGCTGCCCGCGTTCGTTCCCAACTTCACGGTGTATCACGCGCCGGAGTTCCAGGCCGATCCGGCGCGGCACGGCACGCGCACGGGCACGTTCATCGTGCTCAACCTGGCGGAGCGCACCATCCTGATTGGCGGCACGCGGTACGCCGGCGAACTCAAGAAGTCCATGTTCACGGTGATGAACTACCTGCTGCCCAAGAGCGGTCAGCTGTCCATGCACTGTTCGGCGAACACTGGCCCCGACGGTGACACGGCGCTGTTCTTCGGGCTGTCCGGCACCGGCAAGACCACGCTGTCCGCCGATCCCGACCGCAGCCTGATCGGCGACGATGAACACGGGTGGAGCCCGGACGGCGTGTTCAACTTTGAGGGGGGCTGCTACGCCAAGGCCATCAACCTCTCGGCCGAGCAGGAGCCGGACATTTACGCGACCACGCGCATGTTCGGCACGGTGCTCGAGAACGTGGTGCTCGATGAAGACACGCGCGAGGTGCAGTTCGAGAATCAGTCCGTCACAGAGAACACGCGTGTTTCGTATCCCCTGCCCTACATCCGCAATCACGTGCCGAGCGGACGTGGCGGACATCCCAGGCACGTGGTGTTTCTCACGGCCGATGCGTTTGGCGTGCTGCCGCCCATCAGCAAGCTGACGCCTGAGCAGGCCATGTTCTACTTCCTGTCCGGCTACACGGCAAAGGTGGCGGGCACGGAGCGCGGCGTGACGGAACCGCAGGCCACCTTCTCGGCCTGCTTTGGCGCTGTGTTTCTCGTGTGGCATCCCACCAAGTACGCGGAAATGCTGGGCGCGCTGCTGTCGGAGCACCAAGCGCAGGTGTGGTTGGTGAACACCGGCTGGAGCGGTGGTGCGTACGGCGTGGGCAAGCGCATGAAGCTTGGCCAGACGCGCGCCATGGTGCGGGCGGCCGTGGCGGGAAAGCTGGTCAGCACGCCGACCACTGCGCATCCCATCTTCGGGCTGCACATGCCCACGCACATTGAGGGCGTGCCCGACGACGTGCTCGACCCGCGACGCACGTGGAGCGACGGCGCCGCGTACGACGCCCAGGCCACGAAGCTCGCCGGCATGTTCCACACCAACATTGCGAAGTTCGGCGATGCGGTGAAGCCGGAAATCCTTGCGGCTGGCCCCAACCGCTGAACGCCGGGTCGCCTTTGGAAATCCTGCGCGACCCGCTCTGGAACAACATTCGGCTTGATGCGCTGGCGCTCGCACTGCTCGATACCACCGTCGTGCAGCGCCTGCGGTACGTGCGGCAGTTGGGTCTCGCGTATCTCGTCTACCCGGGTGCCACGCACTCGCGCTTCGAGCACGCGCTGGGCGCGCACCACCTCGCCGGTGAGGCGCTGCGTCTGCTCGATGAGCAGGGGCAGCTGGCGGGCGTTGCGTCTGACGAGCCCGCGATCGTGCGGGCTGCGGCGCTATTGCACGACATCGGGCACTACCCGTTCTCCCACGCGCTCGAAGAAATCGGCGCGGTGCACCACGAGGTCGTGGCGCGCCCGCTCCTGCTTGAGGGGGCCGTGGCCGAGGTGCTGCGCCGCCACCTGGGCGACGAGGCGCCGGAGCGCGTGTTCGCGCTCATCACCGGCGAGAGCGCGAGTCCGCTGCAGGGGCTGATTTCCGGCTCGCTCGACCTCGACAAGATCGAGTACCTCAAGCGCGACGCGCACATGTGCGGCGTGCCGTATGGCGAGATCGACGTGGACCGGCTGCTCAACTCGCTCGTGTTGGTGGGCGACGGCCCAGCGGCGCAGCGTGGCGTGGGTGTGCGCGAAAAGGGACTCTCGGCGCTCGAGTCGCTTCTGTTCGCCAAGTACCAGATGTTTCGGAACGTCTATTGGCACCACG
>JBBSPE010000018.1:0-46141 GCA_038259155.1 Gemmatimonadales bacterium
CCGGATGGCGCGCAACCACCCGGCGTACGCCGGAAAGCCTGCCTCCGGCTTCCAGCGCAGGTCGAAGTCCCACTCGCCGCGCAGGGAGCGGTGCAGACTCTGCACGTACGCCGGCGACAGCACGCCCGGAATAGGCAGATGCGGCACCATGCCGCCAACGCCGGTGATGATCGGCATCGCCAGCCGCTCCAGCGCGCTCGCATTGAACTGCATGAACGGGCTGTTGAGCGCGAGTGCCTGCACCTGCGCGCGCCGCTCACCCTCGGCCATGTACCACGACGCGATCAACCCGCCCGTGGAGTGCCCGGTCAGGCAGAGCTGCCGGTGGCCCGGCTCGGCGGTGATCACCGCCACGGCCAGCGAGATCTCGGTGAAATACTCGCGCAGGTCGCGCGCGAAGTACGGGCGATTTCCCGCGCGCAGTGACCGGCCCGAGCGTCGCAGATCGAGCGCGTACACGTCCCACCCGCGGGCGTTGAGCGCGGTGGCCACGTGCGCGTGGAAGAAATAGTCCACAAACCCGTGCAGGTGGAGCACCACTTTGCGGTTGGCCGACGCTCCCGGCGCGCGGCGCCGCACGATGGTGGCCACGAGTAGCCCATCGTCTTCCGGCGGCAGCGGGATGGTCGCCGCCTCGAAGCCGGCGAGCACCGGGTCGTGCGTCCAGCTCACGATCGGCGCATCGGTCGCGCGGCCAGCGGTCGCGCCCCTCATGCGGACGGCGCCTCGCGGTGCGTCAACGGGCCGCGCACGGGCGCACCGTCGGCGTTCGCGAACGTGTCGCCACCGAGCAGCCGCAGGCACGGCGCCACGCCGGCCCAGATGGCCGTGAGACAGACCGGAATGGAAGCGGGCTTGCCCGGCAGATTCACAATGAGCGCCCGGCCGCGCGTGCCGGCCACCTGCCGCGACAGAATCGCGGTGGGCACCGTGCGCAACGATTCGGTCCGCATGGCTTCGCCAAATCCAGGCAGCAGGCGCTCGCACACGGCCTCCGTGGCATCGGGCGTCACATCGCGAAGCGCCGGTCCGGTACCGCCCGTGGTGATGATGAGCCGACACGCGTGCCAGTCAGCCAGCTCCACGAGCGTCGCCTCCACGAGCGCACGCTCGTCGGGAATGCAGCGATACGTCTCGGTCCAGATGGAGCCGATCCACTGCGTGAGACAGTCACGGATCGCCGCTCCCGAGAGATCGTCGTAGGTGCCGGCGGCCGCACGGTCGGACACGGTGACAATGCCAATGCGCAGATCGGCGGCAATCGCGGGTGAGGTCGCCATGCCTCAGGCTCGCCGCGAGAAAAAGATGGCCATGCCCAGATCGCCAAGCGCGACAGCCAGCAGCACCGCACCAAGGCCGAACGCGCCGCGCACCACAAGCATGTACACGCCAAGCACACCGGTGACCACGGCGGTGCCGACCAAAATGAACGCGAGATTTCGGTATCGAGGGTTGGCCATGGGGAGGGATGGAGGACAAGCACCGCAAAAGACGACATCCGCTCCCCCGACGCACCCGCTACAGGTGGCCCATGCTCACGCGCAGCTGCACGGAGCGACCGGGCGCATCTGCGAACTCCTTGTAGCGGCTCAGGAACGGGCGATAGCGCGCGTTACCCAGATTGCGCACCACGAGGTCAAGATGTATCGGACCGCGCGCGGAGGCGAGCGCCACGCCCGTGCTGAGGTGATAAAGTGCATAGCGCGGCGGCGCGACGTCCGTAGGGTCGAGTCGGCGCTGGGTCGCGTGCACCTCGCCGGTGAGGTGCACATACGGGATTGCACCTGAGCCAAACAGCGCCTGGATTGCTTCGGCACCGAACCCGCGCGGCGCGCCACTCACCCGCACGCCCCACGTGGCGCGCGGTGGGGGCACAAAGGTGAGCGGGATCCCGGACGTGCGGTTGTCGCCGATGGTCAGGTCAGTGCCGCCGTCGATCGTGAGCCAGCGCGCTGGCTGCACCGTGAGGGCGAGTTCGCCACCGCGCAGCCACGCGTCGCCCTGCACCACGTCCAGCGAATCGAACACCCGCCCGCCGCTGCCGAAGGGCCGCAGATAGATGTAGTCCCGGACTCGATTGGAATAGACGCCGGCGTCCAGCGTGACGCGGCGGCGGCGAATCCGGAATCCGAGGTCGGCATTGAGAGACGTCTCCAGCCGAAGCGATGCGTTGCCGCGCTCATACGCCCGCGTGCCTTCGTGAAAGCCATTGGCGAACAACTCGTTGTACCAAGGCGATCGGAATCCGCGCGCCAGGGACACCACCACCGCCATGTCCTCCCGCACCGCGTACGTCGCGCCGGCATTGCCGCTCCACGTGCTCCAGGTACGTTGGGTGGACGGGAGTGACAGCACGGAGTCTTCGTGCGCGGAAAGCGACCGCACGTCACAGCGGGCGCCGAGGCTCAGCGTCCAGCGCCCGAGCGTTGTTTGTTCGTAGCCGTACAGCGCCACGTTCTGCGCCGACGCATCAGGAATGAGCGTGCTGGTGCCCGATTTGCGGAAGCGCTGCCCCATGCCGGCCACGCCCAGCATGCCAGACCATTCGGATCGAGCCATCACCGCCGGCGCGGGATACCAATGCGCGGTGACTGTACCCGTCAGCGCCTGGAGCCCCAGCACATGATGCGCGTCGGCCAGATCATTGAACTCTCGTCGCACATTCCGCTCGGCCGCCAGGTCCACTTCCAGTCGCCCCGCGCGCACCGGGCGACGCAGTTCGAGTTTGGCCCGATCGCTCACAATGCGCTGATACCCGGTGTAGCCAGGCACGGCGACGGGATCGTCGTATACCTCGATGCGTTCGTCGCGGCGTGACAGGCGGGTGGCCACGCTGCCCCAGGCGCCGCGGTAGCCGAGGGCGACGAGTGCGTTGCCGGTGCGGTTGGCGGTGTTGAGCAGCGGCCCGTCCGGTGCCCGCATGTCCTGCATGCTGCGTCCGGTGAGCGAGGTGCGCCATCCGAGCCCCCCAGCGGCACCTTCGAGCGACAGCGTCGCTTCGGGGCCGCGCAGATTGGCGTCGTAGACGGCGGCAACACCGGTCGTGACAAACGCATCGCGTCCCGTGGCATCGGGTAGTGCACGGGCGATGACGTTCACGACACCACCGAGCGCATCGGAGCCGTACAACACGCTGGCCGGACCCTTGATGATCTCCACGCGTTCTGCGTCACGCGTCTCGAGATTGGGCGCGTGGTCGGTGCCCCACTGCTGGCTTTCCACGCGCTGGCCATTGTCTAGTGTGATGACACGTTGCGACGACAGCCCACGAATCACGGGCTTGCCGATGCCGGTGGTCATGCTGATCGAGCGCACGCCGGCCATCGGTTCGAGGGTCTCGCCGAGTGACCGCCCCTGAGCTTGGCGGAGCGCCTCGCCGCCGAGGGTGGCCATGGCCTGTGGTGCGGTGAGGGGTGTGGTGGCGGTGGCGGTGGCGCTCACCTGCACGGCGCTGATCTCCAGCTGTCCTTCCTCCATCGTGAGGACCAGCTGTGTCTGGCCGTCTTGCACGCGGACGGTATGCAAGCCGGGTGCGTAGCCGATGCGGGAGACGGAGAGCCGATAGGTGCCAGCCGGCACGGCGCCAAACCGGAAGACGCCCAGTGCGTCGGTGGTGACATGCCGTTGCATTTCAACGAGTTGCACGCGCGCGCCCACAATGGGTCCGGCGTCGCCATCGCGCAGGACGCCAACGATCGCCGCGCCGCGTCGGGGCACGGCGTTGGTCTGCACGCCGCCAGCACGGGGCGAGCCGGCGGTTTGCGCGTGAAGCGCACGTGCGGGCAGCGAGACGGACGCAGCGGCGAAGCCCAGGCCGAGACCACAACCGAAAGCGAGATTACGAAAGCAATGTGAAATCATGAATGCGCATGCCCTAGAAAGATATTTAGGACATACTAAAACATCCGAACCCCCGACGCAATCTGCGACCACGAACGCGGCCTCACATCACCCGTTCACTGCCACCTGCATCACTTGTTCACGGACGAGGGTGTCGAGTAACCCGCCAGCGCCCGTCATCCAACCGCTCGGCGACGTACACCGCGGCGAGGCCGAGCCCCACCACGCGATGATAGAGGGGCAGCATGACGTCGCGGGTCTCCGCCTCGCCTGGCCGGAACACGGTGTAGCGCTCGGTGGTCTTGGGCGCATCCTGCGTCCGCCAGGTCCATACTTCACCGTCGCGGGCCGCCCGCGCTTCAATGAACGGGCCCTTCTCCGGCGCGTACTGCATGGCCTCCACGGGAATACCCGGAGCCGCCGGTAACCCCCGCATGAGTCCACGGTCCGCCGCCGAACTGCGTACGCGATCGAATGGACTGGGACCGCCAACGGTCCAGGCGCCGCCCGGCAGGCGGTAGTCCACTTGATGCGTGCCGCCGCGCGCAATCCAGACCGTGCCATCCGGCAGCAATCCCCAGATGTCGCGCGCGGCGTATTCGGGTGGGGCCACATAGCTGCGTTCGCCGAGCGGAATGGTGACGGTGGCTTTGGGAACATGCACCTGTGCGATCGTATCGAGCTCGCCGCTCGAGAGCCGGACCAGCGGCACCGAGTCGTTCCGCACATTGTCGCCCAGCGCGGACACCCAGCTGCCAGCCGTGTCGTGTCGCACGAGGAACTGGTCCAAGGTGGCGGGCACGGTCAGCACCGAATCAGCGGCGCCGTCCGCGGCGAATCCCACGAGGCGGCGCGCCACGCCATCGAGCGCGGACAGCCCCCGGTCCGGGGCGTCCATGAGCGCGAACGGCATGCGAAACTGACCCGGCTGCGATCCCAGCGCGCCAAGCGTGTCCACCATGGTCGTCTCGCCGAACGTCGCGCGCAGGAGGCCCGGCCGCTGGTAGAGCGCGATCCAAGCTCGGCCGTCCGCGTCTTCGTAGACCTCCTCGACCTCCGCCACGATGAGCGGTGCGGCATTGGTGAAGGACAGCGGCACAGCCGCGCGTTCTGCGCGTGGTGGCGCGTCCGTGGAACAGGCGGCGACCAGTGACAACAGGAAGAGCGCGGCAGCGAGACGACGTGTCATGTTTGGCGGAGGAAGGGCGGGCGGCAGGCGCGGTCGATCCTAGCGCAGCCAGCGGCGAATGGGAATGCCCACGCGCTTGGGTCCGGCGAGCAACGCCACCAGCACGAGCGCGCACGCGGCCACCACGGCGCCCAGAAACGCCTGGCCGGCAATGCTGTAGCGGGCCGCGGACACATCGTAGGCTTCGCGCGTCACGCTGACCTGCAGGCTCACCAGCTCCCGGAGCGAGGCGGAAAAGGCGTCGAGTTCGGCAAAAAACGGCTCGTCCATGAGGGACGCGATGTCCTGGGCCTCGCCGCCGGCCAGCCCCGCGCCAAGACGCGCCGCGGAGGCAAACCCGCCCTCGATGGTGGGGGCGATGCGCGCGACCATTTCAGATTCGGCCTCCGTGAACCACGTGAGCCGATACGCCGCCCAAGCGTCGGCGGCCCGTTCGCGGGCGGCCATGACCAGCAGCGCGGCGCTGTCCGGCGCGACGTTGTGGTGTTCGGCGCGTACCGCGAGGTCCACGACCACGTGCTGCATTTCATCGTTCACCGTGTGCAGGAGGGCGAGCGCCTCCACGCGATCATGCATCACGCTCTCGAGGCTGCGGAGCGAGAGCCCGAGAAAGGCCCAGGCGAAGACCGTGGTCACCAGCACCAGCCCGAGCAGACCGGCAAGTGCCGACGGAAGGCGGCGGTTGGGGGCCGCGCGCTGGCGCGAGGAAGGCAATGTGTCGGGCATGGCTTCAGTACCGCGCGAGGTAACGGTCGAGTTCCCAGGCGGACACCTGCATGTGATACTCGTGCCACTCGCCGCGCTTGGCCTCGAGAAAGTGTTCGGTCACGTGCGGTCCCAGCGCGGAGGTCAGGACCTCGTCCTTTTCGAGCTCGTCGCAGGCTTCGTCGAGGGTGCGCGGCAGGTCGTCAATGCGCAGGCGGCGGCGCTCGCGGTGCGACATGTCCCAAATATTCGTGTGGACCGGCTCACGCCAGTCCGCCTCCGTGCGCACCCCATCGAGTCCAGCGGCGAGCATGGCGGCGAGTGCAAGGTACGGGTTGGCGCTTGGGTCGGGGGTGCGCAGTTCGAGCCGGGTACCGACGCCACGCCGGTCGGGCACGCGGATCATGGGGGAACGGTTGCGGAGCGACCAGGCGGCGTGCACGGGCGCCTCGAAGCCGGGCACGAGGCGCTTGTACGAGTTCACGAGCGGGTTCGTGATGGCGCACAGCGCGCGGGCGTGCCGCAACAGGCCTCCGATGTAGTGCAGCGCGAGTTCGGACAGCTCCCACTCGCGTTGTGGATCCCAGAAAGCGTTCTGGCCCAGTCGAAAGAGCGACTGGTGCGTGTGCATCCCGCTCCCGTTCTGCCCGAACACCGGCTTGGGCATGAAGGACGCAAACAGCCCGAACTGCCGCGCCACCTGTTTCACCACGAACCGGAAGGTGGACATGTTGTCGGCGGTGCGCAGGGCGTCGGCGTGCCGAAAGTCAATTTCGTGTTGACCGTGCGCGACTTCGTGATGCGCGCCTTCCACCTCGAAGCCGAGTTGCTCGAGCGTGTCCACAATCGCTCGGCGGGCGTCCTCACCAAGGTCCATGGGCGCCAGGTCGAAGTAGCCGCCGACGTCGTGCGTTTCGGTGGCCGGTCCGCCGTCAGCCGCGGCCTTGAAGAGAAAGAACTCGGCCTCCATCCCGGCGTTCATGGTGAACCCCAACTCGGCCGCCTGCGCCACCTGACGCCGCAGCACGTAGCGCGGGTCGCCTTCGAAGGCGCGTCCATCCGGATGGTTTACATCGCAGATCAAGCGTCCCACTCTCGCCGCCGGATCGCCCCACGGATACACCAGCAACGTGGACAGGTCCGGTACGAGCAGCATGTCCGACTCCTCCACTCGCACGAACCCTTCAATGCTCGAGCCATCGAACAGGATGTCGCCTTTGAGCGCCTTCCGGAACTGCGACGACGGAATCTCGACGTTTTTTATGACGCCGAAGATGTCCGTGAACTGCAGCCGCAGGAACCGGACGTGCTGGGCGTCGGCCAACTCGAGGATGTCGCTCGCCGAGGCACCGCTCAGGTCGGCGGGGACGAGGGAACGCGGGGTTCGGGACACGGCGCTGGAGCGAAAGGGGGACGACAGATCGCGCGACAGGGGCGGCTCGGCCGTCCGTACACGTGGAAGTGGGACGATCGCTCCCCTAGCTTACGCGGTCTATGGCACAATTGCCTGCTTCGACCGCCGCGGACCCGCTCGGCCCCGGCAGCTACTGCGCGAATTGCGGCGTGGGGCTCGTGCACGGTGCGCGGTGGTGCCATCGCTGCGGGGTGGCGGCCGGGACGGTCGCCGCGGGTGCGTTGGTGGGTGCGGTGGTGCCTGCGCCGGCCGGAGCGGGTGAGCCGGCGGCGACGGTTGAGCCGGCCGCCGCGCCGGTCTTGCCGTGGGCCGTCGCCTTTGTGGCGCTCATGGCCGTCGTCGCCGTGTTTGCCGGACGCAGCTTCGCGAGCTCCCGCAGTACGTCCACCGGCCCCGCTGCCAGGCCCGTCGCTGAACCAACGGGCACTGCCGCCCCCGCGCCCGGCGCCGCCGCACCGGACATCTCGAACATGAGCGCCGAAGAGCGCGCGGATCGCCTGTACGAACGCGTGATGGTGTACGAAGCGCAGGACGCGCGGGACTCCCTGCTGTTGTTCGCGCCCATGGCGATGAGCGCGCATGAGCTGCTCTCGGAGATTTCGCTGGAACGACGCTACCACGTCGGACAGGCCGCCGAGGCGTCGGGCGTGCCCGAGCTCGCGCTGGCGCAGGCAGACACGATCCTCGCCGCAGACGATCAGCACCTGCTCGGCCTGGTGCTCGCGGCGCGCGCACGTCGGTTGCTGGAGGACACCGCCGGTGCGCGGGCCGTGGATCAGCGTCTGGTGCGCGCTGCCACCGCCGCAGCCATGCGCTCGTCGCCGGCGTACGATCTCCATCGACTGGAGATCGAAGCGGAACTGGCCATCGCGCGCCGCTCGGGGGATGGGTGAGCGCCGCGCAGTCGCCGGCTGAGCGCGCGGTGCGCGCGCGCGAACAGCTGCTCGCCACGGCGCTGACGTCGCTCGACCATCCTGTGTTCGTTGTGGACGCGGGCGTCATCCGCTTTGCGAACCCGGCCGCTGCGCGCGAGTACGGCTGGTCGCAGACCGAGCTCGAAGGCATGACCTTCGAGTCGCTGAGCGACTCGAAGGCGCAGGAGGAATCCGCACGGCCCGCCGTGCTCGGCGAAGAGCAGCCGCCGCGCGATCAGGTGCACCGTCGTCGTGATGGCACGGTGTTCTCGGCGGCCCTCACCGTGAGCCAGCTGCTCGCCGACGGCGACGGCGACGAGATCCGAGGCGCGGTGGTCTCCGTGCACGATGCCGCACCGGATCGCGCGCGTGCCGAGCAACAGCGGCACTCCGAAAAGATGGTCGCGTTGGGTGAACTCGTGGCCGGCGTGGCCCACGAAATCAACAACCCGCTCACCGGCATCTCCGCCTTCGCCGAGCTCCTGTTGGAGGACGCTTTGAGCGAGGAGCAGCGCGAGTCGGTGCAACTGATCAAGCGGGAGTGCGACCGCGCCACGGCGGTGATCCGGGACCTGCTCGTGTTCGCGCGCAAGGGTGAGACGCCCCTTGGGCCCGTGAACCTGAACACGCTGGTCGAGCAGACGCTGCGCCTCCGCGCGTACCAGTTGCGCGATACCGACATCGAAGTGGTCCGGGATCTCGACACGGAGGCGCCGGTCGTGCAAGGTGATGCACAGAAGCTGCAGCAGGTGCTCATCAACCTCATCATGAACGCCGAGCATGCCATGCACGGTCGCGACGTTCGGCGGCTCACCATTCGCACCCGGCATGTGGGCCCTCTCGTGGAGGTCGACATTTCCGACACCGGACACGGCATGTCACCGGCTGTGAGAAGTCGTCTGTTCGAACCATTCTTCACCACGAAACCGCCCGGTGTGGGCACCGGTCTGGGACTGAGCGTGAGCTATGGCATCACACAGGCCCACCGGGGCACGATCTCGGTGGACACCGAGGAGGGACGCGGGACCACGATCTCGTTGCGTCTTCCCGCGAGCGGATCGATGGTAGGACCGTCGGCGACGCCCTCATGAGCGAGTCCGAACAGGCGCACGCCGCGCAGGACGCCTTTGACCGGATCAACGCCGAGGCCGACGAAGCGGCGGCGACCGAGTCACTTCGCCGCGTGCTCATTGTGGACGATGAGGAGACGATTCGGCTCGCGCTGGCCCGCTTTCTCTCCAATCGGGGATACGTCGTGGAGACGGCCGAGTCCGGTGCCGCCGCGCTGACCGCGCTGGCTCGGGAGCAGGCGGCGGTCATGCTCTGTGACCTCCGCATGCCGGGTATGACCGGACTCCAGGTGGTGCCGCGCGCGCTGCAGATCGATCCCGACCTTGCGGTGGTCATGCTCACGGCCATGAGCGACGCCCAGTCGGCCACCGAGGCGCTGACGGCCGGCGCCGCCGACTACCTCGTGAAGCCGGTGGAGCTGCCGGCGCTGCAGCAGGCCGTCGAGGCGGCGCTGGGTCGTCGGTCCCGTCAGTTGCGACGACACCACGTGGAGCGCCTCATCCGGACGGAAGTGGCGTTGCGCACGGCCGACCTGGTGCGGGAGCAGCAGGCGCTCCGGGCGCTCACGGTGAACGTGGCGCACGCGCTCGTGAACGCGATGGAGGCCAAAGATGTGTACCTGCGCGGTCACTCGGAGCGGGTGGGCGCGCTGGGTGCGCGGATCGCCCGGCTGCTTGATGCGTCGCCGGTCGATACCGAGTGTCTCCGAACGGCGGGTCGCCTGCACGACATCGGCAAGATCGGGCTGCGCGAGGCCATCCTGCACAAGGCGGGTCCGCTCACGCATGAGGAGTTCCAGCACGTGAAGTCGCATGTCCAGCTGGGGCTGGAGATTCTGGCGCCGCTCGAACAGCTGGGCGCCGCGCGTGCGTTCGTCGCGGATCATCACGAACATTGGGATGGCTCCGGCTACCCACGGGGCATTGCCGGAGAGGCCATTACCTGGGGAGGTCGCATCTTGACGGCGGCCGACGCGTTTGACGCCCTCACCTCAAAGCGGGCGTACCGGGATCCCATGACCAGCGAGGGTGCGCTCGCCTACCTCGCGACACAGCAGGGCAGCCTGCTCGAGGCGCGGGTTTACGAGGCGCTCACGGTGGCCGTTCGCAGCAATCTTCCTGCCGGTGCTTGACTCCGTCGTTCTGTTCGTGTACTAGGGGGTTCATGGTTTTGTGCAACGCTCGTCGATCACGCCCGCTGGGGTGGCTCGGCGAGCGTTTCACAAGCCACTGATTTCAGGCGGAAGCCGGCGCCGCACACAGTGTGCCGCGAGCGCCGGCGCCACGATTCCGACGTAACCCGAGAGGAGGCGGTCATGCCGCGCAGTGATGATGGGGTGGGGGACCTCGAGCTCCCCGACCGCGACCCGTTGGTCGCGAGGCTGGACGGCTATGGCGGCTACGATGACGACGAGGAGGAGGACAGCTATCGCATCCCGGACGATGACGATGGCAACGGCCTCTGGGACAGCGCCGAGGACTCCGATGACGACGAGGAGGACGAGGACTACGGAGCCGCCGCGCCGGAGGAGGACGAGGAGGAACCCGAGGAGGAGGAGGACATCTTTGGCCGCCCGCCGGCCAGACGGGGACGTCCGCCCGGCCGCAAAAAGACCAAGGTCCCGCTGATTGCCGAGGTCGCCGACGAGGACGATGGTCTGGGCGTCGACGATGATGAGGGCGGAGATGACGACACCGACGACGATCCAGACGACGGCGACGATCTGGGCGACGACGATCTCGGCGATGATGGGGATGAGGGGGCTGATGGGGAGGACGGAGATGACGGCCTCGACGGGGACGGGGGAGACGATGGTGGGGATGACGACGATCCCGCTCCGCCGAAGCCGCCGAAGCCGAGCAAGGCTCCAAAAGCACCGAAGGCTCCAAAAGAACCGAAAGCCCCGAAGGCACCCAAGGCACCGAAAGCGCCCAAGGAGCCGACAGCTCCGGCGGCGCCCAAAGTGCCCAAAGCGCCAAAACGCTCAGGCGCTGCCAAGCGTCTGTTGTCGGGCGCTGCGTCCACCCCTGTCGCTGTTGCAGCGGCGGGGGTGAGTGCGACACCGACCGCAGCGAAGGTGAAGCAGGCTGCTCCCAAGAAGGCCGCCCCCAAGCAGGCCGCTCCCAAGAAAGCTGCCCCCAAGAAGGCCCCGCCCAAGAAGGCGGCCCCCAAGAAGGTCCCGCCCAAGAAGGCCGCCCCCAAGAAGGCCGCGCCCAAGAAGGCCGCGCCCAAGAAGGCCCCGCCCACGAAGGCGGCCCCCAAGAAGGCCGCCGTCAAGAAGGCCGCCCCCAAGAAGGCCACCGCTCGCAAGAAGGCCGCCCCCAAGAAGGCCCCGCCCAAGAAGGCCGCCCCCAAGAAGGCCGCCGCTCGCAAGAAGGCCCCGTCGCGCCCGTCGCAGCGCCCCACCGCGCGCGGCCGACGCCGCTGAAGCACCGCGCCACCCTCCCGCCCACCCGTGCTGCACCGCATGAGCGGGCGGCATAGTTTCCAGCCATGACTGCCAGCGAGCGAACCAACCAACCCACGCTGGACGACACGCCGCTCGCGCGACGCGTGCTCGACGCGCTTCCCCTCACGATTTATTCGGTCGACCTCGAGGGGCACATCACCGCCGCCAACCGCTCGTGGGCGCGGTTCGCGCAGGACAACGGCGCTGAAGAGCTCGCCTCCGAGCATCGCGTCATCGGCCAGTCCATCTTTGACGCGATCGCCGACGACGCCTCGCGCGAGCAGATCGAACGCGCCATGACGCTGCTGCGCGATGAGCGCGTGCCCGTGGTGCGATGGGAGTTTCCCTGCTCCTCCCCCGATGAGGAACGCATCTTCCTCATGCACATCTCGGCGCTGCACGACGGCCAAGGCGTGTCGGGCTTCGTGTTCTCCACGGTGGACATCTCCGCGAGCCACCGATCGCGCGAGGCCCTCATCGAGACCGGCATCGCACTCTCGCATGCCATCGACGTGGCGCGCGTCTACGAGGAGGTCTCCCGGCAGGTGCGCCGCGCCGTCCCCAGCACCGGCGTCGTGATCGCCGTCGCCGACGACGACACCGCCGCCATCCGGATCGCGCATCGCTGGGGATATGCCGAGCAGGGCAGCAGTGTGGCGATCGAGAGCCGCCTCATGCCCACCTGGCTGGAAGCCCTCGCCCGCGGACGCGTGGTGATCACCGACCAGCCGGGACACCTCGAAATCAGCGTCCCGCTCGCCAGCGCCGAAGGCGTGCTCGGCGCCATCACCATTGCCACGGCCGCGATTGACTCCGCCCAGCAGCTCGACGAAGCGGAGCGCGTCTTCAGCGTGATCGCCGCGCAGACGGCGGTCGCAATCGAACGCGCTTGGCTGGTGCGACGGGTGGAACAGAAGCGCCGGCTCGAAGCCATTGGCGAAGTCGCGGCCGGTGTGGCGCACGAACTGCGCAACCCCCTGTTCGGCATTTCGTCCGCCGCGCAGCTGCTGCGCTTCCGAGCCCGCGAAGATCCGGTCGTGGAAAAGAACGTGACCCGCATTCTTCGCGAGGTGCACCGCCTGAACAAGATGGTGACCTCGCTGCTCGAGTTCGGTCGGCCCGCCACGGCACATCTGCAGCCAGCCGATCCGGAAGCACTCTGGGACGAGGTGATCGAGTCCGAACGCGCACGACTGGACGAGCGCACCCTCACCCTGCGACGCGAGCGGCCGGAGCACCCTGTACGCTGCATGCTCGACCTCGAGCAGCTGCGGCAGGTGTACCTGAACATCCTGGTGAACGCCGTGGACGCCGCCCCCGAGGGCTCGGCGCTGACACTCAGCTCGTCCGTCCTGCCTCACGGCGGTTGGCGCTGCCGACTCACCAACGGCGGACCCGCGATTCCGCCCGAGGTGCTGCCGCACGTGTTCGAGTTCTTCTTCAGCACCAAGCCGGGCGGCAGCGGAATCGGCCTGGCGCTCTGCCAGCGCATCATGGACGAACACGGCGGGTCCATCGCGATCGAATCGGTCGCAGAGCTGGGAACGAGCGTCATCCTTTCGCTTCCGCCCACGGCTGCCTCGTGACGCTGTCGGTGCTGGTGGTGGACGACGACCAGACCGTGCGTGAGACGCTGGTCGAGTTCTTCGAGACGTTCGCCTACACCGCGCGCGGCGCGGCCACCGCCTCGCAGGCACGCGCCCTCGCCGCGGAACACGCACCCGACGTGGTGCTGCTCGACCTCCGGCTGCCCGACGCCAGCGGACTGCTGCTGCTGGACGCCCTGCGCGCCGACGACCCGGACCTGGGCGTGATCGTGCTCTCGGGCTTCGCGGACGTCCGCTCCACCGTTGGCGCCATGCAGCGGGGCGCAGTGGATGTGCTGGAAAAGCCCGTGGACCTCGACGCGCTCGCGGCGGCCGTCCAGCGGGCCGCCGAACGGGGTCGCCTCCGACAGGAACTCGCGGTCTTGCGCGCCCGGGATCGCGTGCGCGAGGGAGGCTCCGACGACCACTCGCGCAACGCCGCGGGCCGACCACATCGCGCGGGCAGAAGCGACGATCCCGGCGACCCCGTGCCCACGTCCGCGTTGCCGCGAAACTTCGGGCAGCTCGTGGCGCTCGCCGCCCGGAATCCGGACGCCCCCGTTTTGCTGCAGGGAGAGACCGGCACCGGGAAAGGCTATGTCGCCCGCCAGATCCACGACCGCTCCGACCGACGCAGCGCCCCATTCGTGGAAATCAACTGCGCCTCGCTAAGCAGCACGTTCTTCGAAAGCGAGTTGTTCGGTCACGAACGAGGAGCCTTCACGGACGCCAAGACCGCCAAGCGCGGACTGCTGGAGGTGGCCGGCGCCGGCTCAGTCTTTCTGGACGAGGTGGCCGAGATGCCCCTTGAGGTGCAGCCCAAGCTCCTCAAGGTCATCGAGGAGCACCAGTTCCGCCGGCTGGGCGGCACCACGCCCCTGCACAGCTCGGCCCGGCTCATCGTCGCCACCAACCAGCCGCTCGGCGCCGCCGTGGACGCCCGCACGTTCCGCGCCGATCTGTACTATCGCCTGCAGGTGCTCACGATTCTGCTGCCGCCCCTGCGCGAGCGCCGCGACGAGATTCCGTCGCTGGCCGAATCCCTGCTGCCGCGCGACGCCTCGCTGCATCCGCTGTCCTTGCAGGCACTGTTGGCCTATCACTGGCCCGGCAACATCCGGGAGCTGCGCAACGCGCTGTGGCGCGCCAGCATTCTGGCCGAGGGCGCCCCCATCATGCCGGCGCATCTTGGCCTCGGTGCTGTCGCGGGCGCGACTGACCACGCGTTGGCACCCGCCGACGCGGGCGCAACGCGGACGCTGGCGGAGGTTGAGCGCGAGGCGATTACCCAGGCACTGCGCGCGGCCAACGGCAATCGAACACAGGCGGCCGCGGCCCTCGGCATTGCCCGGTCCACGCTGCAGCAGAAACTCAAGCAACTCCCCGACCTCGACTGAAGGGTCAGGGGCGGCCGCCCGAAAATCGACGCCCGGAAACCGGACAGTGCCGCACCATACCGACCGGATTTCGGCCGGCACCCAGCGGTACTTCTGTGACCACATCGCGGGCTATGCCGTTGCAGTCATGGCGCTTGCGTACACCAAGCCGGTCGTGGCCCAGTTCTCGCTTTGGCATGGGTCATGACTAACGGATCTGATATGCGCGTTCTGCTGGTGGAAGACGAACAGTCTATTCGCGACATCCTCGCCGAACTGTTCGATGTCGATGGGAACAAGCTGACGGCTGTCGCGACTTTACCGGAAGCGCTTGAGGCGCTTCGGTTGCAGGCGTTCGATTTCATCATCACGGACCTCCGCTTGGGTGGCAAGCGGGACGGCGGTCTGCAGGTGTTGGCCATGGCCGGTATGGTGAGCCATGACGCGACGGCCCTCGTGCTCACGGCGTATCCGGACGATGCGAACCGACAGGCCTCTGTTCGTCTCGGTGCGTTGCACTTTCTGGAAAAGCCGGTCGATTTGCACATCATCGCCGAACTGGCAAACGAGGCGGGTGTCAACACGGCCTTCGGTGTGAGTCGTCGTAAGGAAGACGCTGGGTTTTCGCTCGCTCAGTAGGAGGAATGGAGGGGTTGGTGGGGGTGCGCCGACGAGGCATCTCGGCACCGGAGTGTGTTGTCAGGTTCGTTCCGCGGGGTGGTGGTGATACTGGGGAGTGTCACGTGGGCGGCCTGGCAACTTCTGGTGCACGACGAGCATGTCGATGCGCCCCCTCAGGCGTTCCGGCGCAGGTACTGCAGGCGTCCGAACGTGTGGTCGTAGAGCGCGCTCAGCGACCCCAATCCCTCCAGCACCAGCCGGAACTGCCGCACCCCGGGAGCCGCGAGATCAGCGTCGAGCGTAGCGAGTTCCTGCTTGAGTCGCTGCTCCAGCCGGCGGCTCAGGGCCGCCGCGGTCTCGTTCGGGAGCGGACGCAGCGCCTCGCCCACGCGCACAAAGCACTCGGCGCGCTGATCGAGCCGGAACTCGTAGCGCACGGCCACCGGCACGAGCGGCACGTCGGGCATGGCGCGCGCGAAACGGGCCACCAGCGATCGGAACACCAGCGGCGTGCGGGCGGGCAACAGTTCACCCTGCGGCAGGACCCACAGCGTGCGAGCCGGACCGCCGGTGAGCAAGTCGCCCGCGTACGTGGGAAGCGCCCGCAGGTCGTCCAGTCGCTCCGTGGTGATGCCAAAGCATCCCAGACGGCGGAAGAACGGGTAACGCTGCAGTTCCTCGCCGCGAAACAGGCCGTACGCGTCGCGGCCCAGTACCGAACGCGACAGGAACAGCGTGAGAATCGGGTCCCACCACGCGCTGTGATTCAGGTACGCGATGCTCGGCGCCGGCCCGTCCGGAAATGGCACGCCCCCGAGCCACACCCGGGCAAACGCGCGGCGCAGCAGGTACCGGAAGTAGCGTGCCGCCGCACGCTCCGCCAACGGGAGCTTTCGTGCCTCGAGCAGCATGCCCGACGATGGCGACCGCCGGGCCGAAGCGCAATGCGCAACTGTACGACACCGGGCTGGTCGCCCGCGGCTTTGGCGACCATGTTCAACTGGCGTGTGTATGCCGCGACAGTGACGGGATCATTTTCCGCGCGCCCTGCGTTCGACACGACATCCGAGTGAGTGCCACCGGCTTCCTCCAGTGCCTTCTCCCTTTTCTCCTTCCGATCCATGGCTGAAACCCCTGTCTCCCTGCTCCGCGCGCACTCTCGTCACGCCCCCTGGAATGCCCGCGGGCTGGCCGCTCACGCCGCGTCGCTGGTCGAGGCCGCCGGTATGAAGCCCACCAACGCCTCGGCGCGCGCCATGCCAAGTGCCCGCGCCGTCCGGTTTTACGTGGCCAATGGGCTCCTCGATCGCCCGGAAGGCGCCGGCACCGCCGCCACCTATGGCTACCGGCACTTGCTGCAGCTCTTGGCCATCAAGATCCGACAGCGTGAAGGACAGACGCTTGAGGCCATCAAGCTCGAGATGCGCGAAGTCACCGGTGACGCCCTCGAACGCCGCGTGGCCCAGTCGCTTACCCCCGCGCTGGTGCTCAACGGCAATGGACACGCTGCCGCCAGCGACGCGCCAGCCACGTGGCGCCGCCTCCCCATCAGCGACGGCGTGGAAATTCACGTGCGGGACGATTCACCTGCAGCGCGCGACAACGTACTCTTGGCCATGCGTGAAGCCGTGCGCGGCGCCGTTGGCCGCGCCCAGATCTCCGACTGAACCCCACTCCATTGATGCACCGCGTCCTGGTCACCGATGACGTCGACGCGGAAGGCGTCGCCATTCTCACCGCCGAACCGTCGCTGCAGGTCGACGAAGTCGCTACGCTGCCGGTCGCCGAACTGCACGCCCGTATCGGCGAGTACGATGCGATCGTCGGTCGCAGCGCCACCAAGATCACCCGCGAACTGCTTGAGCGCGCCACGAAACTCCGTGTCGTGGGCCGAGCCGGCGTGGGCGTGGACAACATTGCCGTCGATGTCGCCACCGCGCTCGGTATCGCCGTCATCAACGCCCCCGCGGGCAACACCGTGGCGGTGGCAGAACTCGTCTTCGGCGCCCTGATCGGATTGCTGCGACAGATTCCCCGCGCCGCCACGGGCATGCGTGAGGGCAAGTGGGAACGCGGCGACCTGCTCGGTCGCGAACTCAAAGGCAAGGTGCTCGGCATCGTCGGTCTCGGCCGCATCGGCAGCGAAGTCGCGCACCGCGCACACGCCTTTGGCATGACCGTCATCGCGTACGACCCATATATCAGCGACGAACGATTTGCCACACTCCGCGTGCAGCGCATGCCGTCGATCGACGCGCTGCTCGGTGACGCCAACATCGTCACCGTGCACACGCCGCTCACCGCCGAGACCCGCGGCATGATCGGAAAACGCGAGATCGACCACATGCTCCCGCGCTCGGTACTCGTGAACATGGCGCGCGGTGGCATCATTGACGAGGATGCACTGGTGGCCGCACTCGAGGCCAACCAGCTGCGCGGCGCCATCATCGACGTGTTCACCGCCGAGCCACTCGCGGTCGACCATCCGCTCCGCACGCTGCCGGGAACGTTGCTCACGCCGCATCTCGGTGCCAATTCCATAGAAGCCCAGCGCAACGTGGCCAAGGATGTGTGCATTGGCGTGCGCGACGCGCTGCTGCGCAAAGACCTGTCGCGCTCCATCAACGTGGCCGCAGCCGCCGGTGATTGGGCCGAGTTGCAGCCCGCCATGCAGTTGGCGCGCTGTTGTGCGTCCGTCGCCCGAGCGCTGTTGGCCGATCAGGGCACGCGTGCCATTACGCAGCTCACGGTGCGCTGCGGGCCGTCGCTCGCTGGCGGCAGCAGCGCGTTGCTCTCCTCCGCTGCGGTGGGCGTGCTCGAGGGCGTGCTGGAGAATGATCGCCTCAATCTCATCAACGCGCGCACGTTGGCCGACGCGCGTGGTATGTCGCTGTCCGTCGGTGTCACGTCCGACCTCGGACATCCGGGCGCCGTGGAAGTCGCGCTCGGCGGTGGTATGCAACAGCTGGCCGTATCAGGCATCGCGTCCGCCGAGGGCATGCGTCTCACGCGAATTGGCGCATTCCACGTGGACGTGAATCCGCGGCAGACGCTTATCGTGCTCACCAACCATGACGTGCCCGGTGTCATCGGTCACGTGGGAACAGTGCTTGGCGAGGCCAAGGTGAACATTGCCGAGTATCATCAGGCGCGCCTGGCACAGGGTGGTGATGCACTCGCGGCCATCACCGTCGATGGCGAAGTGGACGAGTCCACGCGCGATCGTCTGCTGGCGCTGCCACAGGTGCGCTCCGCCTCGATCGTGCATCTCGCGGACGCGTGAGCAGATCGACGTGCGCGGCCCGGTCGTGAGCGGCACGTCGTGAGCGGCTCGGCAGAGCGCGTGCTGAATGGCGCGCCGGACGCACCGGTGCCGCACACGGACACGCATGCGCTGCTCAGCACAGACAGCGACGTGCGGCTTGCCCACGCCCGCGATGTCTCCGGGCTGCACCTGCTGCCGGACGCGGTTGCTCGGCCCACAAGTGTTGCCGAAGTTGCCGACGTGCTGGCGCACGCGCATGCCATGCGCACGCCTGTGACACCGGCGGGGCTCCAGTCAAGCACCACGGGCGCGTCCATCACCGACCACGGCGTGCTGCTGTCGCTCGCTGCAATGGCACAGGTGCTTGATCTCGACCCCGTTCAGCGATTCGTGCGCGTGCAGGCCGGTGCGCGAGTTGCCGACGTGCGACGTGTCGCCGAGTCGGCGGGTTTGCTGTTCACGCCCGATCCGACGAGTGAGGAAGAGAGCACCGTGGGTGGTGCCATTGCATGCAACGCCAGCGGTGCGCGGTCGTTCCTGTACGGCGCCACACGTCCGCACGTGCGCGCGTTGACGGTGCTCTTGGCGAACGGAGAACAACACGAGCTGCGCCGTCCGCAGCTCGAAAAGAACACAGTCGGCTATCCCATCGTGCACGATCCCGTGGACTGGTTCGTGGGCAGTGAAGGCACCTTGGGCGTGGTGGTGGAAGCAGAACTGTCGCTCGTGCCACTGCCCGCGCAGGTGACCGGGCTTGCGATTCCGTTTGCCAGTGAATCCGATGCGTTGGCGTTCATTGTGGCGGCGCGCGAGGCCTCGGGTGTACGTGCATCCGGTGCGCGCAGATCGGGCGCGAGCATATCGGGCGCCGACGCGAACGCGCTCGTGGTCGCGAGCGCCATCGCCCCCCGCTGCCTCGAGTTCTTTGACTCGCGTGCGGTCGCGGTGGTGCGCGCCCATGACGAGCGAGCCGGCTGGGGTACTGATGTCGCGGCCATCGTGTATACCGAGAATGTCGGCGACGACGCGCGCGATCTCGACCTGGCGCTCGACGCCTGGCTGACGCTCGCAGAGGCACACCACGCGCTCACCGGCGATATCCGCGTGTACGACGGCGACGCCGCGCTCGCCGACGCGCGACGCCTGCGCCACGCCGTGCCGAGCACGATGAATGAACGCGGCGCGACCTATCGCGCGCAGGGCGGACGCAAGGTGTCCACCGACTGGGCGGTGCCCTATCGCCAGCTCGCGTCTACGCTTGAAATGGCTCATCGCCTCGCCGACGCCGCCGGTATCGAACGCAGCGTCACCTACGGACACGCGGGCAACGGACATCCGCATCAGAACTTCATCGCGCGCGATGCCGATGAACTGGCGCGACTGGAAGTCGTGCTGCGCGACACGCTCACTCGCGTGGTTGCCCTGGGCGGCACCGTGGCCGCCGAACACGGCATTGGCAAGATCAAACGCAAGTGGTTGCCGCTGCAGCTCTCGCCGCTCCAGCAGCAGGTCATGGTGCAGCTCAAGCAGGCGCTTGATCCGCACGGCCTCATGGCGCCGGGCAACGTGCTGTGAGCGACGCACACACACCGCGTTACGCGAGCGTCGTGTTCGACGCCGACTCCACGCTCGCCGACATCGAAGGTATTGACTGGCTCGCGGAACAGCGCAGTGCACACGTCGCCGGGGCGATCGTCGCGCTCACCCATCGCGCCATGAACGGTGAGGTACCGCTCGACGCGGTGTACGCCGAGCGCATTGCGCGCATCCGGCCGACGCACGATGAGTTGCAGACGCTGGGTGCGGTGTACGTGGAGCATGTGATTGCGGGTGCACGCGAACTGATTGCCGACCTGCATGCGAACGGAGTTCGCACGGCCATTGTAAGCGGCGGCATTCGTCAGGCGCTGCTGCCGCTTGCTGCGCACCTTGGCATCCCCGAGGAGAACGTCCACGCGGTCGCGCTGCGGTCAAGCCAGCATGACGGCGTGTTCGACGCGCTCGACGGTGAGCAGCCACTTGCCACACAGGACGGCAAGATTCAGGTGGTGCGCGCGCTCATGGCCGGAGGAGCGCTGCCCTCCCCGGTCGCCGTCACGGGCGACGGCTCCACCGATGCCGCCACGGCCAGCGAGGTGACTGCGTTCATCGCGTTCACGCAGGTGGTGCGCCGCCCCGCCGTAGTGGCCGGCGCGCAGGCGGAAGCCAAGGACATGCGGAGCCTGCGCGCGGCGCTGTTTACATAGCCCCTCGGCGGGTGCACTCGGCGCACCAACCCTGTTTCCCGGTCGTCTCCCCCGCCAGATTGCAGCATGACCTTCGGGCACTTCTTCCTTCCCGGCCCCACCGATGTGCGCCCCGAGGTTCTCGCGGCGCAGGCCGGACCCATGCTACCGCACCGCGGCGCCGAGTTCGAGACCCTCTACGCCTCGCTCCAGCAGGGGCTCAAGGTGGTATTCCGCACCGCGCGGCCCGTCTACGTGTCCACGTCGTCGGCTACCGGCCTCATGGAAGCCGCCGTGCGCTGCGCCAAACCGGGTCCGGTGCTGTCGCTCGTGAACGGCGCATTTTCCGATCGCTTCGCCGATATCGCACGCGCCTGCGGCCGCGAGGTCACGGTGCTCGAGGTACCGTGGGGCGACGTGGTACCGCTCGAGCAGGTGGAAGCAGCGCTCCGCAGCGCGTCCTACGCCGCCGTGACCGTGGTACACTCCGAAACGAGTACGGGCGCGCTCACTGCACTCCCGGAACTCGCCACACTGTGCCGCACGTACGGGGCGCTCTCGCTGGTGGATTCCGTCACCGGGCTCGCGGGCGCGCCGGTGGAGGCCGACGCGTGGCAGCTGGACTTTGTGTTCACGGGCTCGCAAAAAGCGCTGGCCCTGCCGCCGGGCCTGGCCTTTGGCGTGGCTAGCGAGCACTACCTCAGCACCGTCGAGAGCGCGGAGGCGCGGGGTCGCTATTTCGACGTGCTGGAGTTCGAGCAGTTCGCCGAGCGCAACCAGACGCCGAGCACGCCCGCCATCTCGCTCATGTACGCCGCCGATCGACAGCTCACGGATATTGTCGAGGAGGGCATGGACGCACGCTGGGCGCGTCATGCGGCGATGGCACAAGCCACCTACGACTGGGTCGCCGCCACGCGCGAGGCACTCAACATCCCCATGTGCGTGCAGGCTCGTGAGGCCGACCGGTCCCCCACGGTCACGTGCGTGTCGCTGGCGCCCGCGTTGCGCGGCGACGACGTGGTGCGCGCGACGGCCACACGCGGGTTCGTGATCGGCGGCGGCTACGGAAAGCTCAAGCCCACGGCGTTTCGCATCGGTCACATGGGCGACCACAGCGTGGACGGGGTGATCACCTGCCTGGAAACGGTCCGGGACGCCATGGCAGCACTGCTCAAGCGATGACGCAGGTGGACGAGTATCAGGGTAAGCTCGTGGTGCTCACCGGCGTGGGTCGGACAGGCCAAGCCGGCGAAGCAATCGCGCGCGCGTTCGCCGAGCGCGGGGCGGCGCTGGCGCTGCTCGACCTGTCCGCAGACCAGGTGAACGCGCGCGCGGCCGAATTGCGCGCACTCGGCCACCAGGCCACAGCGCACGCGGGTGACCTCAGTGACGCCGCGCGCGCCGTGGAGATCGCGGCCGAGGTGCTGGCAGCGCACCCAGGCGCCCAGGGCGCCGTGCACGCGCTCATCAATGCTGCGGGCGGCTTTGGCACCACCGGTCCACTGGACGAAAGTGATCCGGCCGGCTGGCGCAAACAGTTCGTGATCAGCGCCGATACGGCCTACGCCGCCACGCGCGCCTTCCTGCCGGCGCTCCGTCGCGCCCATGGCTCGGTGGTGTACTTCGCATCGGCCGCTGCGCTGCCTGGTGGACAGGTGGGCGGGCTGGCCGCCTACGCGGGCGCCAAAAGCGCCGTGCTTGCGCTCATGAACAGCGTGGCGCAGGCCGAGCGAGCGAATGGCGTGCGGGCAAACGCCGTGGCCCCCACTGCCATCCGCACCGCCGCCAACATTGACGCCATGGGCGACAAGGACAGCTTCGTGGAGCGCGAATCAGTGGCCGACGTGCTGCTGTTCCTGTGCAGCCATGCGGCGCGCAACGTGAGTGGGCAGGTGTTGACGCTGGCCTGAGAGCGGTGCCAGCGGTGCCGCCGGACCGCGAAGCGTGCAATCAGGCGGGCTTCGCCACCATCAACCACACCGCCGCCACCAGCGGCACCGTCGCCACCACCCCCCAGAAAATCCACCGCCGCGCGTCGCGTCGGTACGCGGCCGGGATCTCCCCGCCCTGCGCAAATGCCCGCGCCGCCCGCGCCTGCCGGATCTGCGCCGGAATCAGGATCGTGGCCCAGATCAGCCCGGACGCGACAAACAGCGCCTGCCCCAGCACCAGCCAGAGCGCGCCAAATGGGTTGAGCTGCCCCACCCACATCATGCCGTAGCCGCCCACGAGCACGAACGCGATGCCGAAACCGGTCAGAAACCAGTCGGTGATGGTGACCAGCCGCTGGCCGAACGCCACCACCACGGGCTCGTGCGTGCGGTCGGCAAACACCTTCCATACAGCGGTCACGGTCACGTTCCCCACCAGCAGGATCACGCCGAGCACGTGCAAAAACTTGAGGGTGGTGTAGATCGTCGATTCGAGCACGCAGACGAGTCAGAAGAGGACAGGAGAGAATCAGGACGCGCGTCTCCTCTGGCGCCCATGGCGCCGCAGACGCAGCTTTATGCTAATGACCCTCGCCGCGCGTCGGCGCCCGGCTGTTCGCGGAGTGGTGCTGGACCGCTCTCTCGAGGCCCTGCCGCTATTCCGGCTGAGTGATTCAGCCGACGACACGCCCGTCTCCTTCACCGCCGACAACGGGGGACGGTGGCGAGTCATCCCCGCTGTTGACGATCGGCTACCCGGCACGTTCGATCAGGACGTGTACGTCGAAATCCTCCACCGCTGGCAGGAAGCGGGCACCCCTCCGGACGGAGCCGTCTCCTTCACGCTGCACGCCTTCCTGCGCTCCATGGGACGCCGCGCGGACGGGCGCACCTACGAGCAGCTGCGCGGGGCCCTGAGCCGACTGGAGCGCACCACGCTGGAGTCCAACGGCGCCTACTGGAGCGCCGCCTCCGGCGACAGCCCCGATCTCTCGTTCACGCTGCTCACGGCCGTCTCCGTACAGCGCCGGCGGGCCGCCGAGCGCGAGCAGATGAACCTCTTCGCCAATCTGGCCAGCGGCGAGCCTGGCGATGCGCGAGTGGTGCTCTCTCCCACCCTGCGGGCCAATCTGTTCTCTCGGCACGTGGTCGCCCTGTCCGTGGCGCGCTATCACGCCCTCTCGTCGCCCGTCGCCCGGCGCCTCTACCGGCTGCTGGAGGTGGCCCGTGCGGAGGGGAGGCTTTCATGGCGGGTGTCGCTGGAGCGACTGGCGGAACAACTGCCCCTCACCCAGCGCTATCCGTCCCACCTCCAGCGCGTCCTGCAACCGGCGCATGAAATGCTCCTGTCGGCGGGACTGGTGCGCGACGTGGGTATTCGGCAGTATGAAAGGAGCTGGTACGTGGATTATGTGCTGTCCACGCGCCCGAGAGACGAGGCCTGAGCGCGCGCGTCACCGGAACCGGAAACGTCCGCGGGGGTCCCAACGTCTAATCACGGGTGCCGTTCTACTTAGGGCAACCGTTCTGCATTCTCCTACCGTTCGAGGCGCTGCATGACCCGCTTTCGCAAGGCCGCCCTCGTGGCTGGCATTCTCGTGGTCCCCGTACTGGCCGGCGGCTTTGCGCTGCAGGCCCGGGATGTCCGCGACGGAGCCCAGCTGCTCGATCAGGTGCTCACGTTCGTGCATCTCCGCTACGTCGACACGCTCGACGCCAACGACCTGTACGAAAAGGCCGCCCGCGGTCTCGTGCGAGAGCTGGGTGATCCCTACACCGAGCTGTTCTCGCCCAAGCAGATGGAGGAGTTCTCCCGCACCACCAACGGCCGCTACGCCGGACTGGGCATGGAGATCACGCCAATTGGCGACTACGTCACCATTGGGAAAGTCTTCCCGGACACCCCGGCGGAGCGCGGTGGCGTGCTCGAAGGGGACCAGATCATCCAGATCGATACCTTCCAGGCCCGCAAGTGGACCACGCAGCAGGTCCAGAACAAGCTGCTGGGCGTGCCCGGTACGCAGGTACGCGTGACGTTCGGCCGCCCCGGCGTGTCCGAGCCCATCACCATGAATTTCCGCCGCGCCGAAGTGAAGGTGCCGGCAGTGCGTTACACGCTCATGCTCGACGACCGCACCGGCTACATCCCGGTGGAGCGCTTCTCGGAGAGCACCACCGAGAACATCGCGGACGCGGTGAAGACCCTCGAAGCCCAGGGCGCCAAAGGCATCGTGATTGACCTGCGGGGCAACCCGGGCGGCATTCTTGATCAGGCCATCGCCACCACCAACCTGTTCATTCCGCAGGGCAAGCAGGTGGCCAGCGTCCGTGGCCGCGGCGACGAGCAGACGTTTGTCTCCGAGCGCGCGCCCATCGACACCAAGATCCCGCTCGTGGTGCTTACCGACGGCGGCTCCGCCTCGGCCTCCGAGATTGTGGCCGGCGCCCTGCAGGACTATGATCGCGCCCTCGTGCTCGGCACCACGTCCTTCGGCAAAGGCCTCGTGCAGTCGCTGTACCCGCTCGATGGCGGCTACGCCCTCAAGATCACCACGGGCAAGTGGTACACGCCCATTGGCCGCTCCATCCAGAAGGTGCACAAGAACGACGCGTCCTTCGTGCTCGACGCCATTGGCGACACGGCCATCACCGATACCTCCCGCGCGCATCGCCCCACGTACAAGTCGGAGTCGGGCCGCGTGGTGTACGGTGGCGGCGGCATCACGCCCGACGTGATGATCGTGCCGGACACCATCACCTCGGCAGAGCAGGCGGTCCGTCGCATTTTCCTGCCCAAGACTGGCCAGGTGTTCAGTGTGGTTGGTGAAATGGCGCTGGAGCTCAAGGGCAAGGTGCAGCCGGACTTCACGCTCACACCCGAGATGCGCGAGGATTTCTACACGCGCCTCGACACCGCGGGCGTGAAGGTGCCGCGCGACGTTTGGGAAGCCGGCCGCCGCGAGGCCGATCGCTACCTCGAAAATCGGATCGCGCGCACGGCGTACGGTGACACGCTCGCCAAGCGCCGCGAGATCAAGGACGACAACCAGCTGCAGAAGGCCATGGAGCTGCTCCGCAAGGGCAACACCCAGACTGAGCTCTTCGCCGCGGCTACGGCCGATGAGAAAGCGAAGCCAGCGCGCAGCACCGCCAATCGCGGCGGGGCCAAGCAGTAGCGCTAGCACGCGGACCGCAACGGTCCGCGAGACGATATCCGTGATCCTACGGATTGCCGGGAGCGTATTCGCTGAATACGCTCCCGGATGCTTTCTACAACCTCATTTTCCCGACTCCTGCGCGCGCGCCCGCTGCTCGCTGCTCTCGCCACCCTGTCCCTGGTTGCCTGCAGCAGCGGCGAGACAGCGACCACCGGCGACGACACATCGGCCGCCGCCGAACTATCGCCCGCCGTGGCAGTCGCCGTGGAGCCGGGCGAAGCGGCGTACTTCGCCAACGTGCAGCAGCTCACCTTTGGCGGCGAAAACGCCGAAGCCTACTGGAGCAGCAACGGCCAGCAGATCACGTTCCAGAGTACGCGCGACGGACGCACCTGCGACCAGCAGTTCGTCATGAACGCCGACGGCACGAACGTCACCAAGATCTCGGCGGGCGGCAAAACCACCTGCGGCTACTTCTACAACAACGACTCGCGCGTCTTCTTTGGCTCGTCGCACATGGCCGACAGCATGTGCCCACCGCGGCCGGATCCATCCGCCGGCTACGTGTGGCCACTCGATGACTTCGACATCTTCACCACGAAGCCCGACGGCAGCGACATGCAGCGCCTCACGAACTACGGCACGTACACCGCCGAGGGCGTGCTCTCGCCCGATGGGACGACGATCGTGTTCACGTCGCTCAAAGACGGCGACCTCGACATTTATACCATGAATGTCGATGGCACCAACGTGAAGCAGCTCACCACCACTCCAGGCTACGACGGCGGCCCGTGGTGGTCGCCGGACGGCACCAAAATCGTCTACCGCGCGCACCATCCGAAGGATGAAGGCGAGCTGGCCCAGTACAAGGAGCTGCTGGCCAACAAGATGATCCGCCCCAGCAAGGTGGAGCTCTACGTCATGAACGCCGACGGCAGCAACCAGACGCAGATCACCACACTGGGCGGCGCCAACTTCGGCCCCACGTGGACCCCCGACGGGCAGCGCATCATCTTTTCGTCCAACCACACGAATCCGCGCAGCAGCGACTTCAACCTGTACATCGTCAATCTCGACGGCAGCAACCTGACGCAGATCACCACCGACCCCACCTTTGACGGCTTCCCCATGTTCAGCCCGGACGGCAAGCGGTTGATCTGGGCCTCCAACCGAAACGCCGCCAAAGAAGGCGAGACGAACCTGTTCGTGGCGGAGTGGGTGGGGCAGTAGTCCGCGGTTAACTTTCCCGGAGGCGGGCGCTCCGCCCGCGCATCACCACCCTGTACTCCGGGGAAGCTCAGCATGCTGCCTTACCTGCTCGGTCTGGGCGCCGTCGCGCTGGCCATCGGCATTTCGTCCATCAAGATCATTGGTCAGGCCGAAGTCATGGTCGTGGAGCGGCTGGGCCGCTTCAATCGCATTGCGCGCTCCGGCCTGAACATCCTGATCCCGTTCGTCGAGCGCCCACGCTCCATCGAGGTGCGCTTCTTTGACACCGATCCGGGCGGCATCAACCGTGTGGTGCAGTCGGTCACCTCGCGCATCGACCTGCGCGAGCAGGTGCTCAACTTCCCGAGCCAGCCGGTGATCACGAAGGACAACGTGACCATCGACATTGACGCCGTGGTCTACTACCGCGTCGCTGATCCGCAAAAGGCCACGTATTCCGTGGCCAACCTGCCCTACGCGCTCGAAACGCTTACGCGCACCACGCTGCGAAACATCGTGGGCGAAATGGAGCTCGATTCCACGCTCTCCAGCCGCGACGTGATCAATCAGCGCATGCGCGAAGTCATTGAAGAAGCGTCCATTGGCTGGGGCGTGGACGTCACGCGAGTAGAACTGCAGAGCATCCAGCCGCCGCGCGACATCCAGCAGAGCATGGAACTGCAGATGCGCGCCGAGCGAGAGCGTCGCGCCGCCGTCACCAACGCCGAGGCCAGCAAGCGCGCCGCGGTGCTCGAGGCGGAAGGCCGCCGCGAAGCGCAGGTACGCACCGCCGAAGGTCAGCGCGAAGCCGCGATCCTGCGTGCGCAGGGTGCCGCTGAGGCGCGTCTGGCCATGGCCGAGGCCGAGGCGGAAACGCTCACGCGCATCGCCGCCGCGCTTCCCAACGCCGACGCGAGCACCTACCTGCTCAGCCTCAAGTACCTGGAAGCGCTACCGCAGCTGTCGGCTGGCAAGGGCAGCACGATCTTCCTGCCCGCCGAGGCGTCCGGTGTGATGGGTGCGCTGGGCGGACTGCGTGAGCTCATGCGGGTGCGGGACACAAGTGAGGGCGGTGAAACGCGACAGACGTCGCTCGGCCGCCCCGCGCCGTCACCGTCACTGGGTTTCCCGGACCCGTTGCGCGGTGTGCTCGGGAGCGGCTCAAGCAGTGCGGACGCCAGCAAGGTCGCACGCACCGGTTCGCCCGAAGAGACCCGCCGCTTGGCCCGAGAGGAATCGGACGACATTTACGCCGACCCGGATCGCGACGGCTGATGTCCATCTCGCAGGAGCGCGCCGAGCGCATTGCGCGCGCGCATCCGTGCGTCGGATGCCGCGAATACACCTATCGCAAGTTCAGCGTGAAACCGAGCACGCGCCGACTCTCGGCCGAACTCGATGTGGAATGGACGGCGTCACTGGTGTGCGGCGTGTGTGGCGCGCACCAAGAGTTGGGAATCGACGGCGATGGAGACGTGGTGTACGTGGGGTAGCGACGCGTCTACTGTTTCCGAAAGCGCCTGAACAGCTTTTGCAGCGCTGTCGGCGCCGGTTCGGTGGTCAGGTGCGCCGACCGCCACTGATGCGCGCTCATCCCCGCGAACGGCGGCGCGCCCAAGCAGCGCCTCGTAGCCCTCACAATGCCCATGGCGTAGGTGTCCACCCGGTGATCGGCGTCCGGGTCGCCCACCACCTGCTCCGGCGCCATGGAGGCGGGCGTCCCCAATGAGATGCCCGCCACCGTGAGGTCACCACCCGAGCGCGAGCTGACCTCCTTCACCGCACGACTCTTGACTCCCGCCAGCGCCTTTGCGATGCCAAGGTCCGTGAGCACCGCCGACTGGCGGGTAAGGAGAATGTTACCGGGCTTGCTGTCCCGATGCACGACGCCGCGTTCGTGGGCGAACGCCAGTGCGCGCGCAACGTTGAGCAGCATGCTCACCGTCTCGCGCACGGAGAGCGGCCGGCGATCCAGGCGTCCACGGAGCGATTCGCCCTCCACGAAGGGCATCACATAGAACGGAAGGTTCGACACCTCGCCAACCGATCCCAAGCTGAACGCAACGTGTCCCCGCACCGTATGTTGGGCAGAGCAAGTCTCCGACGCCAAGGTTCTCACGGCGCTCGCCCACCACTCTGAGGCGCATTCGATGTCCCCCAAGCCCACCCGCCGCGATTTCCTCAAAGCCAGTGCCGCCACAGCGCTGGTTGTGGCCGCACCCAAACTGGCCATTGCGTCGCCACGACTCCCCGCGCGATGGGCGGAGCCGCTGAACGACGAGTTGATGGCCGACGCACTCAGCGCAGCCCGCGACGCGGGCGCCACCTACGCCGACGTCCGCATTGGACGGTATCGCAGTCAGAATATCGGGACACGGGAGCGTCAGATCACCGGCGTCTCCGACAGCGAATCGTACGGCATGGGCATTCGCACCATCGTGAACGGCGCCTGGGGCTTTGCCGCCACGAGTGTGATGACCAAGGACGGCGTGGTGAAGTCGGCGCGTGAATCGGCCAGACTCGCGCGCGCGGCCAGTGGCTCGCAAAAACGTCCGATTGAACTGGCGCCCACCCCGGTGGTGAAAGGCACCTGGGAAACGCCGGTTTCTCAGGATCCGCTTGAAATCGCAATTGAGGACAAGGTGGCCCTGCTGTTCGCCGCCAATGAAGCGGCGCTCAAGTTGCCGAAGATCCGGTTTGTGAACTCGGGGCTGCAGCTGCTGCGCGAAATCAAGATGTACGCCAACAGCGAAGGGTCGCAGACCACACAGACATTCATTCGCGTCGGCCCGTCGTTTTCCGCCACCGCCGTGGGAGACGAAGGCTTCCAACAGTACTCCGAAGAACTCGCGCCGCGCGGCCTGGGCTGGGAGTACGTTACCTCGCTCGACATGCCCGGCAACGCAGCGCAGTGGGCTGAGCACGCCGTCGAGAAGCTGAGCGCGCGCTCCGTGGATCCGGGTCGCTACGATCTGATCATTGATCCGCAAAACCTCTGGCTCACCATTCACGAGTCCATCGGCCACCCGACGGAGCTTGATCGTGCCATGGGCTACGAGGCCAACTACGCCGGCACCAGTTTCATCGCGCCCCCGGCCGATCACGTCGGCAAACTCAAGTACGGCCTTCCGCTCATGAATGTGCGCGGTGATCGCACGCAGGTGGGCTCGCTGGCGCGCTGCGGATGGGACGATGAAGGGGTCGCGGCCGACTCCTGGCCCATCATTGAGAAGGGCATGTTCACCGACTATCAGACCACCCGCGAACAAGCGGCTTGGATCAGCGATCTCACCGGCATCAACCGCTCGCACGGGTGCTCCTTTGCCGACTCGTGGGAGTCCGTGCAGTTCCAGCGCATGCCCAACATTTCGCTCATGCCGGGCGAAGCCGACATCGATATCGATGACATCATCGCAGCCACCGATCGCGGTATCGTGATCAAGAATCGCGGGTCGTGGTCCATCGACCATCAGCGCTACAATTTCCAGTTCTCCGGTCAGGCGTACTACGAGGTGCGCAACGGCAAGATCACCGGCATGCTCAAGGACGTGGCCTATCAGTCGAACACGCCGATCTTCTGGAACTCCATGGACATGATCGGCGGCGAGCGGTCGTACTGGCTTGGTGGTTCGTTCAATGACGGCAAGGGACAACCGGGACAATCCAATTCGGTCAGTCATGGCTGCCCGCCGGCGCGGTTCCGCAATGTCACCGTCGTGAACACGGGGAGAGAACTGTAATGCATACCGAACCGAGGTCCCTCTTCCGTCGCGACGCCGAGTTTCTTGCACGCGAAGATGCACGGGCGCTGGCCAACCGCGTGCTCGCGTTTGCGAAAGCCGACGAAACGCGCGTCAACATTTCGAGTGGATGGGACGGCAACACGCGCTTTGCCGGCAACGAAATCACCACCAGCGGCGGCGTCACCAACACCACCATTACCGTGACGTCCACCGTGGGACGCCGCCGCGCGTCGGCGCAGACCAACATTCTGGACGACGCGAGTCTCAAACGCACAGTGGAGTTCGCGGAATCGCTGGCGCGATTGAGCCCTGAGAATCCGGAGCTTGTACCCGAACTCGGCGCGCAGGACTACGCCACGGTGAACAGTTTTTTCGATGCGACCGCCAATCTCGACCCTGAGACACGGGCTGCGGCGACCAAGCAGGCCATTGAAGCGGCCGAGAGCGCAGGAAAGGCAGTCGGCAACATTTTTGTGGCGGGGTTTCTGCAGGCCAGCGCGGGCGCGAGCGCCGTGGCAACGAGCCGAGGCTTGTTCGCCTACCACCGGGACACGAACGCCGGACTTGGCATCACCGCCCGCACGCCCGACGGCACGGGATCGGGTTGGTCCAGCCGCGGTGCGCGCGACTGGCGTGTGGTGGACGCAACCGCACTCGGACGCATCGCGGCGGAGAAGGCGGTCGCCAGTCGCAATCCCACGGCGGTTGAGCCTGGGTTCTATACCGTGGTGCTCGAACCCGCCGCCGTCTCGGACATCATGGGCAATCTGCTCGGCAGCTTCAATGCGCGGGCCAATGATGAAGGCCGCGGCACATACAGCAAGCCCGGTGGTGGCACCAAGCTCGGCGAGAAAATCGCGGACTCGCGCGTGACCATCTACTCCGACCCCACGGACCCCGATCTCCTCTCGCAGCCCTTTTCAGCAGACGGCACGCCGGTGCGACGCGTCGTGTACGTCGAGAATGGGATTCTCAAGGAATTTGCGTACGACCGCTACTGGGCGCAGAAACAAGGCAAGATCGCCACCGGTGGCGGTGGCGGTGGCGGCGGTGGTGGCGGTGGCGGTGGCGGCGGTGCAGGCGTCAAATTTGTGGGCGGCACGCAGAGCACAGCCGACCTGATTGCCGGGACAGAGCGCGGCATTTTGGTCACGCACTTTTTCTACATTCAGTCACTCGACCAGCGCACCGTGATGCTCACAGGACTCACGCGCGACGGGACGTTTCTGATTGAGAACGGAAAGATCACGCGTGCCGTGAAGAACTTCCGGTGGAACGAAAGCCCGCTCATTCTGCTCAACAAGCTTGAGGAGCTTGGGCGAGCGGAGCCGGTGGGTTCCGGTCGCATGATGCCGTCCCTGCGCGCGAAGGACTTCAACTTCGCGAGTCTGTCGGACGCGGTGTAGCGCCCCGCACGTGTGGGGGAGGCGATCAGGACGGCGTACCGGCCGACCTGATCGCCTCCACGCGCAACATCAGACGCCTACGGGCTCCGGCGCCGCCTGCACTTCCAGTTCGAGCTTCACGCTGTCGCTCACCAGCACCCCGCCCGACTCGAGGGCGGCGTTCCACACGAGGCCCCAGTCCTTGCGGGAGATCGTGGTGGCGAGAGTGGCGCTCACCTTGGTGTTGCCCCAGGGATCCTTGGCCGGGCCCCCGATCTCTCCCGTGAGCGTGACGGGCTTGGTGACGCCGTGCATGGTGAGCTCGCCTTCGGCCGAAAGCGCTTCGCCGGTCTTGACGGCTTTGGTGAGCTTGAAGTTGGCTGTCGGATACTCGCCCACGTCAAAGAAGTCAGCCGAGCGGAGATGTTCGTCCCGCTGGGCACTGCCGGTGCTGAGCGAGGTCATGTCGATGGACACATCGACGCCGGTCACGGTGTTGTCGTCTTCTTCAATGGTGCCGCTGATGGTGTCGAGGCTACCGCGTACCGTGGAGATGCCGAGGTGTTTGACGGCGAACGTGATCTGGCTGTGAGCAGGATCGATGGCCCAGCGCATGGTCGTGTGTCCTTGGTCTGCAGTGGAGTGGACGAGTGGGCCGTGAGCGGTGCACTGCAAGCACCACCGCTACAGCAATAAGAATCTCACAACTAAGATATAAAGCACGCTGCGATCACGCAAGGGCCTTCAATTCCGGCTCCGTGCTGGCGGGTAACGCGGCGTGCGCCGCACCGTGTCCCAAGCGTTTCAGCAGCCTGGCGGCAAGCGCCTGCTCCTCCGGGTCAAGCGCGGCGACCGCCTGCTCGATGACGGCGGCGTGACCTGGGAAGATCCGGGCGAGCAAACGTTCGCCGGCCGGGGTGAGCGCGGCGTACCGGGCGCGACGGTCGGACGGGCACTGCTGGCGCTCTACCAGTCCCTTGCCCACGAGCCGGTCCACCAGGAAGGTGATGCCGCCGCTGGACACCAGAATGCGCCGCTGCACCTCGCCCAGGAGCATGGCGCCTCGATGATAAAGTGCCTCGAGGATGGCGAATTCCGTGAGCGTGAGCCCGTGTCGCGCCACGTCAGCCGCCGCGTGGGCGCTCAACGCGACCTGGGCCCGGGAGAGCACCACCCAGAGCTTGAGGGCGGTCGCCGTGTCGGCGTGCACGTTCAGCGGGTGGGCGGTATCGGCCACAATGCCCGGCTCGCCCGACTCCTGCGCGGACCGGGCCGATGACGGGACTTGGGCCGTGGACTTCGGGGTGGGTGACTTTCGGTGTGCTGGCATGATGTCGAAGCCTCGACAGCGGAACGGCCGCGCGCAAGGGACCAGGCGCCGGTGGCGAGCTCAGCCGTTGTTTTCAGGTCGTCGAATTAACCGGCGATGCATCCTGCGGCGGTTATTCTGCGATGGCTCAGTAGAGAGATGGACCAGAAATCATTATGATGCATGCATGAGACGCGCTGGTGCGACGGTCGCGCCACGCCTCGCACAACCGAAGAGGGGGGGGAATGCGGAAGCCGAGGCCCAACACCTACAACCCAGCGCAGGCGCTGCACTTGATTGCGAGTGATCGCAGCGGCCTGCCACTGAGCTGCCCGTCCTGTTCCGGCGAGATTACGCGTGAGCCCGCGCTGTATCCGCCGCCGACAAATTCGCACGTGACGCTCAAATGCGCCGTGTGCGGTCGGTTTGCACGCTACATCGCAGGAAACGGCTGAACCGTTTCCGCAAAGGACATCGCAGCGCATGAAACTGTGCGCTGCATCACACACCATGTCTCGCCCCGGTCATTTCGCATGGCCGGGGCGTTGTGCGTCAAAGCGCCCAATTTCCGCGCGCTACCAATTGACGGTGCCCTGCTTGCTGGTATCGACGTCGTCGGCCTCACCCGCCTTGAAGAGAAAACCCTCGCGGTTGCGGCTGAGAAACGTACGGGCTTGCGCTTCCATGAGATTCAGTCCGTAGTGGTTGATCAACATGGTCTGTTGCTTGAGCCATTCACCCCAGCACGCTTGGCAGATCTGGGCGACCAGCCGTTCGGCGGTCGCACCGGAGACGCCAAGGGGCGCCTTGTCGAATCCCGCGCGCGTCTGTCCGCAGCGCTGGCAGGTAATATCGGGCATGATGTCGTCGGAGTCGTTCGTCGGAGTCACTCGTCGGCGTGCGGCGGCCGCGAGTCGGTGCCGCACAGCCTGAATCTACATCCTGACCAACGTCAGGGCGCGGCAGGCTCCTCGCGCGCTCGCACCCGCACCCGCGGCGCCCTGGATGCTGCGACAGGCGCCAACCAGATCACCGAGACCGTGTGCACGCCCGGCGTCCGATCCGCCGCGAAACCGGGCTGGGAGAGAGCTCATGCCGATGCGTATCGGCAGGTACCATGCCGGAGTTGAGCGAAAAGGCCCGCCAGGTGTGGTACCGTGCCCGTGCGGTGACACGGCCGAGTTGGCGCGTGCAGCGGCTACAGCGACTTCACCTCGGACACCAGCTTGGTGAGCGACGACTTGGCGTCGCCGAAGAGCATGTTCGTCTTGTCGTCGAAGAACAGTTCGTTCTCGATGCCCGCAAAACCGGGGTTCATGCCGCGTTTGAGCACGATGATACTGCGCGCGTCGCTCACGTTGAGAATGGGCATGCCATAGATCGGCGACGCCTTGTCGTTCTTGGCGGCCGGATTCACCACGTCATTCGCGCCGATCACCACCACCACGTCGGTTTCGCCGAACTGCTCGTTGATCTCGTCCATGTCGTACATGCGATCGTACGGCACGTTGGCTTCGGCCAGCAGCACGTTCATGTGGCCCGGCATGCGGCCGGCCACCGGGTGAATGGCGTACTTCACCTCACCACCGTTCTTCTCGATGAGCTCGGCCAGTTCGCGCACCTGATGCTGCGCCTGTGCCACAGCCATACCGTAGCCCGGCACAAACACCACGCGACCGGCATAGGCGAGCTGCACCGCCGCGTCCTCGGCGCTGATGCTCCGGGCCACGAGTCCTTCACTCGTCTTCGTGCTGGCGGTCACTGCACTGCCGAACGCGCCAAAGATCACGTTGCCGAAGGAGCGATTCATCGCCTTGGACATGACGATCGACAGGATAAAGCCGGAGGCGCCATCGAGCGCACCGGCAATGATCAGCACATCGTTGTTGATGGCAAAGCCGGTCGCCGCCGCCGCCAGGCCGGCGTATGAGTTGAGCAGCGACACCACCACCGGCATGTCCGCGCCGCCAATGGGCATCACCATGAGAATACCGATCGCGAATCCGACAGCCAGCATGGCGTAGAACACACGCACGTCGGTCGGATTGAAGATCAGATAGACAAAGCAGCCGAACGCCGCGGCGAAAAGCGTGAGGTTGAGAAAGTTCTGGCCCTTGTACGTGATGGGCCGGCCGGTGATGAACTCCTGCAGCTTGCCGAACGCCATGAAGCTGCCGGTCACCGTGAGCGACCCGAACAGCACTTCAAAGCCGATCGCCGCCATCTTGAACCGCTCGATCCCTTCCGCATCCGGAATCTGCACGGAATGGTAGTACTCACCCACACCCACCAGTGTGGCCGCCAGCGCGCCGAACATGTGCGAGATCGCGATGCGCTGCGGCATCGCCGTCATGGGCACGAACTTGCCCAGCGGATAGCCGAAGATCGTACCGAGCACGAGGCCACCCACGATCCACGAGAACGTGAGGATCTCGGCGTTGAGCAGCGTGCCGACGATGGCGAAGATCATGCCCACCGCCGCGAGCTGCATTCCGCGGCGCGCCTGGTCGGGCTTGGTGAGCGAGCGCAGACCGAGAATGAAGAAGACCGACGACACCAGATACGTGATCTGCACCAGCAGTTCCTGGCCGGCGATCGCCTCGAGAGACGCCGCCTGCGAACTGGTCATCAGCAGGTACGCCGCCGCCGCGGCCGTGGGCAGCCCGGCGATGAAGAGGAGCAGACTCACGCGGCCCCGCCCGTTTTGGTGGTCTCGGGGGCGTTGGGCTTGCTGTCGGCACGCTTGAACATGCTCAGCATCCGATCGGTGATGATGAAGCCACCCACCACGTTGGTCATGGCGCAGACCACGGCGATGAATCCGAGGATGGTGGCCACGCGACCATACTGTCCACCTGCCAACACGATGCTGCCCACCAGCGAGATACCGCTGATGGCGTTCGTCGCCGCCATGAGCGGCGTGTGCAGCAGTGGCGGCACCTTGGTGATGACCAGGAAGCCGACAAAGCCGGCAAGAATGAATACGTAGAGCTGGATGATCTGGATGGCGGTCATGGCAGCAGTCCGGGGAAACGGTCGGGTGGGTCGCGTCAGCGACGCACGACGCCGGCGTGCGCGACAGTCATCGCGCCCGTGATTTCATCGTCCACGTCCAGATGGAGTGCACCCTCCTGGTCGAGGTGCTGCAACAGCGTGAGCACGTTGCGGCTGAACATCTGGCTCGCGTGCAGCGGCTGCGTGGCCGGCAGGTTGCGTGCACCAATGATCGACACGTCACCCTCCAGCACGGTCTCGCCGAGCACGGTAAGCTCGCAGTTGCCCCCTGTTTCGGCGGCCAGGTCCACAATCACTGAACCCGGGCGCATACCGCGAACCATCTCGGCAGTGATGAGACGAGGCGCTGCACGACCTGGAATCGCGGCCGTGGTGATCACGAGGTCCTGGTCTACGATGTGGCGTCCGATGGCCGCCAGCGTGCGTTCCTGTTCATCGTCACTCTGCGCCTTCGCGTATCCGCCTTTGTCCTCCGCGCCGGCACTCACGAGGTCGGTCGCCACGAACTTTGCGCCCAGCGACTGCACCTGTTCGCGGGCGGCGGCCCGCACGTCAAACGCGCTCACCTGTGCACCGAGTCGGCGCGCCGTGGCAATGGCCTGCAGACCGGCCACACCAGCACCGATCACGAAGGCCCGCGCCGGCTGAATGGAGCCCGCCGCAGTGGTGAGGGACGGCAGAAACCGCGGCAGCATGGCAGCCGCGAGCAGCACCGCCTTGTAGCCGGCCACTGTGGCCTGCGACGACAGCACGTCCATGCTCTGCGCGCGCGTGATGCGGGGCACCAGCTCGAGCGCCAGCACGGAGACCTGACGCGCGTTGAGCGCCTCCACCAGTTCCTTCGCGCTGGACGGCTGCAGCATGCAGACGAGCGCGATATGCTCCGGCAGCTGAGCGACCTCGGTGGCGGACGGCCGGTGCACTTTGGTGACGATGTGCGCACCCGCAACGGTCTGCGCGAAGCCGTCCGCCACCGTGGCGCCAGCCGTCACATACTGCTCATCCGGAAAGTACGCAGCGGCGCCGGCCCCGCGCTCGATCACGACCTCGTGGCCGGCCTTGCGCAGCTTCACGACGCTGTCCGGCACGAGGGCCACGCGGCGTTCGTGCGCGTCCGTCTCTTTGGGAACTGCAATGCGCATGGCGAAGGGTGCTGGTAAGTGGAGAAGTGTCCGCTGCCGAGCGAAGCTACGGCCTTCCGAGGGCAGCGTAAAGCCGCGGGCGGGAGATGCCCACGTAATGCGCAAACGGCGAGCGAAGTTCTCGCCACCTGCCGCCTCCAAGACCTACGGCGCGGCGCCCTGTCCGGCAATCTGCCGGAGCAGCGATGGCACGTGGCTGTCGAGCCAGTGGGCCGTGTCCCGAAATACCACCTGCTTCTCGTCGTCCACCGAGATGATGTGGCCCGAGTGCTCCAGCCAAACAAAGGTGCGCTCCGGAGCGCCCAGCGCATTCCAGTTGCGGACGGACGTCTCGGCTGGCACCCGATTGTCGTGCCGGGACGCCACGTAGAGTGTGGGCGCCGAGATGTGTGGCAGAGACGCTTGGGCGATTTGGGTGACCTCAAGCAGTTCCGCGAGCAGACGACCCGAAACAACTCCGAATCCGAGCGCCTCCCGCAACGCGTCGGGATTGCGAATGGACGGTGTGCCGTAGGCGCTGCGACGAAACGGGGCGAGCGGACCGGATGCGCGGAGCACTCGGCCCATTCGCCGCACGTGGCCCGGCATGCTCAGGTAGGGCGCGAGCAGGACCAGGGCGTCAATCGCGTCGTCCTCGGCCGCCACGATGGCGCACAGCGCCGCGCCCATGGACTGGCCAACCAGCGTTACACGTTCATACTGGCGGTGCAGGCGTGCGACCTGATCGCGGACGTAGCCGATCCAGTCGTGCGCTCGCCCCAGCCCAAACTCCTGCAAAGTGCGTCCGTGGCCTGGCAGCAGCGGCAGTTCCACCGTCCAGCCGTCCGCGTGCAGCGCGTGCGCCAACTCGCGCATGGACTGGGGCGTGTCTCCGAACCCGTGCACCAGAAGCACGGCGTGCGTGCGACTGCCGAGCAACGTCTCCGGCTCCGCTCCAACAATTATGCCGGACGGCCCCACGCGCAGGCGATCGGCGACCTCACGCTCGAGCCGACGGGCGCGCAGTCGGTCGCGCACAAGCAGCGCCGACGCTGCGACGACGAGCGCGCCGATCGCCAGCTGGCCAACGCCGGATCGTGCCCGGGGTGGGCGTACCACGCGCACCACGCGACGCGGCAGCCGGCTCAATAGCGTGGAACCGTGGCGTCCACATCCAGACTCCAGCCTTCGATGCCGCCTTGGAGATTGGCCACCGAGGTGAAGCCCTGCCCTCGCAGCCACTGGGCGGCCATCGCGCTCCGTCCACCGTGATGGCAGTACACGACATAGTCCGCGTTCGCGTCGAGCTCCGCCGCGCGCTGCGCCAGCGTGCTCAGCGGCACCAGCACCGCGTTCGGGAGCGATGCCGTCTCGAACTCCCAGAGCTCGCGCACGTCGAGCAACACCGGTGTGTCGCCGGCGGCAAGGCGCGCGGCGAGCGCGGTCGGGTCAAGATCCTGCGACATGCGTGGTACCCTGCTGATGGGATGAACGAATGATGGAACCCGAACCATAGTCGGCTCGGGATCAGCGCGACGTCAGCGTGCGCTGAGTGCCTGCCGGGATGCCGCGAGCGCCGCCGTCGCCGCGTTGAAGGCACCCGCGAGATCCGAAATCTCGCGACCTGCCCGCTCTGCGTCACCGGCACGCACCGCCTCATTTACGCCCGGGAAGCTCATGGTCGCGTAGCCGTTGTCGATATCCGCCGCATAGATGAGCGAGCGCCACCACGGGCGTCCGAACAGACCTTCCGGACGCGTCAGCGCTCGCTCGACGTCGCGCAGTGAGCGATTCGCGCGCTCGCGCACCGCCTTGGGCACGGCGCCCGCAGCCAGCCGCTCGTCACGCAGCGTGGTGAAGCGCGCCGCCTCGGCCGCCAGACTGTCTATGGAAGCGGCGAGCGGCGCGACCAGCGCGGCATCCCAGCTGTTTCGCTCCAGACCACGCCTCACGAGCGGCACGTACTCCTGCATGGTGCGTGCAAACTCGACGTAGTCATAGGGATGGATCTCGGCGTTCGCCAGGCGCAATGCCATGGCCGCCCCGATTCGCGCCGCGGTGGCGTGAAACAGAAACCCAGGGTCACCAAACGTGCGCATCCATTCGAACGTGTCGTAGGCCGAATGGTACACGCCGGCCGGACCGCCAAAGCCCCACTCCGCGTGCGGAATGCCGAGGTGGTTGTAGAAGCCGGCGAAGTCGGATCCGCCACCCGGATCGCCCATCGCCGGCTCGGCGTCCGGCTGAGTGGTTCCCGTGTTCTTGCGCCACACGTCGTATACCATGCCCAGCCCTCGCGGGTCGGGCACCATGCGCGCGACCGAACGCAACGTCGCGCGCATGGAGGGACTGCCACCTCCGCCAAACGACGGACCCTGTGCCGCCACGTCCTGATTGAGATACGCCACCCCACCGGAGAGCAGCTTGAGCGAGTCGTCCTCTACATACTCCGTGGACCCGATCAGCCCCCACTCCTCGGCGTCCCAGGTCGCGAACACGATGCTTCGCCGCGGACGCTCACCGCGGGCGGCCAGTTCGCTCAGCGCCTGCGCGGCTTCGAGCACGCTCACGGTGCCGCTCACGTTGTCGGCCGCGCCGCCGCCCCAGCCGTCCCGATGGGCACCGATATAGATGTACTCGTTGGGGAACTCGGTGCCGCGAATGATCCCGAACGTGTTCCAGATGGTCTTGTAGCCCTGGGTCTCGGCGTCCGTTTCCACGGAGATCTTCGCACGCGCCGGACCCGGGCCCACGTGGTAGCGCAGCGGCATGCCACCCTGCCACGAACCGGGAATCTTCGTGCCGCGCACCTGCGCAAGTAACCGTGTGGCGTTGGCCGCGCTGATGGGCACCACCGGAATGCGCGGCACACCACTCTCCGCCAGCGGCACGCGCACGGCCGCTTTGGTGCTCGGATAGCCCGGTGTGGTGGGATCGCCCTGCCCGTTGAACACACTGCCGCGCTGCACGCCGGTGACGGGGCGCATGGGCCCTTCGGGGTACACGTCCCCGCGGACGTAGCCGTCGTCCTGCGGATCGGTATAGATGAAGAGTCCAACGGCACCGCGCTTCTCAGCCTCGCGCGCCTTGATACCTCGATAGCTGCGGCCGTAGCGCGCGAGCACGATCTTGCCGGACACCGAGACGCCGAGCGAGTCGAGCACCGCGTAGTCCTCGATGAGGCCGTAGTTCACGAAGACCACCTCGCCTTCCACCGTGCCGGCAGCGCTGTAGCCATTCACGGTGGGGTACTGCGCCATGGCGGTGGTGGGATCGCTCGGGAGCGCCGGCTCCTCAAGCGGCAACTCCAGCGTGTCGGTGCCAAGGCGCCACGCACGCACCCGTGTGGCGTGCGGCATCCACACGTCGTAGGCGCGCACCTCCGTTTGCAGGCCCATCTTCTTCATGGCGTTGATCACGTAGTCGCGCGTGCGCGCCTGCGCGTCGGTGCCGGCAATGTGCGGCTCCATGGACAGCGCGCGGGAATGCTCCTGTGCGCGCACCGGGCTGGGCACGCCGATGGCCTCGCGCTCCAGACGCTCCTGTGCGGTGCTGGCGTTCGGCGAAAAGCCGGGTAACTGCGCAGGCGACCGTTGCGCGCCCTGCGCCAAGGCCGAACTCACAGCGACGGACAAAACGGTCGCGGCGAGGCACGCAGCGCGAATGAGACGGAAAGATCGTGAGGAAGACATCCCTGAGCTTCGCGTGCAACGCGCGTTGGAGCAAGAGCCCGGTACGCCTCCTTCCCCCGCGTAGTGCACGGCGTGCGCCAGGGTGCGGCTCACCCCTCGTCAAAGGCCTCGATTGCACGCACCAGCGCCTGCTGCAGCCGCGCCTCCGCGTCGCGCGAAGCGCCAATGCCCGGCGAGAGCGCATCGAACTGTCGCAGCATCTCGTCACCGAGCAGGAGCAGGCCGATGTCTCGAACACCCAGCGATTCGAGCTGCAGGCGCGCGAGCTCGGCCAGCAGGGACGTGGTATCCGGCTCGAGCGCCATCAACTGCGGAATGAGCGGAACAGTGGGCGTGGGCCGTTCGCGACGTCGCTTGGGCACCTCGAAGAGCGCGCGGACGGGCGCCAACTGCACGGCGAACGAGCCAGCGGTGTGCTCCTGAAAGCTCAGCACGACGTTGCGGCGGCGCAGCGACGGAAGCAGTCGAGCAATGGCTTCGCGCACCGGACTGACGCCCGCCACGCTCCGCAGGCCACGTCCGGTGATCACCAGCGCTTCTTCCCCACCCTCCACCTGCACCTGCCGCAGCCACTGTTCACACCGCGCCACCGCCTCGGCGGCCGTGGGTTGCTGCCCACGCAGGTTGAGAGTGCGACGTGCGCCGAATCGCAGTTCGTCGAACGCCTGCTGCACCGGCAGGCTGCTTCGCGGGGTCTTGGCCATGGATGAATTCGCTGCGGGTGGATGAGCGCCGATCAGCGACGGCGGTCCACCGGTTCGACGGGCGCGGCCACAGCGTCCGCCGCTCGCGCACGCGCCGACGAGGGCGTGCCCGTATTGCGATCGCCGACGAGCGCTTCCAGCAGTGCACGTCCATCAATCGGCTCGGTGGGCGCAACGTGCAGCGCGGCGGCCAGGGTCGCCACGAGGTCCACGGTACGCGCGGGCGCGTCGTAATGCCCGGTTGCGAAAGCGGGTCCAAGGAACATGATCGGCACGCGCGCGTCGTATTCGTGGGGCGAACCGTGCGTGGCCGTGCGGCCACGCCCCCAATAGTGGAACGGCGCCGCGGTGAGCGCGAGCACGGCGTCCATGTCGTCAGGAATGGCGTTGCGCCAGATACGGGCGTAGCGATCACCGCGCGCGGCGAGGGCTTCGAGCTCCGGCACCGCATCCGCACGTATGACACCCGGCAGCAAGCGAAACTCCGTCCGCAGCGCGTCGATGACCGAGTCCACCGGCACGCTGTGCGCACGCAGGCGGTTGGTGTCGAGCACCACCAGCCCCGATTCGAAGTTGAGGGCGTCTCCCTCCACACCGGCGCTCGCCAGCGCGCTCCGCGCCCGCGTGAAGACGGGACCGACATCCACGCGGCCCCGCAGCGAGTCCGTGCCGGCAAAGTGCACGTCGGGAAACGGCGCGACGCCATGATCGGCACTCAGCGCAAACAGGATGCGGCTCGAATCCCGCATCGCGTACAGCGAGTCGATGAGCTGGCCGAGGTAGCGATCGGCGCGCAGCACCTGATCATGCAGTTCGCGGGAGTCGGGGCCGTAGCGATGTCCGACGGCATCGGTGGTGGACAGCGACACGGCGAGAAAATCCGTGCTGTTGCCGTCACCGAGTGTGAGCGCCTGCACGCCGGCCAGTGCCAGCGCGACCGTGAGCGAGTCCATCACTGGATATTCGGTCAGCTGCGCGGCGCGTCGTGTGCGGTCCGTGGGCAATACGTGCGGGAACACGAAGTCACGTCCGCCATTCTCCACCGCCATGTCATCTGGCTCGGCGTAGCTCCCACTCGGCGCGAGTGGATTCCAGGTTGCGCCGTCGAGCGCCGCCACGAAGTCGCGCGCGTTGAACGCCGACACCCAAGCGGGCAGTGTGTCCGCGTAATAGTTGCTGGTGACAAAACGCCCGTCGGGGGAGTACCAGAACGCCGATTGACGGGCGCGGCCGAGCGGCAGAATGGCGCCGCGGTCCTTGCGCGAGACGGAGAGCGCGCGTGCCGATGGGTCTCTGGCCCGCACCCAGTCAAAGAACGCGGATCCACGAAAGCGGAACGGCGACGCGCCGCCGCCGCGCCCATCTGCGATCAGCGGCGCCTGGGGATCCTGCACGCCGGCCTCGTTGCGCACGATGCCGTGATGTCGCGGAAACCGCCCGGAGCCAATGGTGGCGTGACCGGGCGCCGTCTCCGTGGTGGCGTGGTCGTGCGCGGCGTTCGTGAACACCGCGCCCTGCGTCCAGAACCGCGCGAGGCCGCCGGTGAAGGTCGCACCCCACCGATCGAAGTAGTCCGGCCGCAGTTGATCGACGGTGATGAGCACGACGAGCTGCGGCGCAGCGGCGGCAGCGGGCGTGGCGGCGGTCGCGGCATTCTGCGAGTGCGCGGCGGTGGACGCGGCCGCCGAAAGCGCACACGCGACGGCGACAGAAACCGCAGCGGCGCTGCGCTGGAATCGTGGAAGACGTGGCATGCGGGAAAGCTATCGCGCGTGCTGACGTGGGAGGCGCGAGCGGACGAATCGTGAAGCGTCCGTGACGGAGCTCGGCCGGCGGTTCCTGTTCGAGCCTCGGACGCGCCGCCGGATCGGCGCATTCGAACAGGAACCACCCCGCCGGCGAACTGGCCGCACGTCGTGCGCGCGCGTGGCGCGACATCCAACCTTCCGCGAGGCGCAGGAAGTGGCGTCAATATGTGATGGTCCGGGGAAGAACGCCAGCACTTTGTGCGAACGCGCGCGCGTCGCTCGGCACACCGCACCGCACACCGCACCGCACATCACGCGAAACATCACTCCTCGACGAGCGCGGCCTCCAGCATTCCGAGCGCGTCGCGCAGTTGATCCCGCGTCATGATGAGCGGCGGCAACAAGCGCACGGTATGCTCGCCCGCGCTGATGATCAGCAGCCCGCGTGCAAACGCGCGCCCCACGATCGCGGCCGCCGGCTCGTGCGTATCGAGTCCCCACATGAAACCCATGCCGCGCACCGCACGAATCTTCCCGGTGCGCTTCATGAGCGCTGTGAGTTCCCCGTTGAGCCAGCAGCCCGTCTCGCGCACGTGCTCCAGCAGCGCCGGGTCCGCGAGTCGCTGCACCACGTGCTCGGCCACCGCCGCGACCAGCGGTCCGCCGCCAAACGTGGTGCCGTGATCACCCGGCTGAATCGCCCCCGCAACAGGTTCGTTCACGAGCACCGCGCCAATCGGCAGGCCGTTCGCCATGGGCTTGGCCACCGTCAGCATGTCCGGCACGATGTTGAGTCCCTCATACGCGAACAGGTGCCCCGTGCGCCCGAACCCGCACTGGATCTCGTCCAGGATGAGGAGCACGTCCCGCTCGTGCGTGAGCGTGCGCAGCGCGCGCAGGAACTCGGGATCGAGCACACGCACACCGCCCTCACCCTGAATCGGCTCCACGATCACGGCCGCCACCTTTTCAGGGTCCAGCACACGCGCCAGCTCTTCAAGATCGCGCTCCACGATCTGCACGCCCGGCATGAGCGGACGGAACGGCTGTCGGTAACTGGGCCGATCGGTGGCCGCGAGCGTGCCGGGCAGGCGCCCGTGAAACGAACCGCGCAACGCGATGAGTTCCACCTTGTCCTCGTGGCCCTGCGCGCGCGCCCAGCGCCGCGCGAACTTGAACGCGGCCTCGTTGGCCTCCGCACCGGAGTTGCAGAAGAACACTTTGCTGGCAAACGAGTGCGCCACCAGCCACTCGGCCAGCCGTTCGCCGGCGGCGGTGCGATACAGATTGGACGTGTGAATGAGCCCGGTCGCGAGCGCCGCCTCGATGGTGCGCGCCACGCCAGCGTCGCCGTGCCCGAGCGACGTCACGGCGATACCGGCCACCATGTCGAGGTAGGCTTTGCCCGTGTCATCGAACAGGTGCACGCCCTCGCCGCGCACCATGAGCGCCTCGGGGCGCTTGTAGGTGCCGAGAATCGCGTTGGGGTGCGACGCGGCGGGAGCGGACGGGGACATGGCGGAAGCACTGGACGAAGCAGTCATGGTAGCGCTGGACATGGAGATCGGGGTCGAGGAGCGGAGACGGTGGCGGGGCTTCCGATGAGGAGCCGATGGAGAGACCGAGAGGGATACCGATCCTGCCGGAACGACGGACGTCAGCTGCAGTGCGCGGTAGGGTCAGCCGGCGACGAGCGTCGTTCCGGTGTTTCGTCGGGACAGCGCCGCCAGATCGCCAATGCGCACGCGAGACACGCCGTGTTCAAGCGCGCTCAGGCCCGCTTCGAGCTTTGCCGCCATGCCGCCGGCGGCTGTGCCTGCGGCGATCAACTCGGCCGCATCGCGCGGCGTCACGAAAGCAATCGGCGCCTTGTTCGCGTCGAGCACCGCCGGCACATCAGCCATGAAGAAGAGCTCATCGGCGCCGACCGCTGCCGCGATGGCCGCCGCCGCGTCGTCGCCGTTCACATTCATGGCCTGCGCGCGTTCCGCGTCGTCGTGCGCGCCCACGGGCGAGAGCACCGGCAGGTAGCCGTGCTCGAGCAGCGCGCGAAGCAGTCGCACGTCCACGCGTACCGGCGTGCCCGCAAAACCGAACGTCTCCATATCAATAGGAGTTGCGCGCAGCAGTCCGGCGTCCTCACCGCTCACGCCGACGGCGGGCACACCGGCTGCCACGAACGCGGACACGAGCTGCTTGTTGGCCAGGCCGGACAGCACCATGCGCACAATTTCGAGATCACTCTCCGTGGTCACGCGCCGTCCACCCACAAAGCGGGGCGTCTCGCCGCGCTGCTGCTGCAGCACGGAAATCTGGTCGCCGCCGCCATGCACGATCATCACCTGGCCACGCCACGCCGTCCACAAGGACGCAATGACCGCCGGCAGCGCCGCGTGTGCCTGCGTGCGTCCACCGAGTTTCACCACGATCACGGCGCCCTCGGCGGGCGGTGCGGATGCGTCGCTCGC
>JBBSPE010000019.1:0-45610 GCA_038259155.1 Gemmatimonadales bacterium
CAGGAGCGCGGAGGTACGCAGCGCGGCGCGAGGGTTGTTGTCTCGGGGGCTCTCGTCGTTGGCGTTTGTCGCGTTCGCGCTCATGATGCGACCGCCGAGCGTGTCTCGAGCACGAGGCCACCGAAGCGGCGTTGACGACGGTGGAACTCTGCCACGGCGTCCGCCAGCGCGCCCGATTCGAAGTCGGGCCAGGCCACGGGTGTGAAGTACAGTTCCGCGTAGGCACTCTCCCAGAGCAGGAAATCGCTGAGCCGTTGTTCGCCGCCGGTGCGAATGAGCAGGTCGACGTCGCGGGTGCGGCACGCTGCGCCGGATTCCGCGCCAAGCATCTCCTCGAGTTGCGCTCGGCTTCGCGGGCCATGTGATGCCGCTTGGACCAGCGCATCGCGAGAGGAATAGTCGATCGCCAACCGCAACCGCAGCGTGGTACCGGCCGCCGTCGCTTGCTCGGCCACCTCCATCGCGTGACGGACGCGCGCCGACAGACGATCGCGCCGCCCAATGATCTCGAGCCGAATACCCTTCTCCACGCAGGAGGCCGTTTCCGTGCGGAGATATCGCTCGAACAGTCGAAAGAGCACCTGGACCTCGGGTCCGGGCCGCTTCCAGTTGTCGGAGGAAAAAGCGAACAGTGTGAGCGTGGTGATCCCACACGCGGGCGCGGCCTCGATCACGCGTCGCACGGCTGTGGCGCCGACACGATGCCCGGCGCTGCGCGGCAGGCCGCGTGCCTGGGCCCAGCGGCCGTTGCCGTCCATGATGATGGCAACGTGCAGGCCGATTTCGTCTCCGAAAGTACTTGGTTTCACAAAGTTGATCTCCGCAGAGAGGTGCAGGATGGGCGCTTGGGCTCAGCCTTCGCGCACCCGCCGGATGAGCGATTCCATATGATCGAGGTACTCGTCGAGGGCCTTGCGGCCGGCCGTCGTGAGCTGGTATTCCGTGCGCGGAACGCGGTCCACGAACGACTTGTCGCAGGAAATAAACCCCGCTTCCTCAAGGCGTCGGGCGTGCACGCTCAGGTTGCCGTCCGTGATGTCCAGCAAATCCTTGAGCTCATTGAAGCTCAGGGTGTCAGCACCCGCCAGCGCACTGACGATGGCCAGCCGCACGCGCTCGTGAATGATCCGATCCAGCTCCACCGGCGTGGTGCGTGGTGCGCGCGTCTTTCGCGCCGTGGTCTTGGTCACCGGCGCCTCATCGTTGGCGTCGTCTTCGTTCTTGTCGAGCCGACGTGCGGCATTGCCTTTAGCCACCGTGCCTCCGTGCGATCAGGAAACCGCAGCCGATGTGCAGGCCGCCAAACCCCGCGGCCATCCACGCGTCGGCCCATACGGGCGGCGTCAGGAGGGCGGGGATGCCGAGCGCGAGAAACGCCACGCCCATGAGCGGCACCACGCGCACCGAATACGCACCCGCCGTGACAATGGCCACGCCGTACAACAGCAACCACAGGCCCGGCAGCAGCGCGACAGCGTCGTTCGCGTAGAGCGCGGCGGTGAGCGCCGTACCCGCCACCACGGTGGGCAGGAAGGTGAGCAGAAACTTGTAGCCCGGCCCCTTGGTGAGGGGGACGCGCGCGCGGCGCGCCTTTCGTATGAGGCTGACGGCGGCGATCAGGGAGGCGATGACCGCCGTGGAGAGCCAGACCGCGAGCCACCGAGCCGGCGTGGGTTGCTGCGCAGCAAGCAGCGCCGCCACCAGCGCCGTGACGCCAATGGCGACGCCCCCCCAGCCGGGCACCGCCGTGAACGCCCCAGCGCGCTCCATCGTGTTGCGGATGAAGCGCAGGTCGTCCATCGCACGCTCGTGGAGCGCGACCGGTGGCTTGGGTGATTCCTGGCGGAGGGGGATGGGCATACGAGCGAATTAGCCGGAGATCCAGCAGATTGTCAAGTACTTTATGCTACAAAGCATTGCCCCAGGTTCCAGATCATCCGCCACGGTACGAGCGCCCGCTACACACCGAGACTCACCACCGACACGGCACACTGCCCCTGATCCTTGATCGGCGATCGCGCGTCCTCCGCGTTGAACGTCCGTGCCTGGATACCGAACGTGTAGTTCTGGCCCTTGCCCCAGCCGTCGGGTCGCCCGATGTCCACGCTGTAGCACCCGGACGGCTCCGAATCCTCCGGCTCCCACTTGGTTTCGGTCACCGCCACCACCTCGGGATCCACTACCAGCGAAATGTTGGACGTGATACGAAAGTTCTCCTTTCCCAGTCCGGTCACCGGCGACCCATCGTCGGCTCGCGACACGGAGATGTAAATCAGGAGACGGTGCCAGGCGTCACCGGTGGATTCCCGGGTGACGGCGCTGACGAGAAGGCGTGCCATGAGCAGGTCCTCCGAGGTAAGGCGTGAGATGACGGGCAGGCGCTCATGTACACGCGGCACAGCACGCGACGCCTTCAGATGATTCTACACATGGCAACCGATTCCTGAAGCGCGTGCAGACTCGGGGAACCGCTCCCTGCCCCGCCGAGTACGTCGTACAGGCGCTCCAATACTCGCGCACTCACCCGTACGGTAGGAGCACGACATGCAGGTCGAAATCTGGTCGGACATCGCGTGTCCGTGGTGCTACGTGGGCAAGCGTCGCTTTGAAGCGGCACTCGAAGGATTTGCGCATCGCGACGACGTGACCGTCACATGGCACAGCTTTGAACTCGATCCACGCGCACCGCAGCAGCACGACATGCCGCAACCAGAACTCCTGGCGCGCAAGTACGGCACCACCGTGGAGCAGGCGCACGCCATGAACTCGCGCATGAGCGAAGCGGCGGCGGGCGAGGGTCTCACCTTTCATCTCGACCAGGTGAAAGTGGGCAACACGTTCAACGCGCACCGCCTGCTGCACTTCGCCGCCGATCAGGGGCATCGCGAGGCACTCGGCGAACGCCTGTTTGCCGCCTACCTGTCCGAAGGCGCGGCACTCGGCGACACCGATACGCTTGTGGCGCTGGCGGCCGACATTGGCATGGTCGCCGATGAGGTGCGCGAGGTCCTGGAGAGCGATCGGTTCGCGGACGCCGTGCGGCAGGACGAAGCCGAGGCGCAGACGATAGGCGTGACCGGCGTGCCGTTCTTCGTGCTCGACCGTCGCTACGGCGTGTCTGGTGCGCAGAGCCCGGAGGTACTGCGCGGTGCACTGCAGCAGGCGTGGGATGAGCGCGCACCGACGATCGCGATGGTCGGTGGCGACACAGGTGCCGACGATTGTTCAGATGGCAGCTGCGCGCCGGGAGGCAGTGCCGGGCATCCATAGAACGCGATCGCGATGTCCAGTCGCGATGTCCGGTCGCGACGCGCCCGCGCGAGTTGCGGTCGCACGATCGGTCACAGCTCTATTTGCGAACCGAGTTCGACGACGCGATTTGGCGGGAGATTGAAGAACGCGGACGCGGAGCGCGCATTGCGGGCCATTACGGCGAACAACTGTTTTCTCCAGCGGGCCATTGGGTCGGGCCCGCTCGTGAGCAGGCGCTCCCGGCCAAGGAAGAAACTGGTTTGTGACGCCCGTGCGTGCAGTCCCATGGGCTCGCACAGCGCCAGCACCCGCGGGACATCCGGTGACTCCATGAAGCCGTACGTGGCCACCACGCCGTAGAAACCATCTGTCAACGTGGTGAGCTGCACGCGCTCATCATCCTCGACGTATGGACGATCCGCCGAGGCGATACTCAGCAGCACGACCTGCGCATGGAGCGCCTGATTGTGTTTCAGGTGATGGAGCAAGGTATCCGGCACGCTGTCCGTCTCGGACGTGAGGAACACGGCGGTACCGGTCACCCGATGTGTCCGATGCCGTTCGAGTTCCTGAAGGAACAGGTCGAGCGGGAGCCGACGGCTCCGGATCACGTCGGAGAGGGCACCTCGTCCGCGCTTCCATGTGGTCATGAGCGTGAGGAAAAACAGCGCGATCACCATGGGCACCCAGCCGCCATGCGCAATCTTCACGATGTTCGCCCCAAGAAAGGCAAAGTCGAACAGGAAGAAGAATGCGGTGAGCGGCACCACCGCCGCCAACGACCACCGCCACTGTTCACGTGCCACCACGGCGAACAGCAACGTGGTGATCGCCATCGTGCCCGTGACCGCGATGCCATACGCCGCGCCGAGCGCGCTCGACGAACGAAAGGTCACGACGATCAGCAGGGTGCCGAGCGCCAGCAGCCAGTTCATCGCGGGCACATACACCTGGCCAAACTCCTGCTCGGAGGTGTGCACGACGGTGAGTCGCGGGCTGAAGCCGAGCTGTACCGCTTGCTGCGCGAGCGAGAACACCCCCGAAATAAGTGCCTGCGACGCCACGATCGCAGCGAGCGTGGCGATGAGGAGCAGGGGATAGAGAAACCAGCGGGGCGCCAGGAGGTAGAACGGATTCTGGATGGCCTCGGGATCACGGAGAAGCAGCGCCCCTTGGCCGAAATAGTTCAGCAGCAGCGCGGGCAGCACGAGGGCGAAGAAGGCCAGGCGAATAGGCTTGGTGCCGAAGTGCCCGATATCCGCGTAGAGTGCCTCGGCGCCGGTGACCGCCAGGAACACGGCGCCGAGCGCCAAAAAGGCTGTCGCACCGTGCGTGAGGAAGAACTGCACTCCGTAGAATGGGTTCACGGCGGCCAAGATGCGGGGACCGCGTGCAATCTCCGCCGCGCCCAGCACGCCGATGGTCACAAACCAGAGCAACGTAATCGGCCCAAAGAGCCGTCCCACGCGTGCTGTTCCGAATCGCTGGCCGAGAAAGAGGAGACAGAGAATCACCACGGTGATCACCACCACGTATGGTTCCAGCGACGGCGTGACGACCTCCAGACCCTCGATCGCTCCCAACACCGAAATGGCTGGTGTGATCATCCCGTCGCCGAACAACAACGCGGTGCCGAACACGCCGAGCAGCACCAGCACGGTCCGCCGTCCTGACTCCCGCTGCTGCCAGCGACCGCGCTGCACCAGCGCCAGGAGCGCGAGCACGCCACCCTCGCCGGCATTGTCAGCGCGGAGGATGAACAGGAGGTACTTGATGGCCACCACGAGCACGATCGACCAGAAGACCAGCGACAGGATACCGTACACGGCGTCGGGACTCGGCACCAACCCGTACTCTGGTCCGAAGGCCTCCTTGATCGTATAGAGCGGACTCGTGCCGATGTCGCCGAACACGATACCAAGTGCCGTGAGCATGAGCAGCCGGAGGCGCGCCTTGGGTGCGTGTGCGTTCGTCATGACGCACAGTGCGCGCAGGGGCACATGGACCGCACAAAGTTTCGCCGTGTGAGCACAAAGATTTCATGAGGATTGCTCGGCAGCTGCCTCGTCGAGCGACGCGGCGGGCAGACGCAGAACAAAGCGGCTGCCGCCACCTGGCCGTGGCTCATGGTGAAGGTCCCCCTGCTGCGCTTCGGCCAGCTCCCGAGAGATGGCCAGCCCGAGTCCCGCGCTTCCGACGTCCATCGGCCGCGCGGTCACACCGGACCTCCCGGCGGGGACTTGCGGTCTCGGGGCCCGGTAGAATGGCTGAAAGATTCGTTCGCGTTCGCCCTCCGGAACACCCGGGCCCCGATCCGCCAGCACGACTTCGAGCCAGTCATCGACTCGTCGCACCGTGAGCTCGAGTGCGCCGTCTGCCGGCGAGTACTTGGCCGCGTTCTCGAGCAAATTCACGAGGATTCGCGAGGCATGCACAATATCAAAACGACCGGCGAGGAGCGCGCTGTCGGGCCCCAGCGACACCTGCACGCTTCGCGTGCCCAGCGCGCCACCGGCCTGCTGGAGCGCCGCGCCGACCAGATCGTCCACGGCGTTCAGTTCTGGCGTCACCACGAGCGCTCCTCCTGTGACCCGCGAGTAGTCGAGCAGCTGGCGTACCATATGGTTCAAGCGATCCGCCTCCTGCTCGATCGTCGCCGCTCGCTCGTCACCCTCCACGCGCATGGAGTGTGCGACGGCCTTGATGGTGGTGAGCGGCGTGCGCAGGTCGTGCGAAACGGACGCCAGCAGGGCGTTCTTGAGCGCGTCAGCGGCACGCAGCGCCTGCGCAGCATCCGCATCCGCGACAAGTCGAACCCGGTCGGCACCGAGCGCGGCATAGTACAGCAGCGCTTCCAGGTAGCGGCGCTGCGCCGCGTCGAGGCGAAGTCTGCGTGCCGCCGCCACGCGAAGCACGCCAGCCACGCGCGCGCCGACCTGAAGTGGCAGCAGCAGGGCGCGCGCATCATTGCGATCCAGCGCGTACTCCCAGGGCGCCAGCGCGAGCTGAGGCGCGCCATCCGCGACGCGTTCGACGCGAAACGCACCATCAGCTCGCTCCAGCACCGCACGGCCGCTGGTCGCCACCCACTCCACAAGGCGCAGGCCACCGGGAAAGCCAATCGGAACGTCCGCGGCTGCGGTGGAATCCCCAACCGCGGGATGTTCCTCCAGTACGAGCGCATCATCGCCGCTCGCCGCCGCAAGCCGCATCTCGTCGGAGGTGGGGTCGCGAAGGAAGATCTCCGATCGATCCACACCCAGCGTGGACTGGATCGCGCCGACGATCGCGGCCAACGCGTCTTCCGCCCGTCCGGCGCTCAGGGCCTGAGCGCCCAACCCGGATAGATATCCGACCTCGGCGGCGCGCGCGCGCGCCTGCTCAGCCTCACTCCGAGCGCGTGCCAGTAGGCGCGCGCCAAGCGTGCTGGTGGCGAGGAAGGCCAGGAGTACGAGCCAGTCGAGCGGCGCCGCGACGCTCAGCGTGCCGAAGGGCGGCACGAAGATGAAGTTGAAGGCGAAGAAGGCCGTCACGGCGACACCGAGCCCAGGGCCGCTTCCTGCGCGCGAACTGACAACCAGCACGAGCATGACGTACACGAGTGCGACGTGGGCGGTGTCGAGCCACGCCCGACCGAATCGCATTCCCAACGATGTGACCGCGAGCAGGCCAAGCCACGGCAGTGCCTGCGCCAGTTCCCACACCGCACGGCCAAGCAGACGCTTGGAAGGACGGCTACGCGATGGCACGAGCTCCCGCATGGCGTCAGCCTTCAAATCGATAGCCGACACCTGGTTCCGTATGAATCAATCGCGGACGTACAGAATCTCGCTCCAGCTTTCTGCGGAGGTTGGCAACGTGCACGCGCAGGTGCTGCTGTGCGTCGCCGTGTCCACCCGACCAAACCTGCGCGAACAGGTAGTGGTGCGTGAGGGTGCGCCCCGGCGTCGCCGCGAGAACACGCAGCAGCTGCCATTCGGTGGGCGTGAGATGCACCGGAACTCCGTCCCGACTGACGCGCCGTTTGGTGAAATCGATCACGACACCCTGGGACTCGAGCGTGGCCGTGCCGCCGTCCGTCGCGCTGGTCGCGGCGCGCCGAAGATGCGCGCGCACGCGCGCCTGCAGCTCGGCCGTGCCGAACGGTTTGGTCATGTAGTCATCGGCCCCGGCATCGAGCAACTGCACCTTCTCGCGCTCCTCGTGTCGTGCCGAGAGTACCACGATCGGCACCGGCGTCCAGGCCCGAAGATCCCGACACACCTCGGTCCCCGACATGTCCGGCAAACCCAGATCGAGAATAATCAGATGTGGAAGTCGCGATGCGGCAACATCGAGACCCGTCCGACCGTTGTCGGCCTCGAACACCTTCGTCTCCGCGTCCTCCAGCGCGTGGCGGACAACACGCCGAATCTGCACTTCATCGTCGATGATCAGGACGGTCTGCATGGGCATGCATGGCAACTTAGCCTCCGGGCACTAATTGGAGCACCGGCGACTATGTATGATGGTCCTTGTGCTCTGTCTCCTTTGATTGCCAGCCGTGTACACCACCATCGACGAAACCATCGGCAACACCCCCTTGGTGCGCCTGCAGCGTCTGGCCGGCCCCTCCGCCGCCCAACGCGGCACGATCGTGCTCGGCAAGCTGGAGGGCAACAATCCGGGTGGCTCGGTAAAGGACCGTCCGGTGTTTTCCATGATCCGGCGCGCCGAAGAACGCGGCGAGATCAAGCCGGGCGATCGGCTCATTGAAGCGACGAGCGGCAACACGGGCATCGCCCTTGCCATGATCGCCGCGATGAAGGGCTATCGCATGACGCTCATCATGCCGGACAACGCGAGCAGCGAACGCCGCGCGTCCATGCGTGCGTACGGCGCCGAACTCATTCTCACGCCAGCCGAGAAGGGCGGCATGGAGTACGCACGTGATGTCGCGGCTGCCATGCACGAGCGCGGGGAAGGACGCGTGCTCGACCAGTTCGCCAACCCGGACAATCCGCGCGCGCACTACGAAACCACCGGGCCAGAAATCTGGCGCGACACGGGTGGCCGCGTCACGCACTTCGTGAGCGCGATGGGGACCACCGGTACCATCATGGGCGCCGGCCGCTTTCTGAAGGAACAGAACCCGCACATCACCATCGTGGGTGCGCAGCCCGCCGAGGGCTCGCAGATTCCGGGCATTCGCAAGTGGGGCGAGGCATACCAGCCGCGGATCTTTGACGCGTCGCGCGTGGACCGCACCGAAGCGGTGTCGCAGGTGGACGCCGAGGCCATGGCGCAGCGCATGGCCGCCGAAGAGGGCATCTTCTGCGGGCCCTCAGCGGCCGGCGCGTGCCTGATCGCACTGCGGCTGGCGGCCGAGGTGGACCACGCCACCATCGTGTTCGTGGTCTGCGATCGCGGAGACCGCTACCTGAGCACGGGCATCTTTCCGGGCTGAAGGCGAGATTGGTGGGATGACCACTCCCGTGCTCCCCACCCATGCCGGCGCCACACGTCCCCTCCGCGTCTCGGTTGTTCAAGCAGCGCCGGTGGCCTTCGACCGTACGGCCACTCTCGAGCGCGTGCGCACGCTGGCAGGCGAGGCTGCCGCGCAAGGCGCACAACTCGTGCTCTTCCCCGAGGCGTTCGTAAGCGCGTATCCGCGTGGCCTTTCGTTCGGGACCGTGATCGGCAGTCGCTCGGCCGAAGGACGCGAGTGGTACCGGCGCTACTGGGACAGCAGCGTTGACGTTCCGGGCCCACACACGCACACCCTGGGCGCGATCGCGCGCGAGCACGCGTTGCATCTGGTCATCGGCGTGATCGAACGCGAGGGCGGCACGCTCTATTGCTCAGTGCTCCTGTTCGCGCCCGACGGCACCCTGCTCGGCACGCACCGCAAGCTCATGCCCACCGCCGCGGAGCGGCTCGTGTGGGGTCAGGGAGACGGGAGCACGATGCAGGCGTTCCGGACGGACATCGGCGTGATGGGCGCTGCGATCTGCTGGGAGAACTACATGCCCATGTTTCGCATGACGCTGTACGGTCAACAGGTGCAATTGTACCTCGCGCCCACGGCGGACAGCCGCGACTCGTGGATCGCCACCATGCGCCACATCGCCATGGAGGGCCGCTGTTTCGTGCTGTCGGCGAATCAGTTTGCGCGTCGGTCTGACTACCCCGAGGACTATCCGCTCACGCCGGCTGTGCCGCCGGACACCGTGCTCACGCGTGGTGGCAGCTGCATTGTGCACCCACTCGGCGATGTACTGGCGGGACCCGTATATGACGAGAACGCCGTGCTCGTGGCCGACATCGATCTCGACGACACCGTGCGCGGAAAGTTCGATTTCGACGTGACAGGGCACTACGCGCGGCCAGATGTGTTCGAGTTGCACGTGGACACGCGACCGCGTCGCGCCGTGTCCACGCGGACCGCCGAAGCGGGCGAACGTCGAGATGGCTCCGTGGGCGAAAACGCGCGTGGCACCGTGCCCGACTCGCGTATCGCACCGCGCCCAGACGGAGTCACCTGATGGCGTGGTTCGTGCTCGTGCTCGCCGGACTGCTGGAAGTCGGCTGGGCCGTGGGGCTCAAATACACGGAGGGCTTCACGCGGCTGTGGCCCAGTGTGGGAACCGGCGTCGCGTTGGTGGCCAGCATGGGGCTGCTCAGCGTGGCCCTCAGGACATTGCCGTTGGGCACGGCCTACGCGGTGTGGACCGGCATCGGCACGGTGGGAACAGCGATTCTGGGCATGGTGCTGTTTCGTGAGCCGGCCACGGCGGCGCGGCTGTTGTGCATCGCGCTCATCGTGTCCGGCATCGTTGGCCTCAAAGTCGTGACGCCACAGTAGCGGCGCGCGACCCTCACGCCAGTGCCAACGGTGTCCACCCGCAACCGCCTGCTCGCCTTCCGCCGCACGCTGCCCCCCACGCCGCGGCTCACCCGTCGCGACGTGGAGGCGCGCGGCTTGCGCTTCGCCACCTGGCACTCGCCACCCGTTGCCGGCGCGCTACCGCTCGTGTGCGTGAACGGCGGGCTGTTGTTCGACCACGGCCTGCTGTGGCCCGCGCTCGCACCGCTCGCCCACGCGCGTCAAGTGATTCTCTATGACCAGCGTGGACGTGGTGAGTCGGCCGTACCGCCGGGCGTCGCGGCCTCCCGCATCGAGTTCGACGCGGGTGACCTGGTGGCACTGCGCACGGCGCTGGGCATCGCACGCTGGGACATGCTCGGCCACAGCTGGGGTGGCGGCATCGCGATGCAAGCAGCGGCGCTCGATCCCGACGGCGTGCGGCGGCTCGTGCTCGCCAACGCCGTGGGCATCACCGGAGAGTGGCTCCCAGGCATGCATGCACGAGCCCTGTCGCATCTCCGGGCCACCGGGCAACAGGACGCCGCGGCCACACTGGCCGCGATTGATCCAGACGTCCTGCGAGCGCCCGACCTCGCGGTGCACGCGACCTACACCCGCGCCTTCTTTCCGGCCTGGTTTGCCGACCCCACGTTCGCGGCGCGCGCCGTTCCGCCGGTGGGCCTGAGTGTCACGGGCGCACACGTGTCCGCGCGGCTGCGGCGCGAGGGCTACGACTGGTCGGCACGAATCGGTGCCCTGCGGAGCCCGACGCTCGTCCTTCATGGTGTCGAGGACGTCCTGTCGCTGGCTGTCGCGCAACGCACCGTTTGTGTGCTCGCGGCGCAAGGCGTCCGGGCGCAATTGCAGCCGCTCACCGGATCGGGTCACAACCCGTACTGGGAGGCGGCCGCCCCGTTTTTCTCGGCGATCGAGGCATTCCTCGCCGCCGCTGATCTCACCTCCCGCGCACCGCCCGACCCCTGAGGCTGCATGAAACTCGCCGAAAGTTTGCTCGCCGCCTTGGTGGTCTCACTCGCCGCATTCGTTGCGGTGCAGACCCGCGGGCAGCAGGCCAACGACGGCGCGCAGGCAGCCGGCATCATCGCGAGCGCATCGGCGGCGGACGGCGCGGATCCCACGCGTTTCTCGGGCAGTGGCGACCCTGACGACGACAGTACGAACGCCAGCGCCGCCAGCGCTGGCACCGCGAGCCGCGACCTGCGCGCGGGCCGCGCCGAGGGGCGGATTGCGGACAGTCCCGCCGCTGGCACCCCGCAGTTCGTGCGCGACATCCCGAGGGACGCCGCGTGGCCGGCGGCGGACATGAAGCGACGCATCGCGCAGGGCGAGCCAGGCACCTACATCGCGACGCTGCTCTCGGCACGCGATTCGGTGATCACACGCTGGCCCGACCGGCTGGTGACGCCGCTGCGAGTGTGGGTGGGTGACGGTGGGGCGCATGAAGGGTGGAATCCGCGCTTTCCCACCGTGGTGCGCGAGGCGTTCGAGGAGTGGTCCGCCACGGGCATTCCGGTGCGATTTACCTATGTGCGGGATTCCGTCGGCGCCGATGTGCGCGTTCGATTCGTACCGCAGTTTGCGCAGGGGATCAGCGGACGCACCATCTGGAGCCGCGACAGTGACTGGTGGCTGGTGGGTGGCGACGTGGAGCTCGCGATCATCCACCCCATGGGCGGCGCCGTGAGCACCGCGCAGCTGCGCGCCATCGCGCTGCATGAAGTGGGACATCTGCTGGGGCTCGACCACGTGGACGACGCCACGCACATCATGGCGCCGCGCGTGCGCGCCCGCGCGCTGAGTGAGGCGGACGTTGCCACCGTGCGTCTGCTCTACTCCGTGCCGGCCGGCTCCGTCCGCTGAATCCGTTTCGCGCCACGCGTGCCAGGAGCGCGGCACACGGCGCCTACCAGCGGACGGTGACCTGACGCTCCGGTCCGTCTTTTTGTCGCACCCGCAGCACCAGCGCACGCGCGTCCTGCGAGGCTTCGAACGCCTGCAGCACGTCCTCCACCGCGCGCACCTCGCGGCCGTTTGCTGACCGCACGATGTCACCATCGCGCAACCCGGCATCATATCCCGGCGACCCGCGCGGGACCTGCAGCACCCATACACCTTCGGGCAGCTCAAGGGCGTCGCGCAACGCCGCGCCAAGCGACTGCAGACGTGCCCCGAACAGCATGAATTCGCTGCTGCGGTCCACGCGCACGGTAAACGGAGCGGAGGCCGCCGCCGAGGTACGCGCACGCGTGAGCGGATTGAATGGCGCCGCACGCTCGCTCTCCGGTCCTGACACGCGGGATCGCAGGATCACGTGCACCGAATCACCGTTCACGGAGATGAGATCACCGTCACCAGTGAGCATCATGGGCATGCTCGACTCAAACGCGAAGGTGCCGCGCGGCGACGACACGATGGATGCGGCCCGTGGCGCGTTCGCCATGGTGACGCCGTCCACGCGGGCGTAGATGCGGACGCTCGCGGGTTCGGGGCGTGGCTCCACGCGCGACGCGAATTCGATGGACCGTCCGCCCCGCCGCGCCCGCATGCGCACCGTGCGACCGGGCACGAGCAGCGATGGATAGTCCACCATGCCCGTGAGCACGTCCTGCCCGTTGAACGCCAACAGCGTGTCGCCCGCCCGCAGTCCCGAGCGTTCCGCCGGCGAGCCCGGGTCCACCGATTCCACGAGCGGATACTCGCAGTAGCTCACCACGTAGCCGGCCTGGAGAGCCCAGCGCACGGGCACACTCGAGAGCGTGACGCCGAGGTAGCCGGTGGGGGCGACGCTCGCGAGTTCCTGCGCGCGTCGCGCCTCCAGCCCCACCACACTGTCCACCTTGGACGCGAGTTCGCGCACTCGGCGGTTCACCGCCAGGCGCTGATTGAAGCGCGTGGCGTCGGTCTCCGAGACAGCCGGACTGGACACCACAACGGACTGCATCACCTCGACGAGCGAGTCCACATCGCGCCGCACGAGCGCCAGCTCGCCGTCTGAGCTGAGACGCACGCGCGCCAGCCGCACGGACTGCAACCGCGAGGCCGCGTCGAGATCACTGCGCATGCGCAGGAGCGCCAGCCCTTCCGGGTAGCGCATCAGACGCGCCAACGCCGCGTCTTCCTGCAGACAGGGATTGGGCTGCCAGAACGTGATGTTCGGATCGCTGGAGCGTTCACCGACCACCGCGTCGATGACCGCGCGCCCCAGCAGCATGTCGCTCAACATGGCGGTCGGCAGCGCGAGCCGTTCCGCGCCTCCTGACACGGCGCGATATTCGACGTGGCCATCGTCAGGAGACAACCGGTACGCGAACGACCGCGCAACCTCGCTTTGCGCGTGCACCGGGCTGGCCCCGATCGCCTGCGCGAGCAGCAGCAGTCCGACGGGCGCCGCCACGCGACGCGCCGACACGCGGCCCGCGGTCAACCGCCGACGGCGCATCAGAAACGCTCCATGACGCGATCCACCGGCAGCGAGGCGCCGAGCTGCCGCAGGGTGGCCTCGCGTGCGGTGTAGGCGGCGAGATAATACTGGTTGAGCACCGGATCCTGCGGTGCCTCGTACAGCCCGGCGCGCGAGGCGGTCATCATCTGATCGAGCGCGGCGAGTCGGGCGCGATACACCGCTTGGGCGTTCACCGTGGTGTCGTTGTTGACCAGCCACATGGAGGCACGCTGGTACTCCTGCTGGGCGCGCTCGAGGGCGCGAGACGCGTCCTCCATGGACGCGTAGCCGTCGGCGAGTCCGCCAGCCGGCGTGAGCGGGGTCCCACCGGCAAGCGACGACGACAACGTTGACGAGAGGGACAGACCCGCGCTCAGGCGGCCCATGGCGACGCCAGCGATCACAAGCGCGAGCGCGGCCGCGAGGCGCAGCATGGCGCGCCACGGGAGGGCGCGAGGGCTCACACCAACACGGTTGCTCACCAAAACGCGCGGTGCCGGCCCGATTGGCGTCGTGACGCGCACTATGCGGTCTGCCGTATTGCCAGCCGCCGCGTGCTCCACCTGCAACGGTATGGCCACCGCGGGTTGCTCACCGGTGTCCTCGCTGGGCCGAGTGAGCAATCCGGCAGCCCGCAGCTGCGCCGACAGCACCGTCCACTCGGTGAGACGCGGGGCCGAGGCCTCGACACGCGCACCCTCCGTGTACGACAGCTGCGCCAGTCGCTCGTACGCGAGGCGCTCCAGCCGGCACTCGGCGCAGGTCGCCAGATGGGCGACTTCGTCGGGTGAGGGGACGTCGTGGTCGAGCGCCGCGAGGCGCTCCGGGTCAAGGTGTGGCATAACTGGGTTCCGCGCTTGTCTCTGAGACATCGATCAGCGGCGCCAGCAACCGTCGGAGCTTGGCGCGCGCCTTGAACAACTGGGACTTGGATCCACCGGCCGTGATGCCGAGTTCCGAGGCGATTTCTTCGTGCGTGTAGCCTTCCACGTCGTGCAGATAGAACACCGTGCGCGCTCCGGGCGCGAGCTGGGCGGCCGCTCGTTCAATGGACGCGGCCAGCATCGAGCGCTCACCTTCGTCGTGCGGGACCGTGGCCGAATCTTCTTCGATGGGGCTCTCGATCAATGCCAGACGTTTGGTGCGGCGCAGCGCGTTGAGTGAGCGATTCACCGCCACCCGGTGCAACCACGTGCTGAACTTGGAGTCTCCCCGCCAGGATCCCAGCGCGCGAAAGATCTGAATCCAGACCTCCTGCGCGATGTCCTGGGAGAGGTCCGGATCGCCACCGGCCATGCGACGCACAATCGCGTCAACATGCGGGCTGTGCTGATTCCACAGCATGCGCATGGCGCGTTCGTCTCCGTCGATGGCACGGCGGACAATGGCGGCGTCAGTTTCCATAGGATCCATGCAATCTGTCACTTCCGGGCGGGGAAGGGTTGCCGGGAGCGCAACGAAATGTGCCACATGGGGTTGGAATGACTTGACGGATCGCGTTCGGAACCCCACCGTGAGACACACACCAAGCGTTGCTCACCCTCGGGCGCCAGAACGCAGTCGAATTTGTTCGTGACGTCCGCCCTGCCGATACTGTCTGAATAACGTGCATCAGCGCCGCGGCGTCTGCCGTAGCACCAGAAGCCCCGCGCGTCCGTTGTATCCCGTCGGTGCTGTCCCCGTCCCCGTCCCCTCCGCTCATGCTCTTCCCCGTCCTTCTGGCGTTCGCCATGGCCGACCCGACCGCGCTCGACGCGGCACGGTTCGGCGGGGGACTGCCCATTGCGGAGCCGTCCGCGGTGGGGATGTCGGCCGAGCGCATGGGGGAAATCGATCGCGTCGTGCAGCGCGGCATCACGGCCGGTGGCTATCCCGGCGCCTCGGTGGTCGTGGGCCGCAAGGGCTACGCGGTGTGGAGCCGAGGGTTCGGTACGCTCGACTGGCGGCCTGGCAGCAAGGCCGTGTCCGCCGAGGAAACGGTGTACGATCTGGCGTCGCTCACCAAGGTGGTCGCCACCACCACGTCCATCATGATCCTGTTCGACGAGGGCAAGGTCGCGCTCGACGCCCCCGTTTCGCGGTACCTGCCGGCCTTCACGGGCGGCCTGCGCGACAACGTCACCATCGCGCATCTGCTCACGCACCGGGCCGGGCTGCCGGCCGGGCTCGAGCTTTGGCGCAAGTACAACTCGGTGGCTGAGGCTCGGGCGGCCGTGCTGGCCGCGCCCATCAAGAACACGCCCGGCAATGTGTACGAGTACTCCGATCTGGGGCCGATGCTGCTGGCCTTCGTGGTGGAGGCCGTGTCCGGGCAGTCGTTCGACAGCTTCGCGCAGACGCGCATTTTCGACCCGCTGGGTATGACCAAGACCGGCTTCCGCCCGTCCGGACTGGACGCGTTCAACATGGCGCCGACCGAGGTGAAGCCGCCTCGTGGGTATCCGTTGCGCGGCGAGGTCCATGACGAGAACGCCTACCGACTGGGCGGCGTGGCCGGCCATGCCGGGCTGTTCAGCACGGCGGCGGACCTTTCGGTGTTCGCCCAAATGCTGTTGCAGGGGGGTCGCTACGGCTCGGCACGCATTGTGGCTGATTCCACCGTGGCGCTCTTCACCAAGCGCACGGCGGGCCGGCGCGCGCTGGGGTGGGACACGTGCGAGGGCGAGGGAGGCTGCGGCCAGTATCTCACCAGTCGGGCGTATGGCCACACCGGTTATACGGGTACGTCCATCTGGATCGATCCCGACCACGACATGTTTGTGATCCTGCTGAGCAATCGGGTGCACGCGCCCAAAGCACGTCGATCGTCTACGGTCATCATGGACGTGCGGCACGATCTGGCCGACGCGGCCCTTTTGGCCGTCATGGACGACCCCACTGGAGTGCGGGCCATGCCCGTGGCGTTTCGGGCCGACAAGCAGGTGAACTGGAACACGCCCCTCCGCTCGGCCCGCCGGCCGGTCAAGCGCACGGTCAGGAAGAAGACGCCAGTCAAGAAGCCGGCGGTGTCCAAGAAGACCTCCAGCCGATAGCTGCCGTGTAAAATATAGCCGAGTGTACAACTCGGTTTTATGGCGGCGCCGTGCTATCTTGGCAACATGGAGGAACCAATGACCGAACAAGCAAATGCACCCGACGTCGCGCCGGCAATCCTGGAGTCCGACGAGGCTGGGTCCGCACCGTTCACCGCAGATCAGGCGCGGCTCGTCCTGCGCCGCGTGAAAGATCCGGAGCTCAATCTCAACATCGTGGATCTGGGGCTGGTGTACGACGTCACGGTGGTGGGCACGGATGTGCGCGTGGACATGTCGCTCACGTCACCGGGCTGCCCGTCCGGGCCCGAGATCATGGGCGAGGCCGAGAAGGAGCTGCGCACGCTGCCGGGCATCGGAGAGGCTGTGGTCAACCTCGTGTGGACCCCTGCCTGGACCCCGGAGCGCATTGAACCTCGCGTGCGCGCTTACATGGGGTTCTGAGGGTCTGACGCCGTCGGTTTCAGAGTGTCGCTGACTGCACGTCGGCGGCCCTTTCCGCGCGGATGGTGCGCAACAGCCCGATCACGATCGGTACCAGCAGGACGGCGCCTGCCCAGAGCGCGACGTCGGCGCTGTTGAACACCAGCAGGGATCGGCTCAGCCGCACCGCAATGAAATCGGGTACCCCTCGCGGTTCGAGCAGCAGGCTGGTGAGGTTGCCAGCGGCGCCGCCCGCGATGAGCGCCATGGCCCGCACGGCCCGATCGTCAACCCGCGCGAGCGGTACGAGCACGCTGCATACCAGCACGATGGCTGCGAGTGTGCCTGCCACGTTGAAAAGCCACGTGAATGGGCCGAATGAGACGCCGCCCGCGGCGCCCGTGTTGAACACGAGCGAAAGGGAAAAGCGAGTGTTGACGACCACACCGCCGTCCGAGAGCGCTGCCACCGCCCAGTACTTCGTGAGCAGGTCGAGGGCCAGCACGGCGCCGACGAGCGCGGCGTAGCGGAGGGCGATGGAGCGGTTTGCGAGTATGGAGCTGCGGAGCGTCGTAGACATTCGACTGGTCAGCAGAAGGCAAGTAGGGAGGCTTGGCGAATCCAGCCTCCCCCGTTCGATACGCTGCCTGTGCACCGACCGTGCCGTGATTGCCGCGTGCGTGAATGGATTATAAAGTTCTGTACATCTATGACTAGCTTATAGTTCTCTTTTCCGGTAAATGGAACATCAGCGTAAGCGGAAGTCTCAGCGACGAGACGTGACGGGGGTTGGCGCAGCAGCGCTCCGGGTACTGCTGCACGAGCGCTACACCATGGCGGTGTTGCGCGCTGTCAACGGCAATCAGTCGTCGGAGCGATACGGCGACTCCTCGTCGCCTCCGGCGGAAGATGGCGCTGGCGATCGGGCGGGCTGCTTCGCCGATCCCTTGGCAGCCGACCGCTGACCGGACGCGCCACCGGTCGCGCCACCGGTCGCGCCACCGGTCGCGCCACTGGTCGCGGGCTTCGCCGCGGATCTGGGCGCCGACGCAGCCAACGCTCCATTGCCCGCCCCCCCGCCAGATCCACTCCCGAGCGCCTTGAGAAAGGTCTCACCCAGCACCTCGACCTGCCAACGGCGCAGTTCGGGGATCTCCGCGAACTCCTCCAACGAGGCTGGACGCTTTCGCGCTACCGCTTCCATCCGATCACGAGAGCACAAGACGCCGGGGTCCAAGTCCAGTCGCGTGGCGGCCAAGTCACGTACGGCCTTGAGGCGACTCACCCGCTCGTCGAAGTCCGGATCGCGATCCCAACGCACCGACTTGGGATAGCGCGGCAGGTCGGCCTCGGCCACCTCGTCGCCACGCCGCAGCGCGGCCAGCAGCGCATTCGCGCGCGCATCTGACATCGCGCGCGGAAACCCTTTCACCCGCGTGAGTTCGTTTGCCGAGGCTGGCGATTGACGCGCCAGATCGAGGAGCACTTCGTTGCCGGTGACCCGGAAGGTGGCCCGGTCGACATCACGGGCGATGTCATCGCGCCAACTCACGAGCTCCCGCAGGCGAGCCAGCTCGCGACGCGACAGGTCGCGAGCCCCCTTCATTTTCATGAACGCGTTGCCGGCATCGTCGGTGGACCACTGCGTGCCCTCGGCGCGCTCGAATTCCTCCCGCGCCCAGTGCAGGCGACCCGCACGCTCCAGTTCGCCCTTGAGCTGGTCACGCAGGTCGAGCAACCAACGGGTGTCATGCGCCGCGTACTCCAGCATGTCCGCCGACAGCGGTCGCATGGACCAGTCGGCCCGCTGATGCTTCTTGTCGAGCTTGATGCCGAAATACTTCTCCAGCAGCGCGGCGAGGCCGAATGCGCGGAGGCCGAGCAGCTGTGAGGCGACGCGTGTGTCGAACAGCGCGTTCACCTGCCAGCCGTAGTCCTGCCGCAGCAGCCGCAGGTCGTAATCCGCGTCGTGCAGCACCACTTCCACGTTGCGGTCCTCGAGCAGTCGCCCGAGCCGATCCGGCGTCCCGATCGGGAGCGGATCAATCACGGCGTGGTGCTGGTCCGTGGAGAGCTGCAGCAGGTAGATGCGATCGACGAATCGATGAAAACTCGCCCCCTCGGTATCGAGGGCGATCGCTTTCGGCTGGCCGATGTCGCCCAGAAAGCGATCGACGGTGTCGGCAGTATCGAGGTACAGCGTGGCGGCGTCGGACACAGGGATCTCGGGAAACGACGCGCGTCGTGCACGCCTGCTGAAAGCTACGCGGGCGACGGCCGGTTGCGCACGGGGGCCCCGGAATCCGCGCGCCCTTGTTTTGCGCCGCATTCGGCAGAGCTTTGTGGCATGTCCACTCCCCCGTCGTCTTCCGGTTCGTTTTCGGATCGTTCGGAATCCGCCCAGGCGTCTCGCGAGGGACCGTCTGGAGCGCCGCTTGGCCAAGACCACGGCTCCCAAGGACCCGGCGCGCCAGGCCGTCCTGCGCCGGCTGCGTCTGGTACCCGCGCTGGCTGGAGGTCGGGGGATTTCGCGCGCGGCGCCCTGATCGCCCTGGCGGTCTGGCTTGGACTCCAGCTGCTCTGGAGTGTCAACACACTCGTGTTCGTGATTTTCCTCGGCGTGCTGTTCGGCGTGGCCGTGGCCAGCGGTGTGGACGTGCTCGAGCGCCATGGCATTCGACGGGGGATCGCGTCGGCGTTGCTCGTGTTCGGCACCGTGGGCGCGCTGGGGGCGATTGGCGCCATGTTGGCGCCGACGCTGGCGGCGCAGAGCAAAGAGCTGCGCCGCGACCTGCCGGAGGCACTCGACAAGCTCCAGGAGATCATCGACCAGCGCGAGTTCGGATTTCTGGATCCCTTCCTCAGGGCGCCGGACGACACCACCGCCGCGCCCGACTCCGCCGCGCGCGCAATCGCGGACAGCGCCGCGGCCGACAGCGCGGTCCGGAGTCAGCGGCAGCGCCGTCCCACCCCGCCGCCGCCCAAACTGGCGGAGCTGGACTCCTCGGCGTTGCGTGCGATCTCGCAGTCCATCGACGATTCGCTGCGCGCGCGACTGCCGCGCGCCCGCGCTGCTGATTCCGGGCTGTTCCAGCCAGCCGCCCCCTTCCGGGTGCCACCATCGCCCGCGGACACGACCGATTCCACGGACGGGGCGCTTGCCGTGGGCGTGCTCGGCGACACGGTTGACAATACCCTCAGCATCGATGTGGAGGCACAGCTCGATGCGCGCACCCAGTTCCTGCGCGACAGCTTGCGCACCGCCATGCGGGAGAGCATCGCCGAGGCAGAACGCCGCGCGCGTGAGGAGCTGATTGCCAGCGGTGTGGTGGCGGGCCCCGCGGAACCCACCCGCAGCCAGATGCTGACCCGGCGCATGTCCTCGGGACTCGCCGGCTCATCGCGGCAGCTGTTCTCGCTGCTCACCGGCACGATCGCGGCCGTAGGCGGGCTCATCATGGTGATGTTTCTCGCGATCTACATTGGCGCAGAGCCCAAGGTGTACCGGCGCTGGATCATGGCAACGTTGCCGGCGGAACATCGCGGAACGATCGGCGCGGTGCTCACGGAAATGGCCACGGTGCTGCGCAAGTGGCTGGTCACGCAGCTCGTGGCGATGGTCGTGATTGGCGTCGTGTCCACCGTTGCGTTGTTGTTGCTCGACGTGCGCGCGGCCTTCGCGCTGGGGCTCATCGCGGGACTGCTGGAGTTTGTGCCAACGGTCGGCCCGATTCTGGCCGCGCTGCCCGCCGTGGCCATGGGCTTCGTAGACTCACCGCAAAAGGCGCTGTTCGTGCTGATCGCGTACTGGGCCATCCAGTTCGTGGAGAACAACCTGCTGATCCCCGCGCTCATGCGCGGCGAGATGGACCTGCCACCCGCACTCACGCTCGTGGCGCAGGCGCTCATGGCCGTGTTGTTCGGATTTCTCGGGCTCATGGTGGCCGTTCCGCTCACGGCCGCCGTGCTCGTGCCCGTGCGGCTGTTCGCCAAGCGGCAGGATGAGCGGGAACGCGCGCTGCCCGAGCGGATCGTCGTGCCCACGTGAGCGGGCAGGCTGCAGCGCAGGATGCGTTGCAGCTCAGACCGTGGTATCGTTGGAGCGTTGCACACAGACCCTGCCCCATACACTGCGGCATGGCAGCTTCCCGAACCCGTTCCTGATGACCAGTACCACGCAGTCCGCCGCTCCATCCGCCGCCGAACAGACACCCGCAGCGCGGATCGGTCAGGTGATTTTCCGGAACCGCGGATGGATCCCGGTGCCGTTTCTCGCGGTGCCACTGCTGGTACCGGGACAGCAGGCGCGCAGCACCTGGATCATCGGCGTGGTCATGATCCTGATCGGCGAGCTCATTCGCCTGTCCGGCGTGGCCGCCGCGGGCACCGTCACGCGTCGTCGGTCGCGCGATGTGCAGCGCCTCGTGAACTACGGCGCGTTTGCCTGGTGCCGGAACCCGCTCTACGTGGGCAACTGGTTTGTATGGCTCGGCTTCACGGTGATCTCCGGCGTGCTGTGGTTCCTGCCGGTGGCCACGGTGATCTTCGCGGTGGAGTACTACTACATCGTGCGCTACGAAGAGGGCGTACTCGAATCAATTTTCGGGACGGAGTATCTGGACTACAAGCGCGCCACGCCCCGCTGGTTTCCGCGCCCGCCCACCTCGTCTGCCTCCGGCCCGCATGAGTGGGGCGAGGCGATCTGGAGCGAGCGCAGCACCGTGCTGCAGTACATCGTGCTCGGCGCTGCGTTCGTGCTCAAGGCCAACTACGTCACCACCTGAGCGGCGCGCGCTTCCCGACGCGCACGCCGCTCGACGCGCGCACCATCAGCGCGTTGGGCGGCCCGGTGGCGTGGGTGCGTTGAACACGTCGCGATTCTTGGCCACGAACGAGGTGAGCTGCACCGGCACGTCTTCTTCGGGGAAGATGGCGGTCACGGGGCACTCCGGCTCGCAGGCACCGCAGTCGATGCACTCGTCGGGGTGGATGTACAGCTGATCCTCACCTTCGTAAATGCAATCCACGGGGCAGACGTCCACACAGGACTTGTCCTTGACGCTGATGCAGGCTTCGGTAATGACGTAGGGCATGGTGATTGTTCGGCTCGAGGCGTACGTGGCGGACCCATCCGGGCTACCGGGAGGTTAGTGGTGGACGAGGTCCCCCACAAGACGAGGACGGCCTACGCGCCGCCCACTGGACGTCACAACGCGCCGACAGTTCATTCCGTTCATGCGCTTGACGATCAACGGCCGAGAGGTTGTCACACATCCCGCCCCGCGCGAGACCCTGCTCGACCTGCTCCGGGAGTCGCTCGGCCTCATCGGCACGAAGCGGGGCTGCGACCGTGGGGAATGCGGCGCCTGTACGGTGCTGCTGGACGGCGCTCCGGCCTACGCTTGCCTCGCGCTCGCGGCTGGTTGCGACGGCGCGCAGGTCACGACGATTGAGGGGATCGGCGCGGCGAGCTACGGCGGGGCAGACGCAGGCGGCGCGCCCCTACACCCCGTGCAGGACGCGTTCCTGGCCCACGACGCTGCGCAGTGCGGATTCTACACGCCGGGACAGGTGCTGGCCGCCGTGGCCCTGTTCGACCGCACGCCGGCGCCGGACCGCGCAGCCATCGTGGACGCCATGAGCGGCAACCTCTGTCGCTGCGGCACCACCCCGCGCATTCTCTCGGCGCTCGAGGCGCTGTCGGCCAGCCATGGCCGCGGGCCCGCGTCGCCGTGACCGACTGCCAGCATTTGGACAGTCGCGAGACAGCACAGCATGACTGATTCGCCGCGTCGTCGGTTCGTCACCACCACGGTCGAAGTCGAGGGCCGCGAAGAGCAGCGGGTGGTCGAGCTTCCGGCCTTCGACGTGGCCCCCTGGGACGACGACACCGTCCTCGACATCGTGGGCTCTCGCGCCACGCGCGTGGACGCCCGGGAAAAGATCACCGGTCGCGCCCGCTATACCACCGACCTCGCACCCCGCGGTGTCAAACACGCCGTGTTCGTGCGGGCCGAGTGGGCGAATGGCACCGTGACCCATGTGGAGGTAGAGGCCGCGCAGGCAGTACCAGGCGTCTGCGCCGTGATCACGCGGGCGGAGCTCGCCGCCGACGTGGAGGCCGGCCTGATCGGGGGCGCGTTTGCCACGCTGTTCGACCACAACGTGCGATACGCGGGCACGCCGGTGGCCGTGGTGTGCGCGGACACGCTTGCAGCGGCGCAGCAGGCGGCCGCGCTGGTGCAGGTGCAGGGGCACGGCCGTCCGCACGTGATCAATGCCGCCGAAGCGCTCGCTCCGGACGCACCTCGCGTCCCTCGCACGTTTGACGAGGCGTCGGTTTCCGCGCAGAACCTGCTGGGCGGCGCGCCAGTGGTGCTGGAGCGGGGCGACGTGAGTCACGCACTCACTCGAGCCGACGTGCGCGTGGATGTCACCGTGCACACGCCGGCCGCGCTCCATTCGCCGCTCGAGCCGCACGGCGCGCTCGCGGAATGGAACGGCGACCAGCTCACCGTGTGGGAAGGCACGCAGGGGCTGTTTCGCGTGCGCGACAATCTCGCCGCCGCGTTTCGCCTGCCGCTCAATCACGTGCGCGTGCGCATGGAGCACATGGGCGGCGGCTTTGGCGCCAAGAACTACGCCGGCACACACACGTACATCGCCGCGTGGCTGGCGCGACGGCTGGGCGCACCGGTGCGTTGCATTCTTGATCGCGACGGCACGCAGGTGGACACCGGCCATCGCTCGGCAACCACCCAGGTGATCTCGATTGCAGCGAATCGTGACGGCACTCTGACCGCCATCGATCTCACCGCGACCATCACAATGGGCGTGTCCGGATGGCTTGCGAGTCCGGGCCAGCTGTATCACGAGTTGTACGCGTGCCCCAACGTGCGCACGCACGAGTCGTTCGTGCATGTGCACACCGGTGGCATGCAGGCGTTTCGCGGACCGGGCTACGTGGAAGGCTGTGTGGGACTCGAGCTCGCGATGGATGCGCTGGCCCGCGCACTCGACATGGATCGTGTGGCGCTGCGTCTCGCGAACATCCCGCAGCACGATCAGCGTCGAGAGCGTGCGTATTCTGGTCATCGGCTGCGCGAGTGTTTCGTGGAGGCGGAGCGGCGCATGCACCAGGCGCTGGCCCACGATACGTCGCACAGGGCGGCGGACGTCGCGCCGCTCGCCGCGGGCACCACGTCACGTCTCGTGCGCGGCATCGGTTACGCGGCCGAGTGCTGGTCCACGGGCGGTGGCCCGCCGGCGTACGCCACGGTGCAGCTGCTGCGCGACGGCTCCGTGCAGGTGCTGGCCGGCACGCAGGACCTCGGCACCGGCGCCCGCACGATTCTCGCCCAGATCGCCGCGCAAACACTGGGTGCGCGTCTCGAGTGTGTACGCTGCGTGATTGGCGACACGGAACGCACGCCGTACACGGGCAACTCGTGGGGCTCCATGACCACGCCGTCCGTCGGGCCGGCGGTGCGCCTTGCGGCGGAAGACGTGCGTCGCCAGTTGTGCGATGCAGCCGCCGGTTTGCTCAACACCACGCCCGACGAACTCACGATTCACGATTCCGTGGTGCACCACGCCGCGTCGGGCCAGTCACGCGACTTCACGGAGATCGGGCGCGCGCTCGGCAACATCGTGCTCACCGGCCACGGCAGTCGCGGACCCAATCCCGATGACACCACGATCGTGACCGTGGGTGTGCAGGCGGCCGAGGTGGAGGTGGATCGCGGCACGGGAATCGTGCGCGTGCTGCGTCTCATCGCCGTGCACGACGCCGGGCGCATCATCAACCCCACGCTCGCCGAAGCGCAGATGGAGGGCGGCATGCTGCAGGGCCTGGGCTACGCGTTGTTCGAGGAGCGGCGAGTGGACGCTACGCTTGGCGTGTCACTCGCCACCGGACTGCACGACTACAAGATGCCGACGGCCGCCGATTGTCCGGACATGCGTGTGTACTTTCTCGACGCTGCGGATGCCGCCGCCAACTCCATTGGCGCGCGTGGTATTGCCGAGCCGGCAATCATTCCCACAGCGCCGGCGATCGCGAATGCCGTGGCGCACGCGCTCGGTGTGCCAGTGTATGCGTTGCCGCTCACGCCGTGGCGGGTGTTGGAGGCAATCGCCAAGGCGTGAACGCGCTGACCCGTGAACGCGCTGTCAGGCTCCGCGTCGGGCACCCGATGGGTCGCGACTAGGTCCGCCAGGGCGGCAACTCGCCGCGCTTCAGCTTGGGATTCTCGCGATAGAGCGTGAACGTGCGGCCGATCACCTGGATGATCTCCGCCCCCATTTCCGGCGCGATGGCCTCGGCCGCCGCGCGCGCAGTGAGTTCGCCGGCCTTGGCCACCTGGCCCTTCACGAGCTCGCGCGTGCGCAGCACGTCGTCGCAGCTGGTGAGCAGTGTGGGCGTGATGCCACCCTGCCCCACGTGCACGGTAACACCGAGATGATGGGCTTCCGCGCGCAGGGCGGCGCGATCCTTGCCGCGCATGGTCATGATGACAGAGGGTACAGGTGAGAACGCGCATGCATGAGCACCCCGGTCGGGGTGCGATCCCGCGTCCGCGCGCAATCTACTGGTTTGCCATGCCGGAATACACGAAAAACGGCCACGGATTGATGGCCGGCCCGTCCCACCACATGCGGCCGGGCCCCCGCAGCATCACCTGAAAGTGCAGGTGCGGTGTGTTCGCGGGTGCATTCCCGGTGGTGCCCACGTATCCGATCACGTCGCCTTTCCGCACCGCGTCGCCCGGCGCGAGCCCCTTTCGGTGCTTGTCGAGGTGCGCGTAGTAGTAGATGAACTGGTTGTTGGCGTCGAGCGCGTAGACGATGTTGCCGCCAAGCGGCGTGCGATCCACGCGGCCGATCGTTCCGTCGTCGGCCGAGAGGATGGGCGTGCCTTTGGGCGCGAGCATGTCCAGCGCGCGATGGGAGCGATTGCCCCGGCGGGCGTCGTAGTCGTTGCGCAGGACCGACGGCGCAAAGCCCTCGATTGGCACCATCAGCTGGCGCAGCCAAAGCGCGTCCAGGTCCACGTCGGTCACGCCGTCGGACAGCGGGTCAGTGTTCGGCGGGCGCGCGAGGATCGACCGCGGGGCGTCGGCAGCGACAGCAGGCGGCGGCGATTGGGGGGCCGGAGCGGTAGCGGGAGGCAGGGGACGCAGACCACCACCGCAGGCCGCCAGCAGCAGCGGGGCCGCCGCAAACCACCCGGATCGCAGTCGGCGCGCGAGAATGGCCCGGCCGATCACTCCTCGTCCGGATCCGGCTCGAAGTACGGGACGAGGAACTCCACCATGTCCTGCACGGTCTGTACCTTGCCCTTGAGGTCGTCCAGGTCGTGCGCCTTCGGAAGACGAACGGTGGCCCGATCGGCGATCAGCAGCACCGCATCTTCAACGTCAAGCCCGTCCATGTGGTAGACGGTTCGCAGATTGTGCCCCGGCGCAACCATGAAGTGCGCTTCGTTGTTGTCGCCCACGGCTTCGCGGCGCTCCACCAAGTGGGCGTAGGTCTGCTCGAGCAGTGCGTCGGGCAGGTCGCGTCCGGGGAACGAGGCTTTGAACTGGGTCAATCCATCACGTTCGAAGTGGCGACGGTCCGATCGCATGCGCAGATACGCAAGGTAGATCGAACCGCTGGCCACGGCGGTGAGGCCCAGCAAAATCGTGGTACGCACCAGAGCGCGACCTCCGAAAGGTGAAACAGCCGCGTCGCCAAGCGTGACGACACCGCACATAATGTGTCCTGCACCACAAACATGCATCAATCTCGCTACATCATCACGACAGACGCCGCTTCGGCGCAGGCAGCACTCAGGAGTCCGGGCGCCGTCGCCATAGGTGGCGGCACGGATCTGGTCACGCGCCTGGCTGATGGATTGTTACACGCCGACGCGCTGATCGATGTACGGCGAATACCCGGATGGTCCGATGTCCGGTGGCTTCCCAACGCGGACGCGTCGCCCGGCCCGCTCGTTTCGGATGCCGGCAAGGCGGGGGACGTCGACGGGGCTTCAGGCGCCAGACAAGCGGCGAACGATGGCGAGCTCTACATTGGCGGCGCCGTGCGGCTGCAGCAGCTGGCGGACAATCCGGCCGTCGGAGCGGCCTTGCCCGCGCTGGCCGAGGCCTGCCGCGCCGTGGGCACGCCAGCGCTGCGGGCCATGGGGACACTGGCCGGCAACCTCTGCCAGGCGCCGCGGTGCTGGTACTGGCGCGGCGGTACCCCTTGCCGCCGAACCGACGCAGCGCTCCCCTGCCACGCGGTGGCGGGCCACTCGGAATACCACGCGATTTTTGACGTGCGCCCGTGCGCGGTGGTGCACCCCTCCGACCCGGCGGTCGCTCTGCTGGCCCTTGGCGCCGAGGTCGAGGTGTTGGGCTCGTCTGGGAGACGGCGGATTCCGCTCGCGGCGCTCTATCCGACCGCCGATAGCGTCGCCAGAAGCGACAGGCCACTCCACGACACCACGCTGGCTCAGGACGAGCTCATCGCCGGCGTTGTTGTGCCGGGGCGCACCGCCCGCACCCGTCAGCGGTACGTAAAGCTGATGCAGCGGGGCGCCTGGGACTTCGCGCTGGTCTCCTGCGCAGCGGTGCGCCTGACGGATGGCACCCTGCAGCTCGCGCTCGGTGGAGTGGCAGCCCGACCTTGGCCGGTGCCGGAGCACCTGCTGGCCCCAATCGCGGAAGCGGGTGCCTCGCGGCCGGTCGCTGAGCTCGGCCGAGCTGTCGCTGACGAGGTTGCCGCCCTCGCCCATCCCTTGGCCGGCAGCGCCTACAAGGTGAAGCTCGCCCATCACCTCGTGCTGGACGCCCTTCGGTTCCTGACCGACCCCACCTGAACGGTTGGGCAGCCGGGAACCGCATCGATTCGTCAACAGTTTCGTTGTCGATTGGTGATTCCCGACTTATACTATCTGGTATGCAAGACGTGATGAACGCCCTCGGAGGCTTCCGGGGGGTGCGGGCCGAGTTGTTGGTCACGCTCAAGAAGGAACAGCCGCTTACCGCTGGTGAACTCGCGGCCCGGTTCGGTTTGACACCGAACGGGTTGCGCCGACACCTCAAGGTGCTGGAGGAGGACGGCGTGGTGCGCTATTCCCGCGAAGTGCGCGGCGTGGGCGCCCCGGTGTTCGCCTATCGGCTCACGGAGTCCGGCGAGGCGATTTTCCCCCGCCGGTACGCGTCGCTGCTCGCGTCGGCGCTCGAAGCGCTGCAGGCCGAGCGGGGTGGCAAGTCGGTGGCACGGGTGCTGTCGCGTGAATGGGAGGCATTGGCCGCCGACGCCGGTCCGGTGCTCGATGGACTGCCGCTGCAGGAACGCGTGCAGCTGGTGGCCGAGCTTCTTACGGCGCGGGGCTACATGGCCGAGAGCAACTCGGTCGAGAACGATGGCGCAACGCTGCGCATTCACAATTGTGCGATGTGCGAGATCGCCGAGCAGTTCCCCGAGGCGTGTGAGGTCGAGGCGCGGCAGTTGGCGCGACTCCTCGACGCCCGGGTCACACGCCGTTACCATCGTCGCGATGGTAGCGGGCTGTGCGCGTACGAAGTCGACGGCCGGGCTGGCGTCGACAGGCAGGAATCGCAGAAGGATGCAGTAACCGAATCAGATCCCCACGGTTCGTCCGTTGCCGGCGCGACTGCGCTTGCGATGCACGAAGCCTCTGAGTGGCATGAGGAGCAGGCATGAGCGCGACCATCGACCAACTGGTCAATCGGGAATATCAGTACGGCTTCAGCACCGACATCGAGTCGGACACGCTGCCGCCCGGTCTCAGTGAGGAGACTGTGCGCTTCATCTCCGCCAAGAAGGGGGAGCCGGAGTGGCTGCTCGAGTGGCGTCTGAAAGCCTACCGCCGCTGGCTCACGATGACGGAGCCGCACTGGCCCAACGTCTCGTATCCGCCGATCGACTATCAGGCCTCGTCGTACTACTCGGCGCCCAAGACCACGAAGCCCATCGGCTCGCTCGATGATGTGGATCCCAAGCTGCTCGAGACCTACGCCAAGCTCGGCATCTCGCTCAACGAACAGAAGCGCCTGAATGGCGTGGCCGTGGACGCGGTGTTCGATTCCGTGTCCGTGGGCACTACCTTTCGCGCGGAGCTGGCCAAGGAGGGCATCATTTTCTGCTCCTTCGGCGAAGCGGTGCGCGAACACGGCGACTTGGTGCAGAAGTACCTGGGGTCCGTTGTGCCGTACAGTGACAACTTCTTCGCGGCGCTCAATTCGGCCGTCTTCTCCGACGGATCGTTCTGCTACATCCCCAAGGGGGTGCAGTGCCCGATGGAGCTCAGCACGTACTTCCGCATCAATCAGTCCACCACCGGACAGTTCGAGCGCACGCTCATTGTGGCCGACGAGGGCTCGAAGGTGAGCTACCTCGAAGGATGTACCGCGCCCATGCGCGACACCAATCAGCTGCATGCGGCGGTGGTGGAAATCGTCGCACTCGACAACGCCACGGTGAAGTACTCCACCGTGCAGAACTGGTATGCCGGCGACGAGAACGGCGTGGGTGGCATCTACAACTTTGTCACGAAGCGCGCCAAGGCCATGAAGAACGCCAAGGTCTCGTGGACGCAGGTGGAAACCGGCTCGGCCATCACGTGGAAGTATCCGAGCGTGATCCTGCAGGGCGACAACGCGGTGGGTGAGTTCTACTCGGTGGCCGTGGCCTCCAAGATGCAGCAGGCCGACACGGGCACGAAGATGATCCACATCGGACGCAACACACGCTCCAACATCGTGTCCAAGGGCATTTCCGCGATGAAGGGACAGAACTCGTACCGCGGCAAGGTGCACATTCTGCCCAAGGCCGAGGGTGCACGCAATTACACGCAGTGCGACTCCATGTTGGTGGGCAATGCCTGCGGCGCGCACACGTTCCCTTACATCGAAGTGCAGAACAACTCGGCCATTCTCGAGCACGAAGCGAGCACCAGCAAGATCGGGGAAGACCAGATCTTCTACCTCAAGCAGCGTGGCCTCGACGCCGAGCAGGCGGTGTCCATGATTGTGAGCGGCTTCTGCAAGGAAGTGTTCAAGGAACTCCCCATGGAGTTCGCGCTCGAGGCGCAGCAGCTGCTCGGCATCACACTCGAGGGCAGTGTTGGGTAACAGCGCTGGCTGAGCGCGACCGTCATTTCGTACTCGTTTTTTTCACGTTGATTTGAACCGGGGCTCCGGCCCCCCGCACATAGACACATTTATGCTCGAGATTCGCGATCTGCACGCCTCCGTTGACGGCACGCCCATCCTCAAGGGCATCACGCTTTCGGTGAAGGCCGGTGAAGTTCACGCCGTGATGGGCCCCAATGGCTCTGGCAAGAGCACGCTCGCACAGGTGCTCGCGGGCCATCCGGCCTACGAAATCACCAGCGGGGAGATCCTCTACAAGGGTGAGAACCTGGCCGAAATGGAAGCCGAGCACCGCGCCCAGCAGGGTGTGTTTCTCGCGTTCCAGTATCCGGTCGAAATCCCCGGCGTCTCCAACGCCTACTTCCTGCGAGCGGCCTACAACGCCAAGCGCAAGGCGGAGGGCCTCGAGGAAGTTGATCCCATGGAGTTCCTCGACCTTGTGGAAGAGCAGCTCAAACTGGTGGACATGGATCCGGCCATGCTGTCGCGTTCCGTGAACGCCGGTTTTTCGGGTGGTGAGAAGAAGCGCAACGAGATCCTGCAGATGGCGGTGCTCGCACCCACGCTTGCGATCCTCGACGAGACCGACTCGGGTCTGGATATCGACGCGCTGCGCATTGTCGCCAACGGCGTGAACGCCCTCCGCAAGCCCGACAACGCGACCATCGTGGTCACGCACTACCAGCGTCTGCTCAACTACATCGTGCCCGATTTCGTGCACGTGCTGGCTGGTGGGCGCATCGTGAAGTCGGGCAACAAGGAGCTGGCGCTGGAGCTCGAAGCGCGCGGCTACGATTGGCTGCTGGAGGCGGTGGCGTGAGCACGATCGCGCTGGCAGCCCCCGCGCTGCTCGAACAGGCCACCGCGGCCGCCGCCGCCGACGCACCGGAGGTGCTGCGCGCCGAGCGTGCAGCGGGTGCGCGCGAGTTCAGGGCGCTCGGGCTGCCCACCACCAAGGTGGAAGACTGGCACTACACGAGTGTGTCGTCCATCGCCGACGCAAAGTTTGAGCGCATGTCGGGCGACGCCGCTGGTGTGACTGCGGAGACGCTTGCGCCGTATGTGTTCTCCGCGTCGTGGCCCACGCTGGTGTTCGTGAACGGTTCCTATGCGCCGGCGTTGTCGAGTACGTCGGCCTTACCCGCGGGAGTGCAGGTCATGCCGCTTGCGCAGGCCGTGACCCAGCTTGGCGACGTGATCACGCGCCATCTTGGCACCATGGCCCCCGCGTCGCGCGACGGTTTCACCGCACTCAACGCATCGTTTTTGGGCGAAGGCGCGGTCATGCACGTGGCCAAGGAAATGGTCACGGATGTACCGGTGCATGTGCTCTTCGTGACCACCGATGCCGGTGCCGGTGGCATGCAGCATCCGCGCCTGCTGGTCGTGGTGGAGCGTCACGCCAAGGCCGTGCTCATTGAGAGCTGGATTGGCCTCACGGAGCAGCCGTACTTCTCCAACGGGGTGGCCGAGATCGTGGTGGAAGACGGCGCCACGCTGCATCACCTCAAGGTGCAGCGCGAAGGTCGGCAGGCGTCGCACGTGGGCACCATCGAGGCTCGCCAGGGTCGCGATTCGCACTACGTGTCGTTTGCCTATACCACCGGCGCCAAGCTGTCGCGCACCAACATCTACACCGTGCTCGACGGCGAGGGCTGCGGCACCACGCTCAACGGCCTCACCATGCTTGATGGGTCGCAGCACGGCGACGTGCAGACGCGCATTGAGCACGCCAAACCCAACTGCTTTTCGCGCCAGATCTACAAGAGCGTGCTGGACGATACCGCGCACGGTGTATTCAACGGCAAGGTGTACGTGCAGGCCATCGCGCAGAAGACCGACGGCAAGCAGACCAACAACACGCTGCTGCTGTCCAAAACTGCGCAGGTGGACGCCAAGCCGCAGCTCGAGATCTACGCGGACGACGTGCGGTGTACGCACGGCGCGACCGTGGGCCAGATCGATCAGACGGCACTGTTCTACATGAAGAGCCGGGGCATCGACAACGAGCGCGCGCGGCAGCTGCTCACGTACGCGTTCGCGGCCGAGGTGCTCGAGACGCTCGAGAACGAGACCATCCGCGTTGCGCTCGAGCGCGGCACCATGCGTCGCTTCACCGCGTTCGTCGACTGAGCGCGCGGTGACGGATCTGCAGGAGCTGTACCAGTCGGTCATCCTCGACCACAATCGCAAGCCGCGCAACTTCGGCCCATTGGACGGGGCCACGGGCACGGCCGAGGGAAAGAATCCCCTCTGTGGCGATCAGGTTGAGGTGTCGGTGCTGTTGACTGACGACGTGGTCACGGAGGTGAAGTTCACGGGGCACGGTTGCGCCATTTCCAGGGCGTCGGCGTCTCTCATGACCGCCGCCGTGCAGGGCAAGTCGCGCACGGACGTGGAAGCGCTGTTCGAGAAGTTTCACGCGCTGGTCACAGGCAAGGCCGCCGAGGCCGACATCACACGCGAGGCGCTCGGCCAGCTGGTCGTGTTCTCCAGCGTGTCGCGCTTTCCCATTCGCGTGAAGTGCGCATCGCTCGCGTGGCACACGCTGCGTGCGGCGCTGGAGCACGATTCGACGGTCGCGCCCGTCGTGTCCACCGAATAGGCGGGCGCCATGGGTGACGACGGGTACGTGCGCGCCGGTCGCCTCGCCGATCTCGAGGACGGCGTGCCGGCGGGGGTGGTGCTGCCAGGCGGCGAGCGTGTGTGCGTGGTACGTCGGGGGGAGCAGGTATGGGCGGTGCACGATGTGTGTTCGCATCGTGCGTTCGCGCTCTCGGGTGGTGACTGCGTGAGCGGGCCAAACGGTGAATCGCTCATGGAATGTCCGTGGCACGGCGCGCGCTTTTCACTTGAAACGGGCGAAGTGATGCGCGGACCGGCCACCGACCCGCTGCCCGTGTTCGCGGTGCGCGTGACCAATGGTGATGTATTCGTGGGTGCACGACTGGCCCACACTTCCGGAGAGTAGAAATGGGACACACGCTGCACGCGGACTCCGCGGCACCTATGACGCACGCTGCCTCGACGCACACAACCCGCCTGGCACCGCTCGCGCCCCGCGCGGATTTTCCGCTGCTCGCGGCACGGCCCGCCCTGCACTACCTCGATTCCGCGGCCACGTCGCAGAAACCCCAAGCCGTGCTCGACGCCATCACCGGCTTCTACACCACGGCCAACGCCAATCCGCATCGCGGCGCGTACGCGCTCTCTGCGGCGGCCACCGACGCGTACCACGGTGCGCGTGCCACCGTGGCGCAGTTCCTGGGCGCCGCCGACACGGACACCTTGGTGTTCACGCGTGGCACCACCGAAAGCATGAACCTCGTGGCCAACGCCTGGGGGCGCGTTCACGTGCGGCCCGGCGACGAAATCGTGATCACCGCACTGGAGCACCACGCGAACTTTGTGCCGTGGCAGCAGCTCGCGGCGTCCAACGATGCCGTGTTGCGCATCGTGGAGCTCACGAGCGATCAGCGCATTGATCTCGACCATCTCGCCTCGCTGCTCTCGGCCAAGACCAAGATCGTGGCAATCACGCACGTGTCAAACGCCGTGGGATCCATCACGCCGGTGGCCGAGGTGGTGCGTTTGGTGCGCGAGCACACGCCGGCGCTCATCGTGCTGGACGGAGCGCAGGGTGCACCACACCTGCCCGTGCAGTTTGACGCACTGGACGTGGATTTCTACGCCTTCAGCGGACACAAGCTGCTGGGGCCCATGGGCATCGGTGGCGTGGTGGGCAAGCGTGCGCGCTGGATGGAGTGCGAGCCGTGGCAGTTTGGCGGCGACATGATCGAGTGGGTGAATGATCACGACAGCACGTGGAACGTGTTGCCGCACAAGTTCGAGGCCGGTACCCCCAACGCGGCTGACGCCGTGGGGCTTGCCGCGGCGGTGCGATATCTCGAGTCGCTCGACATGACGCACGTGCGCGCGCACGAGGTCGCGTTGCTGGAAGCGGCGCACGCCAAGCTCGACACGCTGGACGGGCTCACCGTGTACGGTCCGCCGCCGGCCGAGCGCAGCGGCGTGCTCAGCTTCACGCTGGCCGATGTGCATCCGCACGACCTCGCCACCATTCTGGACCAGCACGGCGTGTGCATTCGCGCAGGCCATCATTGTGCGCAGCCGCTGATGCGGCGGTTGGGTGCCAGCGCCACGGCGCGCGCCAGTTTCTATGTGTACAGCGACGGAAGTGATGTGGACGCGTTGGTGCACGCGCTGGGCGAGGCGCAGCGCCTGTTCGCAGCTGCGTAGGGGCCGTATAGTGGCCGGTTCCGCCTCGCTGTCCGCGATGTACCAGGACGTGATCCTGCGGCACTATCGCGCACCGAAGGGGCGTGGACTTCCCGAAAACGCCGTGGTTGCCGAGCGCGCGAATCCGTTGTGTGGTGATCGTATCAGCGTTGGGGTGGTGCTTGAGGAGGATCGAATCGTGGACCTGGGATTCGACGGACGTGGCTGTTCGATTGCCACGGCGTCGGCGTCCATGCTCACGGAGGCGGTGCGTGGGTTGTTGGTGCCGGACGCGCTGGCGCTCAGCGAACGCGTAGCGCGGGTGGTGAAGGGCGCGTTGGACGACGAAGTGCAGGCGGCAGAGCCGCTCGGCGATCTCGGCGACCTGCGCGCGCTGGCCGGCGTGTCATCGTACCCCCAGCGGCACAGCTGCGCGCTCATGGCGTGGCAGGCGCTGCGCGAGGGGTTGGGCGGGCGGTAGGCGCGGCCACACGGCGCCGTTCGCCGTTCGACCTGCGAGATAGGGCCAGATCTCCCACACGGGGAGTGGTTGGGTAGAAGCGCGCTTCGTACACTCAGTGTTGCACCCGCATTCGCGACGATCCGGCGCGATTCTGTGCGTGCACATTCACCACTGCCCCTGTTCATGACGCACCGCCGGGTTGCTGCCCAGTTCCTGCCATTCAGGTGTCTCGTTTCGGCAACATGCCGGTGCTCGGGACGTAGCCGCCGCTTTGACTGACGGGGAGCAGCCGCAACCCGGGCCCATTCGCGGCGAGCTGCTTGGCGCGGATCACCTTGCAGCGCGCGCCCGTGAAGTGGCGCGATCGCAGCATGTCGCGTCCGATCGACGCCCGCTGCGCCCCGCGCGCCTGCTGGCGCGACTCAGCGAAACCCGCCGCATCCTGGCCGACGCGCGCGAGCGCCTCACGAGCCTTCCTGCCGACGAGCAGGACACCAGTTCAGCCGCCGAATGGCTGCTGGACAACTACTACGTGGTCCAGGACCAGCTGGAAGAGGTGCGGCAGAGCCTGCCGGGCGGTTACTACCGTGAACTGCCCGAGCTGCTCTCCGGTCCGCTCACCGGCTATCCTCGGGTGTACGAGCTTGCGACCTCGCTGATCTCGCACACGGAAGGCCGTATCGACGTCGCAAACGTCGATCTCTACGTCGCCTCGGTCCAGAGTGTGTCGCCCCTTTCGCTCGGCGAACTGTGGGCGATTCCGGCGATGTTGCGCATTGGTCTGATCGAGAGCGTGCGGCGGCTGACGTTGCGCTCCATGGAGCGTCTGGACGAGCGCGCGCAGGCGGCGCGATGGGCCACACGCATTCTTGATGCCGGCACCGCAAGCGGACGTGCCGGCGGGAATCTGGGTGGGAGCGCGCTGCGTGTGGTCATGCAGGAGTTCGCCGGCGAAAACCTGGCGCAACGGTCCTTCTTTGTCACGCGCCTCATGCAGTTGCTGCGTCAGGTGGAGGGCACATCGCCCACGCTTGCCTGGATTGAAAACTGGCTCGTGGAGGGCGGTCAGGCATCGGAGGACGCCGTGGCTGCGGCAACGCGACGGCTCGCGCTCACGCAGCTCATGATGGCCAACAGCATCACGAGCTTGCGGAGCGTCGGACAGCGCGACTGGCGCGATTTCGTGGAGCATCAGAGCGTCGTGGAGGCGGAGTTGCGTGACGACCCCTCGGGTTGCTACGCCACGATGACCTTCAAGACGCGCGACTCCTATCGGCATGAGGTCGAGCGACTGGCCAAGAAGACCGGACACCGCGAGCGCTCCGTGGCGCGATGGGCGGTGGATCTGGCGCGGCGGCACGTCACGTCGGACACGGCCGAGTCGGCCATCCGTTCGCACGTCGGCTACTACCTCGTGGACAAGGGCATCACCGAACTCGAGGCGCTGGCGGGATATCGCCCGGCGCTCGTGGAGCGGCTGGCGCGCTACGGCACCGAGCGCCCCAATCTGGTGTTGGTGGGTGGTGTCACGCTGTGCATGATCGGCGCCATCGTCACCGTGATCGTTCTCGGCCAGCCGGTGGTGGAGCGCGCGGTCTGGCTGGCAATCGCGTTCGCGTTTCTGCCGGCCCTGGACATCGCCATCAATGTGTTCAATCACCTGGTGACGATGTTCATCCCGCCGCGCACGCTTCCGCGCCTCGAGCTCACGGAGAGCGGGATTCCGGAGCGCCTGCGCACCGCCGTGGTGGTACCCACCCTGTTCGGGGACGTAGGTGACGTGCGGGAAGCACTCGAGCATCTGGAAGTGCAGTTTCTCGCGAACCGGGAACCGCACCTGCACTTTGCACTGCTCAGCGATTTCACGGATGCGGTGACAGAGTCCACCGGTGACGACGACGAGGTCATCCGGGCAGCGCTGGACGGAGTCGCGGCGCTCAACGCGCTGCACGCCGCCGATGCCCCCCCGGTGTTCTTCGTGCTGCATCGACCACGGCGATGGAATCCGGCGCAGGGCGTGTGGATGGGATGGGAACGCAAGCGCGGCAAGCTGTCGGAGTTCAACCGATGGGTGCGCGCACAGGCGCCGGAGGCGTTCACCGTGGTCAGCGAGGACGCAGAAGCGTTGCGCGGTGTGCGATACGTCATCACCCTCGACGCCGACACCGTGCTACCGCCTGAGGCCGCCTCGCTGCTCGTGGGGACGATGGCGCATCCGCTCAACCAGCCGGTGTTCGAAGAGGAGGGGTCGCACATGGTGCGCGGCTACGGCATCCTGCAGCCGCGCGTGGGCGTCACCTTGCCGAGTGCGCACCAGTCGCGTTTCGCGTCGATTGCGTCGGGGCATCCGGGCGTGGATCCGTACACGGTGGCGGCGAGCGACGTGTACCAGGACCTGTATGGCGAGGGCAGCTTCACCGGCAAGGGCATCTACGATGTGGACGCGTTCGAGCGGGCCACGCACGGGCGCTTTCCGGAGAACGTGCTGCTGTCGCACGATCTGCTCGAAGGCAACTATGCCCGCGCGGGACTCGCCACCGACGTGATCGTGTATGACGAGTACCCGTCCGACTATCGCGGATTCTCGCGCCGGAAGCATCGCTGGATTCGTGGCGACTGGCAGCTGCTGCCCTGGTTGCGGCGCACGGTGCCCGGACCGGACGGACGCGAGCGCAACCGCCTCTCGCTGGTGTCGCGCTGGAAAATCGTGGACAACCTGCGACGGAGCACCGTCGAGATCACGCAGCTGCTGTTTCTGCTGTGGGGCTGGACCGCGGCCCCGTTTTCACCGGTGCGCTGGACGCTGCTCGGACTCGGCGCCATCGTGGCGCCGTGGGTGATCGCGTTGCTGCGTGCGGTGGTCACCCCACCACTCGACAAGTCGTTCCGCGCGTACTACTCCGAGGTCGCCCAGGACGCATTCGTGAGTGCGCAGCAGGCCGTCCTTGCGATCCTCGTCCTGCCGCATCAGGCCCTCCTGTCGATCGATGCGATTGTGCGCACGCTGTATCGCCTGATCATCTCGCGCCGCCATCTGCTGGACTGGCAGGCCGCCTCGTTCGTGGCGCGCGCGGCCAGCGAGCAAGCATCCCGCACGGGGATACCCACGCTCCGCACCGCCTCGCTGCTGGTGCTGGGCGTGGGCGTGGGCATTTCGCTGCTGCAGGGACGAGCGCTGCTGGCGGCGGGACTGCCGCCGTCTGAACTTGTCGCACCGGCACTCTCGCTCTGGCTTTTGGTGGGTCTCTGGCTCTGGGCGCCCACCGTGGTGCGCCAACTGAATGACGCCGCCGTTCCCGCGCCGCCGCCGCTGTCCGCCACGGCGCGCGCAACAGCCATGCGATACGCCGCGCACCACTGGCAGTTCTTCGACCGGTTCGTCACCGAGTCCACACACTGGCTCGCCCCCGACAACTTCCAGGACGAGCCGGCGCCGGTGGTGGCGATGCGCACGTCGCCCACCAACATCGGGCTGCAACTGCTCTCCACGGTCAGCGCGGCCGATCTGAAGCTCATCAGCGCCGCCGACATGACGGATCGCCTGGAGCGTGTGATCACGACGCTCGCGATCCTGCCACGGTACCGCGGTCACTTCTACAACTGGTACGATCTCACCGACCTGCGCGTGCTCGATCCACCCTATGTGAGCACGGTGGACAGCGGGAATCTCGCGGGGCACCTCATCGCGCTGCGGCAGGCCTGTCTCGAGCACGCAACGGCCCATCCGGCGCTCAGCACGCGGCTGCACGACATCGCCGAGCATGCGTACCGGTTTGTCGCGGAAATGGAGTTCGGCTTTCTGTACGACGACGCGCACAAGCTGTTCTCCATTGGCTTCCATACCGAGTCGTTCACGTGTGATGCGTCCTATTACGACCTGCTGGCGTCCGAGGCGCGCCTCGCAAGCTTCATTGCGATTGCGCGGCGCGACGTGCCGATGGAGCACTGGTTCCGCATGTCGCGGACGCTCAATCGGAGCAGCGGCGCCGTGGCGCTGGTGTCGTGGAGCGGCAGCATGTTCGAGTATCTCATGCCGCTGCTCGTGATGCGCTCGCTCCCGTACACGCTGCTTGCGCAGACCTGCCGGGGTGCGGTGGAGCGGCAGCGGCAGTACGCGCGCATTCGCGGCGTCCCGTGGGGCATCAGCGAAAGCGCGTACAACGTGCGCGACCGCGAGGACACGTACCAGTACCGCGCGTTCGGCGTGGCGGATCTGGCACTCAAGCGTGGCATGGGCCGCGATCTGGTGGTGGCCCCGTATGCGTCGGCCCTCGCGTTGGCGGTGGATCCGGTGCGCGCCCTCGCCAACCTGCAGGTCCTCGAGGGCCTGGGCGCACTGGGCGAGTTTGGTTTCATGGACGCGCTCGACTACACGCGGCCGGAGGCCGGGGCGCGTTTTGCGCTGGTGCACACGTGGATGTCGCACCACATCGGCATGTCCATGGTGGCGCTCACCAACGTGTTGCGCGACGACTGCTGGCAGACCCGCTTTCATGCCGATACACTGGTAAAATCGGTGGAGCTGTTGCTGCACGAGCGGGTTCCGCGCCGCTTCGTGACCCCGCCGCCGCAACGGGCACGCCCCGATGAAGCGCGGCCCGCAACCGAGGGCGCGTCTCCGGTGTCACGCCAAGTGGCGGCGCACGAGGTCGCCAGTCCTCGCATCGCCCTGCTGGGATCCGAGCCGTACACCGTGGTGCTCAATCACAGCGGCAGCGGATACAGCCGGTACGCCGGCCTCGCCGTCACCCGCTGGCGGGGCGACGGCACGCGCGACGCCACCGGGCAGTTCTGCTACATCAAGGATGTCGAGGACGGCTCCATGTGGTCGGCTTTCCACCAACCGCTGTGTGTGCCGGCGGACCACAGCCACGTGTCGCTCGCTGCCGATCGCGTCACCATGCACCGGCGTGACGGAACCATGGAGACGACCACGGCTGTGACCGTCGTGGCAGGTGATTCGGCCGAGGTGCGCACGGTCACGCTCACCAACACGGGTCGGCGTCCACGCGATCTCGAGCTCACGAGTTTTGGCGAGCTCGTCATGGCGCCCCACGATGCCGATCGCGCACACCCGGCGTTCTCCAACTTGTTCGTGGAGACGGAGTTCCACGCGTGGTGCACCGCGATCACCGCCACGCGCCGTCCGCGCACGCCGAGTGATCCGCGCTTGTGGTGCGTGCACGTGGTGGACGCCGGCGCTGACCAGCTCGGCTCGGTGACCTGCGAGACCGACCGCGCGCAGTTCATCGGGCGCGGTCGCACGGTGCGCAATCCGGAGGCGATGGAACACGATGGTGCGCTGTCCGGCACGGTGGGTGCCGTGCTGGATCCCATCGTCTCGCTCCGCACGCGCGTTCGCGTGCCACCGAGCCGCTCGGTGAGCGTGACGTTCACAACGCTCGTCGCCAAATCGCGGGAAGAGGCCTTCACGCTGGCCGACCGATATCACGACTCGCACGCGGGTCAGCGCGCCCTCGATCTCGCCTGGTCGTCCACGCAGATCGAGCTGCAGGAGTTCGACCTCACGTCTGCACAATCCGCCGCGTTTCAGGACATTGCCACCCAACTGCTCTATCGCGGCGGATCGCTGGCGCCGCCGCCCGACGAACTGCGCCGGAATGAGGGCGTCCAGTCCATGCTGTGGGCCAACGGCATCTCCGGCGATCAGCCCATTGTGCTCGCGACCATCAACTCACTGGCGGGCATTCCGACCCTGCTCGAGCTGTTCCATGCACACCGGTTCTGGCGGCGACGTGGACTGGGCATCGATCTCGTGGTGATCAATGGCAATGGCCACGACTACCTGCAGGAACTGCATGACCGCATCATGCAGTCCATGGTCTCCGCCAACGACGCCGCGCTGCTGGATCGGGCCGGTGGCGTGTTCGTGCGCCGTCGCGATGCGTTCCAGCCTGCCGACTACCTCATGCTGTCGGCCACGGCGCGCATCCAGATCGCGTGCGACGGACGCACGCTCGCCAACGTGCTCTCCGGTGCAGAGAGTCGGGCGCTTGCGCAGCAGGAGGCGAGTGCGCGGGAACGCCGGGCACACGACCACACGCCACCGTCCCTGGTGACCATCGCCGATCCCCGCGAGCGTGATCTGGCGGGCCTGCCGACGGCGGAGCGCAGCGGTCCGTTTTCGGCGATCGTGTCCGCGCTGCGACCCAACGTGCAACCGGCGCGCACGCCGCAGTCACCGCCGGCCGCCACGCCGGGTCATGTCGACACCTCGCTCGCCTTCCACAACGGCATCGGCGGGCTGGACGCCAGCGGAGACTACCGCATGCAGATCGCGCCCGATCACCTCCCGCCGGCGCCGTGGGCGAATGTGATCGCGAACGCACGCGGCGGGTTTCTGGTGTCAGAGCGCGGCGCGGGCTGCACATGGGCAGGCAACGCCTATTTCTATCGCCTGTCGCCTTGGCACAACGATCCCGTGAGCGATCCAGCGTGTGATGTCGTGTACATCAAGGACGAGGAGAGCCGCGAGATCTGGAGCGCCACGCCCGCGCCGGTGCCGTCAGCGGCGTCCTATCGCGTGCGCCACGGAAAGGGAGAGTCCACGTTTGCCACGTCGCACACGGGTATCGAGAGCGAACTCCAGTTGGGCATGCCTCGCGATGCCGCGGTCAAAACGTCGGTGCTGCGCCTCACCAACACCTCGGACCGTCAGCGACGCCTTTCCGTGACCGCGTACGTGGAATGGACGCTGGGCGTGCGGCGTGACGAGACGCAGTACCAGGTGCGCACGGAGTTCAATGGCGACGCGCGTGCGCTGCTGGCGCGCAACCACTTCGACCCCGTGTTTGCCGACTGGACCGCCTTTCTGGCGGTCAGCGAGCCGGTGCTGGCGTTCACCGCCGATCGGCTCACGTTCCTCGGGCGGAACGGCCGGTTGGACGCACCGCGTGCGCTCACCGGCGGCACGCTCGACGGAGCGGCCGGCGTGGGCCTCGATCCGTGCGCCGCGCTGCAGATGCAGGTTGACCTGGCGCCCGGTGAGACACGGGAAATCACCGTGCTGCTGGGCGCCGCGCCGTCCGCCGACGAGGCGCTGACCACGCTGTACGACCTGCGCGCACCCGGTCGCGGCGCACAGGTCGTACAGGACGCGACGGATGGGTGGCGCGATCGCCTGCGCGTGATCCAGGTCAGCACGCCCGATGCAGCATTCGATGCGATGCTCAACGGTTGGGCCCTGTATCAAGCGCTGTCCTGCCGGTTCTGGGCGCGCATGGGACTATATCAGAGCAGTGGTGCGTACGGATTTCGCGACCAGCTGCAGGACGTAATGGCGTTCGTGTACGCGGAGCCGGCTCTGGCGCGTGCGCACATTCTGCGCGCGTCGCGTCGGCAGTTTCTGGAAGGCGATGTGCAGCACTGGTGGCATCCGGACACCGGCCGCGGTGTGCGCACGCGATTCTCCGACGACCTCGTGTGGTTGCCGTACGTGGTGGAGCAGTACGTGCGTGTGACCGGAGACGCGAGCGTGCTCGATGAATACACTTCCTTCCTCGACATGCGGCAGCTGGCCGAGCATGAGCACGAGCTGTATGATCTCCCGACGGTGACCGACGAGCACGGGAGCGTGTACGAACACTGCCGCCGTGCGCTGCACCGCGCCTGCACACACGGTGTGCACGGCTTGCCGCTCATGGGCATCGGCGATTGGAACGACGGCATGAGTCGAGTGGGCGTTGACGGGCAGGGCGAGAGTGTCTGGCTGGCCTGGTTCCTCATCGCCACGCTGCGCAGCTTTGCACCACTCGCCGAGGCGCGCGGTGACGCTTCCGAGGGCGCATTCATGCGCGAGCAGGCCGATGCCTATCAGGCGGCCGTTGAACAGCATGGATGGGACGGCGCGTGGTACCGGCGTGCCTACTATGACGACGGCACGCCGCTCGGGTCCGCGGCATCGGACGAATGCCGCATTGACGCCATCGCGCAGAGCTGGAGCGTGATCTCGGGCGCCGGCCAGCCTGCGCGACAACAGGCGGCGATGGAGGCGCTCGACGCGCAGCTCGTGCGCGAGGACGCGCGTCTCATCATGCTGCTCACGCCGCCGTTTGATCAGGGCGCGCATGATCCGGGCTATATCAAGGGATACGTGCCCGGTGTGCGCGAGAACGGCGCGCAGTACACGCATGCGGCGCTGTGGGTGGTGATGGCCACGGCGATGCAGGGCCGGCACGACCGCGCGTTCGCGCTCTTTCGGTTGCTCAACCCGCTCACCCACGCGGACAGCGCGGAGGGCGTGCAGCGATACAAAGTAGAGCCGTACGTGGTGGCGGCGGACGTCTACACCAATCCCCTGCATATCGGACGCGGTGGGTGGACCTGGTACACTGGCTCGGCAAGCTGGATGTATCGCGTAGGCTTGGAACAGCTGCTCGGCTTCACCAAGGTGGGTGGTACGCTGCGCATCGTGCCCTGTGTGCCCGAGGAATGGCCGAGCTTCACCATCACCTATCGTTTTGGCGACACCCCGTACACCATCGTCGTGAATGAACCCGCGGCGGTGGCCGCGCTCGGCGGACGGATGACGGTGGACGGCGTCGTGCAGCCGGAGGCCGTGCTGCAGCTCGATGACGACGGTGCAGCGCACACGGTCCTGCTGGAGCCGCTGCGGCCGTGAGCGCTGTCAAGCAAACGCCTACAGCGCATGCGCAGAATCCCTGCTGACCGGCACCCTCCAGCGGAGTGAATTTCCACGGGTTCGCGTGCGCGCCTGCGCGCTGAGACTCCCCGCACTCCGGCTCTCCATCATGATCGCACCCAACGCACTGCCTCCCATCATCCAAGGCGGAATGGGAATCGCCGTCTCCAACTGGACGCTCGCCTCGGCCGTCGCGCGCACCGGCCAGCTGGGTGTTGTGTCCGGAACCGCCGTCGACACGGTACTGGTGCGGCGCCTGCAGGACGGCGACCCCGGCGGCCACGTGCGACGGGCGCTGGCCCAGTTCCCGCTGCCCGGTGCAGCGCAGACGCTGCTTGACGACTGGTTCCTGCCGGACGGGCGCGCTCCGGGCCAACCGTATCGGCTGCTGCCCGTGTACCGTGTGCGCATGTCGCCCGAGCGCCAGCTGATCACGGTGCTCGCCAACTTCGTGGAAGTGTACCTCGCGAAGGAGGGACACTCGGGAGCGGTGGGACTCAACCTGCTCACGAAGGTACAGCTGCCCACGCTGCCGTCCCTGTACGGCGCGATGCTGGCCGGTGTGGATGTCGTGATCATGGGCGCGGGTATTCCGCGTGAGATCCCGGGGGCACTCGACCGCCTGGCGCAACATGAAGCAGCCGCACTCCGTCTGGACATCGAAGGGCCGAACGCCGACCCACCGCTCCAGCTCACCTTCGACCCCGCAACCATTCACGGCGATACGCTGCCGGCGCTGCGTCGGCCGCTGTTCTTTCCCATAGTCTCGGCGACCTCGTTGGCCACCACGTTGCTGCGCAAGTCGAACGGACGGGTGGACGGGTTTGTCATCGAAGGGCCCACGGCGGGCGGGCACAACGCGCCGCCGCGTGGAGCAATGCAACTCAACGAGCGCGGCGAACCCATTTACGGCGTACGCGACGAGGTAGACCTGGCCGCCATCCGCGCGCTCGGCGTGCCGTTCTGGCTGGCCGGTGCGTGCGGGTCGCCGGACCGTCTGCAACAGGCGCTCGCGCAGGGAGCGGCGGGTATTCAGGTGGGGACACTGTTCGCGTGCTGCGACGAATCCGGCATCACCCCGGCACTTCGCACTCGCATTGTGAACGCGGTCGTGCAGAACGACGTCTCCATTTTCACTGATCCGCTCGCGTCGCCAACCGGGTACCCGTTCAAGCGGCTGCTGCTGGCCCCCGAAGAGGAATCACTGGTCGCGCGCGAGCGTGTGTGCGACCTTGGCTATCTGCGACAGCCCGTGCGTACCCAAGAGGGGCGCGTGGAGTACCGGTGTGCGTCCGAACCTGTCGCCCAGTATGTCACCAAAGGTGGCCACGAAGCCGACACGCTGGGTCGCCAATGTCTGTGCAATGGCCTGCTCGCGAACGTGGGGCTCGCGCAGACACGCGGTGACCATGACGAGCCGCCGTTGATCACCACGGGTGACGACGTGGCGGGTGTGGCCACTGTGGCGGCTGGTCGCGGACGCTATACGGCGGGCGAGGCCATCGCGTGGCTCACCGGCGGCGTGATGGCGGTGGGGGGAAGCGGGAGCGTGCTCGATGGCGTCCAGAGCGCGGCAGAGCTCGTCTGGCAGTTCAATGGTGGCCTTCCGCTCTGCAAACCACCTGTATACCTGTAGTCGCGCTACTTTCTCGCCGCTCCGCGTAACCAGTAGATCACCAGTTCGCACGCTTCTTTACCCGGTGTCAGCACGTAGCTCCGGAATCGCGCCGGAATCTTGCGGTACTCGTCGTAGTACTCAATCGCGACCACGTCGATCGGGCGCCAAATCATGTCTGGCGGGAATCCTCCGAGGTCGTCCGACAGCTGTTCCATCTTGGGCTGCCCGTTCCACAGCTCCGTCAAGCATCGACTCGGACGCGCCTCCACCCGCCATTCGCGACCACGCGGACCGGCGATCATGGTGCGTCGCAGCCCCGGCATGCCGTCAAACATGTCGGCCCAGTGTTCCGGCTGCAGCGCTCGGATCTGGCCCGCGTCGCGGTACATGCCCTGGCCCGCGAGGCGTCGGCACTCGAAGCCTTCCAACGAGGACGGCGGACACG
>JBBSPE010000020.1:0-44400 GCA_038259155.1 Gemmatimonadales bacterium
CATATCCCAGAGCGCGGACGCCGCCGTGATCGATGGGAAAAGTGGCGATGGCGTAGTCGCCGCGGTCGAGTGATGACCCGGCTTCGATCTCGGTCAAATTGACTGGATACGTGAGGCGATCGCCCCCCAGTGTGATGCATTGCCGCAACGTTTTTGACGATCCTCGTGGCCCCCACAGGCGCAGCGGGTCCGTGCGCCCCTGTAGCGCGAGCGTGCGCAACAGCCCGGTCAGACCGAGAATATGGTCGGAGTGCGTGTGCGTGAAGAAGATATCGTCGAGTCCGAAGGAGACGCCGTAACGCAACATTTGGCGCTGTGTCCCCTCTCCACAGTCGAACAAAAAAGTCTCGCCCTCTCTCACCACCGCGAGCGCGCTCACGGCGCGCTCGATTGTGGGACGGGCGGCGGACGTTCCGAGAAATTTCAGCGAAAACGACATGCGCCAATATATCGCCGCGCGGCCCAACCCTTGCATTGGTATGCCACCACTGTGACGGTCGCACCACGGCGACCTCGACCATACGGCCGGGGACGTGGTGCGCGGCCGTCAGCCATTTCGCAACAGGAACGGAGAGAGGGACACATGTCCGGAAAGAGCAAGCGGGGATTTGCTTCAATGGATCGTTCGCGCCAGCGAGAGATAGCGGCCAAAGGCGGCCGCGCCGCACACGCCAAGGGCACCGCGCACGTCTGGTCAGCGGAGGAGGCACGCGAGGCGGGCCGACGGGGCGGCGAGATTGTCAGCCAGGATCGATCGCACATGTCCGCGATCGGGAAGGAAGGCGGCGACTCGCGCAGCGCGTCCCTGCGTGCCGAGCGATTGAATCGCACGCGGGAGCAGGCGCTGGCGCGCGCCACGGCGGCGATGGAACGCGAGGTCGCCATTGCCAGCGGAGACGCGGGTCCCCTGTCGAACACGCAGAGACCTCCCACGCTGGCCGATCGCACCGTTGCGCCCGTCGGTCGAGAGGCCGACCGCAAATCGGATCGCACGCTCGATCGCACCATTGAGCGGTCGCGCGATCGCACGAGTGATCGCTCGCTTGAGCGCTCGCTAGAGCGTGCCCGCCCAGCGCTCGAGCAGCGCGACATGCCGTGAGGCGTCGATGTTGCGGCCGCTGACGATCGCCACCACCGGTCCGTTCCCGGGTGATCGTCCGCGGTCCGCGAGGTCGCGCAACGCCGCCACCGTTACCGCGCCTGCTCCCTCCACAGTCAGTCCTTCCGCACCGTGCAGCCACGCAATGGCGCCACCAATGCGGTCTTCGTCGAGCGTCATGATGTCGTCGAGGCACGCCTGGCCGATCGCCAGCGCATCATTGTCGATCTGACCCGCCAGCCCATCCGCCAGCGTCGGTTCCGACGCGATCTCCACCACGCGTCCGGCCTGCACCGACCGCGCCATCGCTGCGGTCTTCTCGCTCTGCGCACCAACGATCCGCACCTGCGGCGCACGCGCGCGGAGCACCGTCCCTACACCGCCCAGCAGTCCGCCGCCGCCCACGCAGACGAACACGTGCTGCACTGTGGGGCACTGCGCCAGAATCTCGAGCCCCACCGTTCCCTGCCCAGCCAGCAGGTCCGCGCCGAGGCACGGATTGATGAACGGTACGCCTTCGCGCTCGGCGTGCGCCTTGGCGCGCACCATGGCGTCGTCGTAGTCGCTTGCTTCGTCATTCACCACCGCGCCGAGGGCCGCGATCCCGTCCTTCTTCACCTGCGGCGCGTTGCGCGGTACGTAGAGCGTGGCCGGCGCCCCGAAGTGATGCGCCGCCCACGCGATCCCCAAGCCGTGATTGCCCGCACTCGACGCCACGACGCCGAGTGCGCGCGCCTCTTCCGACATGCGGTGCAGCACGGTGTAGGCGCCTCGCACCTTGAACGAACCGGTCTCCTGCGCCGTCTCGAGCTTGAGCCACACGGGCACGCCGGTGAGCGCGCTCAGCGCCTCGCTGTGGCGGAGGGGCGTTGGCGGAAACACGCGGGCAAGCGCGAGGGCGGCATCGTCCACTGACGCAACCGTTGGCAGCACGCCGGGCAGCAGCGACGTGATCTGCGCGGCAGCATCTTCCCGGCCGAACGCGGACGCGGCACTCACGCGAGCGACTCCGTGCCCCATTTGCGGACATAGCGGCCCACGTCGAACTTGCGGCCGGCGCGCGAGGTGAGCATGGGGCGCAGCCCGCCCCAGATCGGCTTGTTGCCCCACGGGCGGTCCCACAGGCCCAGACACCACATGATGCCCCCTACGCTATTGGGATCGCGTCCGTCGAGTGCGTAGCGATCGTTCAGGTGAAACATCCATGCCCGGGCGTGCTCGTAGTCCGGCGCCCACCGCACAATCTGCTTGCCCCACAGCATGCGTGCATAGTTGTGGATCACGCCCGTCTGCACGAGCTGCGCCTGCGCGGCATTCCAGAGCGGGTCGTCCGTGTCTCCGGCATCGAGCTGTTCCAGCGTGTAGCGCTCCGGTCGGGGGTCATCCACATGCTCGGCCATCGTGCGCCCGATCCACGCAGGGAGCGCATCGAGCTGGTCAAAGCGTGGCGTGTGCACGCACCAGTTGAAGGAGAGCTCGCGCCAGGTGAGCACCTGGTCGACAAACGCCGCGACGTCATCAGCCGGCGCGTCACTCGCGAGCGCCGCCCGCACCACCTCAGCGGCGGCGATGTGCCCGTAGTGCAGGTCAGGGGAGAGATGACTGGTGTGGTCGTCGGCGGCTTCGTTGCGCCGAGCGTTGTACTCGGGCAGGCGGTCACGCACGAACGTGGTCAAGCGCTCCCGGGCGGCGCGCCGGCCCGGCGCGAAAGACAACACCGGTGGCACCGCGTGGTCGATTTCGCAGGCCGCCAGTTCGCGCGCGATCATCGCCGCCGCGGCGTTGTCGTCGAGCTCGTGGAGCACCAGCGGATCCGCGCGTCGGGCGTCAGCAACCAGTTGCAGCACCTCGCGCGTCATGGCGCAACGCGGTGCGCGGTCTTGCACCGGCTCAAGGCACAGGTCGCGTTGCTTGGCGAGCTTGGGGCGGATCGTGCGCGCGGCCCACTCCGCCTTGCTGAACGCTCCGGATGGTACAATGCACGCACTGTCCACTGCGAGCACCCGACAGCCCACGCGATCGGCCAGCCGCCCGGTGCGGGCGTCCACGCCGGCCGTGGGGAAGCGATCCGTGATCACCACATACGCGTGTTCCGCGAGCCGATCGAGCACCCGCCGGTCATCGTCGCGTCGTTTGCGCAGCACGAACTGATAGGTGAGGCCGAGCACGTGCGCCTCGGCCGCTGTGTCGCGCGAGGCGTACAGGATGTGATGGGAATGCCGGTCGCAGGCGTGCGGGTAGGTGGGATCGAGCCCTTGGTGCACGACGAGCGGTTTGCCCACCTTGTCGGCGGCGCGCACGGCGGCGCGCAGGGCCCAGTTCTCGGTGATCCGCTGTGTGCTCTGCATCCAGTAGAGCACGTACGCACCCTCGGGCCGAACGCGCTTGCCGTTTACGTCGGTGGTGCGAAGAACGAGCTGATCGCGAACGGAATCGGCGTCGAGGTCGTGGGGGGCTGGAAAGGACATAGCGGATGGAACAGGTGGGAGAGGGACAGGGTTCCGCGGCGGCCGTGCGGGGAACGGTTGAACCGGGTTTGTGACGCTCGTCGGGGACGTGCGTCCTTACCTTGACAGAAGCAGGGCGGGCACTACTTTTTGATCATCTGGGCAGCCCGCGCCATCGGTGCGGGTTTTGCACAGGGGGCGTTCCGCCCGGCTGGCGCCCTTCGCGCTCCGCCATGCGGGGCTGTAGCTCAGATGGGAGAGCGCTGCATTCGCATTGCAGAGGTCAGGGGTTCGATCCCCCTCAGCTCCATAATCAGGTTGTGACCAAACAGATGCAGGAACCTGCGGCAGCATTGCGGGTAAGATGGTAGATACATAGCAGGAAGGCAGCCAGCCATCGCACGGTAGGACGTAGAGTTCCAATGGCGATGCGCACGGTACCTTCCGCGGCCCTTGACGAAGGGACCACCAAGGTGACATCCGACGGGAGTCACCGCGCCCGCCGCAGCCCAAAGGCTGCGGCGAAGTCGTATCCGGGATCGAACTCGGCAGCTTACGGTGCTGGCAGCACCGACACATCGCGCTGCATGGCGCGCATGGCAGCGCTCAGGAACAACGCCTCCTCGCGCTCCACCGCCCCCGCGAAGTCGTTCATCGCCATGAATCCCAGATTGCCGAGCCAGCGCATGATGGTGCTCTCGTGCACGACCACGCTGGAGGTGCGGTGCACCACGGACTGTCCGTTGGCGAGTTGCTGAACCGAGAGCCTGAACTGGACACCCTCGTCGCGAAAGGGATGCATGAGCGCGGACCGCACGAACAGCCCCGCTAATGGTGGCAGATGCCAGTTTGGCTCGTCCGTGAAGCGCATGTCCCATCCCACTTCGTCTCGGCCGTGCAGAAACGCGAACCGGCCGCGAAGATCGCTTACTCCAACGGTGAAGGGCCCGAATTTGGCGTAGGCCTCCACCATCACCTGCAAGATTTCGGGGCGAGCGCGTGGCGCGCCGGTCAGTGGACGCAGCGCGCCGGCAGCCGATCGGAACTGCACGCGGAACAGATCGTCGTCACCCTCCACGACAAACCACGTCGCTCGCTGGCCATCTGTGGCCTGTCCGTCCTGCAATACCAGGCGAAAGCGGTTGGGTGACACGTACTTGCGCAGGAACGCGGCCAATCGCGGCAGCGAGTCGGTGAGCGCGTCCGGATGAAACTGCACGCCAAGGGTGACGCTCGTGGAGCCGTCGGCATGCCGCAGCGAACGCACTGTGTCCAGTGTGGCCAGCCGTCCAAAGGCGGCCGTGGCGGCTGGCATGGTGGCGCGATAGTCCCGCCGGATCAGCAACGGATCGCGCTCAGCGGACGCCAGCAGCGCCGTGAACACGCGGCCGATGGCCAGCGGCGGGACCACGCCGAGCGCCTGGTCCACCTGCGTGCGCCATCGGCGGTCTCCATCGGGTAGACTATCAAGGGCGACGAGGTGTCGCGATTCGCCAACCACGGCGGGCAAGGCTACCGATGGGGCGGCCGTAAAGCGGTAGCGGTCGCCTTCGAGCCGCCCGCGGGCGGTGAGCACGCGACTTCCACCCCGCATGGTCGTCCAGAAGGAGTCATGCTCCACCTTGCTCGGGGCGAGTGCGTATCGGGCAATGCGGATGCGTGCCTGGTCGTAGAGCGAGTCGCGAACTGGCACCGTGAAGCGGTGCCTGATGCTCTCGGTGACGTCATGCGCGGCGGCGCGCGCGACGTCGGGGCGCTCGGCGTAGGCGTCCACCCCTGCACGGCAGGCGGCCGTCAACAGGAGCGGCAGCAGCGCAATGCAGCGGCGAGGGAGCCGTGGGAGAAGGGGATCAAATTGGGGCACGAGGGAGTTCTACACCGCGAAGCTGCGTCGGGTTGGCCGCGTGCCTGGTGCACGCCGGATAGCTGAGCACGCGTGCTACAGATCGTTTGACCAACTGACGCTATGCACCTGTCTGACCTCAGCCTGGAGTCCCTCCTTGACGCGGCAATCGAGACCACCGGGTCGGTGGTGATCGCCTTGCGGCCAGACCACACGATCATGTTCTGGAATCGTGCGGCGGAAGAGCTGTTTGGCGTGCCGCGGGAACAGGCGCTGGGGCAGGATTACGTCCAGACGTTCCTGCTCGCTGAGGATCGGGCGGGCGTGACCGCCGACATTCAGAAAGTCCTCGCCGGTGAGCCGACTCACGGCTACGAGGATGACGCGATGCGCGTGGACGGTTCGCGCCGCTCGCTCGTGTGGAACGTGCGACGTCTTGTCGGGGTCTCGGGAGCGGTGGTCGGGATTGTGGCGGCGGGCTTTGACATCACGGCCCGGCGCGACGCGGAACGCACGTTCCGCTTGGTGTGGAACGAGTCCACCGAAGGGTTGCTGATCGGCGGCGGCCCCGGAATCGTGGACTGCAATCCGGCCGCACTCGCCATGCTCGGCCTCACCGATCGCGATCAACTCGTGGGCCATCATCCGCGCGAGTTCTCCCCCGAGTTTCAGCCCGACGGTCGGCGCTCCTCCGAACGGGCGGCCGAACTCGACCGCCTCACGCGCGAGCGGGGCGAGCACCGTTTCACGTGGACGCACCAGAAGCTCGATGGCACGCCCGTCCCGACCGACGTGCACGTGCGGCTCGCATCCCTCAACGGGCGGCGCGTCACTGTGATCGCCTGGCGCGACCTCACCGAGGCATATGCGACTGCCGCGCGGGAGAACGAGCTCCGCGAACACCTCGTTCGCGCCCAGCGCCTCGATGCGCTCGGGCATCTGGTGGGCGGCATTGCGCACGACTTCAACAATTTGTTGTCAGCGATCCGCGGGAGTCTGGACCTCGCCGCGATGGACTCGACACCCGGTTCGGCGGTGGCCGACGAAATCGCGCTCGCGCAGGACACCACCACGCGAGCGGCCACGCTGGTGCAGCAGTTGCTCGCGATCGGACGTCAAGGGGAATCAACCCGGGTGACGTTCGATTGGGTGGCCGCGGTGCGAGAACGGGAACGCCTGCTGCGGCGCCTGCTGCCGTCCCACTGCACGCTGGTGCTGGAGCTACCGGCGGTTCCGTTGTTTGTGTGGGCCGACGCGGCACAACTGGAGCAAGTGCTCGTGAACCTCGTGGTCAACGCGCGCGACGCCACCAGTCGCACCTCGGGACCCATCCGAGTGGTGGTACAGCCCGTCGCCGCAGCGGATGGTGCACGTGTCCGCACCGAGGTGATCGACGCCGGCACCGGCATGGCGCCCGAGGTGAGCGCGCGGGTGTTCGACCCGTTTTTCACCACCAAGGCCGTGGGCGAGGGGTCCGGGCTCGGGCTGGCGGTCGTCTATGGCATCGTCTCGTCGCACGGCGGGACGGTGCGCGTGGAGAGTGCGCTCGGGCGTGGCACCACCATCTCTGTGGACCTTCCCGCGGCCACCACACCCGCCGTGGCGACGGATGCACCTGTCGACGAGACCGGCGGCTGGGGCTCCCACGCCGCACAGGGAGAGACGGTGCTGCTCGTTGAGGACGAACCGTCGGTGCGTTCCGCGATCGCTCGGCTGCTCCAGCGGGCAGGATACGAGGTGTTGGAGGCCACGCACGGCGCCGAGGCGCTGACCGTCTGGCACGCCCACGCGAGCCGCGTGCACGCGGTGGTGAGTGATGTGCGCATGCCCGTGATGACGGGACCGGAACTCGTGCGCCAGCTTCGGCTGAGCGGGTCACGCATTCCGGTGGTACTGATGTCAGGCTTCGCGGACGCGGAGGTGCTGCAGTCCCTGGGCGACGCGGCGAACGCGGTGTCTGCCGTACTGAACAAGCCGTTCGAGGCGTCGGTCCTGCGCCGGGCCGTGGCGAGTGCGATTGACGAGGGCAGGGCATCGCGATGATCGGTGCCGCACGGGGGTTGCCGAGTGCGGGCAAACGCGACTATGATTCCCGTTCGTTCGCCCGTGCGCATGCCCGGGCCGATCGTACTGCCCCTTGGTGTAACTGGCAACACGTCTGATTCTGGATCAGAAGAGTCCAGGTTCGAGCCCTGGAGGGGCAACTGAAAGGCCCGCAACGTCGCGTTGACGTTGCGGGCTTTTTTGTGCACATCCGCGCCGACTTGACATAGGGGAGGGGGGTATGCTAAGTCACAATGTGGACGCCTGTCCGCACCCTCTGTTCTCGAGTGATCCCATGGCTCCGACTGTCTCCCCCATCGATTGGGCCGTTGCCCTCACGGGCCTGCTGGCCATCGTTTGGGTGAATTGGTACTTCTTCTTCGCTCGGGCCCCGGTCGCACAGGCCGCGAGCAGCGGCGGAGGCGTGGCCGAGGTGATCATTGCCGTACACGGTGGCTACGATCCCGCCACGGTGCACGTGGCAGCCGGCGCTCCGGTGCGCCTGGTTTTCGACCGCCAGGAAACCAGCAGCTGCTCCGAAGAAGTGGTGATTCCGGCCTTCGGCGTCCGGCGCTTCCTGCCGGCGTTCCAGAAGACCACCATCGAGATCACGCCCGCTGCGCCGGGAACCTATGAGTTCACCTGCGGCATGAGCATGCTGCGCGGCAGGGTGGTGGCGAAATGACCCCCGCCACATCCGCCGCACCGCAGGAGGAAACGGCGCCCACAGCGACCGTCCGCCACGAGAAGATCGTTATCCCGGTCACCGGCATGACGTGCGCGGCGTGCCAGTCGCGTGTGCAGCGCACCCTCGGCAAAACGGCCGGTGTGCGTGACGCCACGGTGAACCTGATGATGGCCAATGCGACCATCGCCTACGATCCGTCGCAGGTATCGCCGCAGGCGCTCGTGCATGTGGTGCGCGACGCCGGATACGGTGCCGAGCTGCCGGTCCCCGATCGGAGCGCGTTCGAGGAGCAGGCGGCCCGTGACGCTGCGCAGGCGGACGAGTTCGTTGCGCTGCGTCGCAAGGCGTGGGTGAGTGGCGTGGCCGGCGCCGTGGCAATGCTCGTGAGCATGCCGCTCATGGGCGCCATGGATGGTATGACCGGCGAGTCGGCCGCCGATCCGTTCATGCGCTGGGCCATGGAGCAGCTCACGCCGGCGCTGCGCCGCGTGATGCCGTGGCTGTACGCGGTGCCCGCCGCGGTGCTCACGTGGGGGCTGCTGCTGCTCACGCTCGTGATCATGGCGTGGGCGGGCCGGCACTTCTACGTGCGGGCGTGGGCGGCATTCCGGCACCACGCGGCCGACATGAACACACTCGTGGCGGTGGGCACGGTCGCGGCGTTTCTCTACTCCGTGATTGCCACGGTTGCGCCGGGATTCTTTCTCGCCAATGGCGTGATGCCGGACGTGTACTACGAAGCGGTCATCATCATCATTGCGTTTATTCTCACGGGCAATGCGTTCGAGGCTCGTGCAAAGCGACGTACCTCCACGGCGCTGCGGGCGCTGGCGCAGCTCCAGCCCCGAACCGCGCGTGTGCAGCGCGGCGACGCGGAGGTGGACGTACCGATCGAGGAGGTGCGGGCGGACGACCTGGTGCTTGTGAGACCGGGCGAACGGCTTCCGGTGGATGGATTGGTGCTCAGCGGCGAGAGCGCGGTGGACGAGAGCATGCTCACCGGCGAGTCGCGACCTGTACCCAAGCGCGTGGACGATCGGGTGATTGGCGGCACGATCAATCGCACGGGTGCCCTCCGGTACCGCGCCACGACACTCGGCCGCGACAGTGTGCTGTCGCAGATCGTGCAGCTCATGCGGGACGCGCAGGGCAGTCGCGCGCCGATTCAGGCGTTGGCGGACCGCATCAGCGGCGTGTTTGTGCCGGTGGTGGTGAGTCTCGCGATCGCAACGTTCGCGGTGTGGTTCGTCTCGGTGCACGTGACGGGCGGGGCCATCGGCACGGCGTCGGTGCGTGGGTTTGCCGCCGCGGTTGCCGTGCTCATCATCGCGTGCCCCTGCGCCATGGGACTCGCGGTGCCGACGGCCGTGATGGTGGCCACCGGAAAAGGCGCGGAACTGGGCGTGCTCATCAAGGGCGGGGAGGCGCTGCAGCGTGCCGGAGACATTACCACGGTGGTGCTCGACAAGACGGGCACGGTGACGGAAGGCCGGCCGACGGTGACCGATCTGGTGCGGGCTCCGGCGAGCGGCCTGTCTGATGAGGACCTCTTGCGGCTTGTGGCCTCGCTCGAGGGATCAAGCGAACATCCGCTGGCGGATGCCATTGTGCGTCATGCGAAGGATCAAGGCGTGGCCCTCCTCGCGGCCGAGGGTTTCGCGTCGGTGACGGGGCGGGGGGTGAACGGCATGGTGGGAACGCGCGCTGTGGCCATTGGCAACGCGGCGTGGATGCAGGACTGGTCGGTGGATCCCACACCACTCGGCGGGGTTGCGGCCGAGTGCTCGGCACAGGCGCGCACGCCCATGTTCGTGGCGGTGGACGGCGCGCTCGCTGGTGTGATCGCCGTGGCCGATCCCATCCGCTCAACCTCTGCACAATCCATCGCACAACTTCGAGCGCTTGGGCTCGACGTGATCATGCTGACCGGCGACAACCGGGAGACGGCCGAAGCGGTCGCGCGACAGGCGGGGGTCACGCGGGTAGTGGCTGAGGTGCTGCCGCAGGGTAAAGTGGACGAGATCGAGCGGCTGCAGCGGCAGGGGCAGGTCGTCGCCATGGTGGGTGATGGCGTGAACGACGCACCGGCGCTGGCCACGGCCGATGTCGGGATCGCGATCGGCACCGGGACCGACGTCGCGGTGGAAGCGGCGGATCTCGCGCTCATGCGCGGTGATCTCGCGGCGGTCGCGGACGCGGTGCGACTCTCGCGACGCACGATGCGCACGATCAGGCAGAATCTGTTCTGGGCGTTCGCCTACAACGCCGTTGGCATCCCCGTGGCTGCCGGCGTGCTCTATCCGCTGTTCGGCGTGCTGCTGAGCCCGATTCTGGCCAGCGCGGCCATGGCGTTCAGTTCGGTGAGCGTGGTGACCAACAGCTTGCGCCTGCGCACGTTCAGGGCGAGGTGAGCTCGCGCGGCAGGCGGTGCATCAGCTACGGGCGGCCGCGATGGCGAGACAGGCCCAGCCGGCAATAAAGCAGACACCACCGAGCGGTGTAATTGCACCGAGCGCGCGGATCCCGGTGAACGTCATTGCGTACAGTGAGCCGGAAAACAGCACGGTGCCGGCGAGAAACAACCACCCGCTCGCCGTGACCAGCGATCCAGGAAAGCGCGTGGAGGCCCAGGCCACCACGAGAAGCGCGAGGGCGTGGTACATCTGGTATCGCGCGGCCGTCTCGAACACTTCGAGCAGGCGTGGCTCCACCCGCTCGCGCAGCGCGTGCGCGCCGAACGCGCCGGCCGCGACGCTGATGCCGGCTGACACCGATCCGATCATGAAAAAAAGTCGTTCCATGCGTGCAAGTTAGCGCAGGCGCCGCCGCTGTGTCACCGATCGCACGCCGTCGGAGAATGTGATCGTCACGGAGTCCCGGGCGCCGACCGCGAGCGGACGGCCGGACTCGCGCGCAAAGGCGAGTACCGCGCCGGTGCTCGCATCACGGACCAGCGCGAGTGGCCACGCGGCGGAATCCCACTCCAGCGCGACGCGCGCGGCCGAGAGACGACGGCTGCGCATTTGTGGCGGCGTCAGCGCTTCGGGCGTCGCAGACGATCTGGACGTTGCCGACGAATCGGGTCTGCTGCCCGGTGCCAGCGCACCAGACGTCGCACGTCGGTACGCCAGCTCCACCGCACCGCGACGCAGCCGGAGCGCCGCTACGGGCGCCCGCAGGCCGCGCGTGGGAATGGTGAAGGCAAAGGTTCGCGCGTCCGGGCTGCCCGCCTGCGGGTGATCCACCTGCTCCCCGTCGAAGCGCACCTGCTGCTGCACGCGACCGCTCGCGTCCAGCAGCTCCAAGGTGTAGCGGCCCCGGCCGATCGCTGGCCACGACACGTCGGCGGCCGCCTGCACGGCCGGATAGAGCTCCGCTTGATCGCCGCGGATGGCACCCCACAACAGCAACACCGAATCCCGTTCGCCGGCAGGTCGCGACGCTGGAGACATCGCCGGTGCGCGGAATCCCTGCGCACCGTTCGCGTTGCGGAAGTTCAGCACGCCGTGCCAGGTGTAGTCGCTGATCCACTGCGCGGTACAGTAGCCCATGATGTCGTTGGTCACCGTCGGGCTGATGAGCGCGGTCCCGTTCCACCCCCAGACACCTGTGGCGCCGGCCGCGTACGGGTACGACCCGTCGATGAATCCGGCGCCGCACCCGGGACTGTGGTAGCGGCCAAAGTTGTGACCGAGCTCGTGCGCCAAGACGCGGCGCACGGAGAACGGCTTGTCCCAACTCACGAGATTGCGGCCGCCGATAGTCGCGATGCCCGCGATGCCAGCTGGATAGGAGGTGCCCACGATGCCCGCGTAGTGCGTACTCCCCGCATTCTCGAGCAGGCGCAAGGCGTCCATTTCAATGAGCAGCATGGTCCAACCATTGTTGCTGTCGTTGGCCTGCAACGGAGGGGCCGACGTGGTGAAGGGCGCGTGAACGGCGAGCGTAACCCGCTCCAACGGCATCAGGGATCGCGTGAAGGCGAACAGCGCGGCGGCGCTGTCCGTCGAGACGTTGCCGGTGAGTCCGTCGAGCGGGTGATGGACGGGCACCAGTGTGATCGCGAATGGCGGCACGGTTTGCACATCCACTGTCTGTGCCCCCACCACGGGCCACCGATTGTTCTCGGGCCGGGCATCGCTCACGCCTGGTGCTTCGCCAAAATCCGCCACGAACGACATGCCGGTTCGCACATCGCCTCCGAGAATCTCTACGTTCCACGATTGCGCCAGCAGTCCTTCGTTGACGCCGAGTGGAGCGCTGGCACCGGGAGAGGGAATGAGCAGCGTGCGATACAGTGCGTTTCCCTGAAACAGTCGGATGCGCACGGTGAGCGATTCTCCGTTGCCTTCACTCGCGCGGACGAACACGCGCAGCAGCGCGTCGCGCGAGGCCACGAGTGAAACGCCGCCGTCCAGCCGCTGCACGGCCTGCGTGAGATAGGCGGCGTCGATCGCGAAATCGAGCGTCGGGCCTACGGTCTCCACATACGTGACCGACACGGACGCCGGTGCCAGTGAGGGCAGCACGGTCACGGTGCGCTGTGCCGGCGACGGGATGTAGAGCGATCCGCCGACGAGACGCGTCGTCGCTTCGACGGTGTACGAACCCGGCGGCAGATTGCGACGAGCGGCAGAACGGTTTAGCGACCATGGGAATCCAGCCAGTGACGTTCCCGGCGGGCCGCGCACCACGATGTCCGCCGGGATGGAATCCGGCAGGCCTGTGATGGTCACCGCGAGGCCGCCACTGGCCAACGCGTACCGGACCTCCCGTTCCTGCGGCTCGCCGAGTGCCACGGTGACCACGAGCGACGGAATGGCCGGAGCGTACGTGCTGGAGTCGTGGGCGATCGCGTTGGCCGTGATGGTATACGCACCCGGCGTCAGTTCCGGCAGCACGGTGCTGCGCGTGAGCGCCTGCCGGAAACCGTTGGGCCCTGCGACGGTGACGTCGCCGTTCGCGCCTGCCGGAAGGTTGCTCACCAGCACACGGAGTGACGCGACCAGTCGACGATATTCGAGTGGACGCACGCGTCGCTCGCCGGCCGGAATGTTCACCGTATCGACCGCGAGCAGCGGTTCGTAGCGCGCGCCGGACACGGAGAACACCTGTGCCATCACGAAGTACGTGCCAGCGAGCAGGTTGTCGAACACCAGTGTGTCACCCGTTGCCCGCAAAGTGCGTTGCGCGCCGTCGCTTGCGGTCAGCGTGACGAAACCAAGACGATCGGCCGTTGGCACGCCGGCAATGTCGAGTTGCAGTGAGGCCCGCTCCTCACGATAGCTCAGCGCGATGACGGCGGCGGTCGGACCGGCGGCGACCTGCACCGTGTCCACCTCGCGGACGGGCGCGAAGCGACTGCCCTGCCGAACGATTGATTGGGGGTGGAGGACGTATTGGCCCGGGCTGAGCAGCGCGACCCGGACCGGCATCACCAGCGAATCCTGCCGTCCATCGGGATGGTCAAGGACCAGCGAGACTGGTTCGTTCGCCAACGCGGCGTTGCCAACGCGCAGGTCCAGCCCGCCCGTGGTCGGCGCAAAGCTGACGCTGACGACTCGTGTGGCCCCGTCAGCGAGGGCAATGGTGTCATTGAGCGCGACCGGCGCATACGCCACCGAGTCGATGGTCGCTGACGGGGTGGACAAGATGTACGTGCCGGCGGGAAGATTCCGCAGCGTGCCGTCCTGCAGCAGCAGGGTGTCGAGTCCGTTGGGTCCGCGAAGACGCGCGCCAAAGCCGGCGTCAAGCAGTCGCGAGCGCTCCTGCGCGATCGCGGCGTTCAGGGGCAGTCCGCCAATCTGCACGATCAGCTGCGATGGTGCGGTGGGGCTCGGTGGTGTGGGTGGTGCATCGCCCGAGCACGCAATGGCGGCGGCGAGCAGCATGGTGCTCGCCGCGCGCGTTCCCGTCGCGATGAGTCGGGCGACCGAGCGGTGGGTCAGTTGCCCTCGCGCCGACACGACTTGGTCAGGCGCGCAAAATCACCAGGATTGTCGAGCACCTTCCAGAACTCCGCGAGATACTTGGTGGTCTGATCACGTCGCTTCTCATCGAGCCCCGGAATACCCGCCCACACCGCATCGAGTTCCGCGCGTTTTGACTTGAACACCGTCACGGCCGGTTGCCATTCCTGCGGTGTGTAGCAGGGGCCCATGTAGTACCGCTGCACGACGGACTTGATGGGGAGCCGGTAGTCCGGGCGTGCATACCGCGCGTTCACCAGCCCCACCCAGTCCCAGTCATAGGCCACCGGTTTGATCAGGCCGAGACTGTCCTGCAGCAGATAGATGTTGTGCAGGCCGCCGAGGGACCAGTCGGAGTTGCCCACCATGAGGGAAAACAGCGCGATACTCTGCAGGGTGGGCGCATCCACATCGCCGAAGCGCGCGCCCGTCATGCTGTCGCGCAGATCCACGTGGTGCTCCTTGGCGACCTCCTCCTCACGCTCCGAGAAAAAGGCGTGCACCGTGAGCGGGTCCATGCGGTTGGCCGAATCACGGTATGTGATCGTGGCCAGGCGCGTGCGCGGGTGCACCGGCAGCACGGTCTGGTACGCGCGATACACGCCGTACTCGAGCAGGATGTACTGCTGATAGTCGTCGGAATCAGGGCGACAGGGCGTGACGAGTTTGATGCGCGGGTTGCCCTGCAGCTCGGTGCCCTTCTCGAGATCGTCGCGCACGCGCACCCACAGGGGCGGAAACGCACAGTTGCCACGCTGCCGACGGAAATGACCGCGCGCGCGCAATTCCACGGGCAGCGTGACCGTGCTGTCACCCGCGCTGTACGTGAACTCGGCGCCGAACCACTGGAGATCCGTGGAGTCGCGCTCCTTCACGAGCTCGCGCAGATTGGTGGTGATCGTGACCGGAAGTGGCGCGTCGGAGCGGAACAGCGGCTGTGCGCGGGCCGTCGCCGGCGAGGCTCCCAGCAGTGCAAGGTGCGCGGCGACGGTCAGCAGCAGCGTCGGCAGGGTAGCACGGCGTCGGCGGCTCCGCGACGCGCGCAGGGAACGGTGGGGAGTCATTGCAGCTCCAGCTTGAGGACCTGTGAATCGGGAATGGCGCGCAGCTCGTCACTCACCACGCCGATGGTCACAGTGTCGGAGAACGTGATGCCGTACTCGGCGATGCGCAACTCTCCTTCGCGCGCGCTTCCCATGAACTTCCAGCGCACGAAGAAGCCGTTGAAGCGAGGTTCAATCTGCAGGCGCGCAAGGTCCAGGTCACCGGTATGCACGCGCAGGAGATGCTCAAACGCGCGTGGTGCCACGCGCTCGCCGGTGGTCGCGTCTTTCGCGGCGTTCTTCTTGCGGCGCCGCCAGGCGCGGTCGGCGATCGCTTCCAGCTGCTCGGGCGCGAGCGACTTGAGCACCTCTTCGTCGAGCTTGGCCACGAACATGCCCGTGCGATTGGCGACGGCCAGCGCCTTTTTCATTTTCTTGTCGGCGTTCGTGCCTTCGAGTGCCGACGAGCGACCAAAGTCCGTGTACCAGAGGCCGAGCATGAGGGCATTGAAGCCGATCGAGATCACCCAGGACACCGACGGCGCCACGGCCGCGGCCATGCCGATGCCGGTCACCACGAAAATGCCCGTGGCATCCTTGCTGTCATCCAGTGTAGTCCGAAAGCGCACCGCCGCGACGATACCGCCCAGCGAGAACGCGAGCGCCAGCGAGTACTTGACCAGCACCACGATGCCCGCCACGACCACGGGCAGGATCAGGTACGTCTGTACGATGGACTGCTTGAAGCCCTTCTTCCGTCGGGTGAGCGTGTAGATCCAGGCCACGGGAAGTGACGTGGCAAAGGCCGTGACCATGGCCACGACCGTGGCCAGGGGGGTGGGGCCGACGCCCGGACTCACCAGGCCGCGGATGTCGCCGGCACCGCTCACGGGCGCGATCAGATCGGACAGTGTTTCTCCGCCGAGCACGCCCCAGGCGGACGGCACGTAGCGATACACCAACGCCGCGAGGGTGCCGAACAGCACGTAGTAAATGGCAACGCGGGCCACGGCGTTGCGCCAGAGGGGATGATTGGTGAGCCAGTCCATGGCCGCGAAGATGGGGTGCGGCGCGCCGGACCACAACGGCGAGGGAGGGGTCCAATTGCTAAGTTCGGAGAACCTTCTTCCGCTTCCGGTCCCCTATGCGACTCTCTGTTCTCGGCCTCCTGACCGCCTCGGTCTGTGCCAGCGCCTGTGCCAACGCGCAGTCGGCGCCAAGTTCGCCAGCCGCCGGGTCCCAGCCCAACGCGCCTGCACTCGTCGTGATCCTCTCCGTCGATCAGATGCGGCCGGAGTACCTCACGCAGTGGGGCGGACAGCTCACCGGCGGCCTCGCGCGGCTCGCACGCGAGGGCGCCCAGTTCACCCAGGCCTACCACGATCACGCGATCACGGAAACCGCGCCGGGGCACGCGTCCATTCTGTCCGGCCGCTTTCCGTACAGCACCGGGATTGCGGCGAACACCGCCGGCGTGAACACGGACGATGCGCCACTCATTGGCTCGCCCGGTGTTGGAGCCAGCCCGTTCCGGTTCCGCGGCACCACGCTCGCAGACTGGATGACGCAGGCCGATCCGGACACGCGCGTGCTGTCGGTGTCGCGCAAGGATCGCGGGGCCATCCTGCCCATTGGACGCGGCAAGCACCCAGTGTTCTGGTACGCGCAGTCCACCGGCGATTTCACCACCAGCACCTACTACGCCGACACGCTGCCGTCGTGGGTGACCGCCTTCAATGGCGAACATCGTGTGGCGACGCGCTACGCCGGTCGGTCCTGGACGCCGCTACTTCCGGACTCGGCCTACGCCGAGCTGGATTCCGTGCCGGCCGAGAGCTTTGGTGAAGGCTACGTGTTCCCGTACGTGCTGCCCGAGGAGCCGTTCCGCGCCAACAACCTGTTCGTCGCGTTCCCGTTCATGGACGAGATGACCCTCGACTTTGCGATGCGTGGTGTGCACGCGCTACAGCTGGGCACCCGCGGACACACCGACCTTCTGGCGGTCTCGCTGTCCACAACCGATGCCGTGGGACACCGGTGGGGCCCGGAGTCACGCGAGATGCATGATCAGATCCTGCGTCTTGATCGCGCGTTGGGGGCGTTCTTCGACTCACTCACGGCCGTGGTCGGCGAAGGTCGCTTCACGGTGACGCTCACAGCGGATCACAGCGTAGGTCCCAGTCCCGATCTGAAGTCGGCGCAGTATGAGAACGGCGGTGCCACACGCGTGATGATGGACGCGTTTCAGCCGGCGGTGACGGCGGCGGCGACCAAGGCATCGCAAGCGAGTATCCCGTTGGAGGCACTCGATTTTGACGGCTTCACGTTCTCGATTGATCGTAGCCAGGTGAAGGGCAAGGAGCGCGACATCAGGGCCATGACCGAGGCGTTCGTGACCGAGGCCCGGAAGGTGGCCGGCGTGAACCGCGTGGAGGCGCTTGAGACGCTGGCCAAGGCGGACACGGTGCGCGACACGTTCGCCCGCCGCTGGTTGCACATGTTCCGTCCGGGCGATGACGTGTTGGCCGTGATCACGCTCAATCAGTTCAATCTGTTCGAGCGCTACAACATGGCCACGCACGGGAGTCCGTACGACTACGACGCGCACGTCCCGCTGATTTTCTGGGGCGCGCCGTTCCGCACGCTGCGGGACACGACGTTCGTGCGCGTGGTGGATCTGGCGCCCACCATGGCGACAATGCTGGGCCTCAGGCCGTCGGAGCAACTCGACGGACGGACACTGCACCGGGCGCTGAACACGGCGCCCTGACGAGGCCACCGCGCTGTGCGAGCGCCGTCACACATGCGTGACGGCGTGCCAGTGCGGGTGGGTGACGCTGTGGCACAGCGTCACCCACCGTGCGCACCAATCAGTCGCCGGCGACGGGCTGCGGCACGCTGCGCGGGGCGCCCGACGGCGACCCCACCACGAACGACCGGAGCTTGGCCGTGAACGTGTGCAGCAACACGTACAGGCAGGGCACCACGAACAGCGTGAGCAGTGTGGACACCGAGAGGCCACCCACTACGGCGATCGCGAGCGGGCGCATGAGCTCGGAGCCATCGCCGAGTCCAAGGGCCAGTGGCGCGGTGCCAACCAGCGACGTGATCGTCGTCATGAGAATGGGGCGCATGCGGGCGGCGCCGGCTTCCACCACCGCGTCCAGCATGGACGCTCCGGTCTCCTCGCGATACTGGTTCACGAACTCCACCAGCAGAATGGAGTTGTTCACCACGATACCGGCCAGCAGGATCATGCCGAGCAGTGCCGGGGCGCTGAACGGGATGCCGGTGAGCTTGAGGATGCCCACCACGCCCACGAGGGACATCGGCACGGCGGCGAGAATCACGAACGGATCCGTGATGGACTCGTACTGCACGGACAGCACCACGAACACCAGGAAGATCGCGAGCCCGACCACGAGCAGCATCTGCGAGTTGCTTTCCTCGATGGCATCGGCTTCACCGCCAATGATCACGCCGTAGCCATCGGGCACGGCAAGCTGGGCGAGACGGGCGCGAATGGAGTCGGTGACGGCGCCAACGCTCGCGACGTTCGTGAGCACGTCGCCGGTAAGGCGCACCTGGCGATTCTGGTTTTCGCGCCTGATACTGGACGGCCCGAGTGCCGGACCCACGAAGGCCACATCCTTGAGCTGCACCGGTGCGCGCCCCTGACCCGCGGGGAAGAGCGGCAGGTCGGCCAGATCGTTGACGCTCTGAAAGCGGCCGCGCGGAAAGAACACCCGCACATCGTACTCGAAGTTGCCTTCGGCATAGCGAGTGGCAATCGTGCCGTCGAGCGCGGTGCGAATGGTCTGACCCACAGTGGCCACGTCGAGGCCGAGTGCGCGGGCGCGCTCGCGATCGAGTTCAATGGACAACAATGGATTCTGTTCATCGGCCTGCGCTTCGAAGTTCTGCAGTCCGGGCGTTCCCTGAAGCGCGCGTGCCACCGAACGACCGATCTGCTCAAGTTCGATGAGTTCGTCGCCCACGATCGCCACCGACACGGCTTCCCCGCTGCTGGAAGTTCGCAGCCCGCGAATGCGCGGCGGGCGCACACCGACTCTGGCGCCGGCGAATCCACGCGCGTCAATTCGCTTCTGGAACTCCGTTACCCACTCCTCGGCGCCCAGCTCCCGCTCCTTGGTGGGCGAGAGTCGGATGTCGAGGCTGCCGCGGCCCGCGTTCGCACTGTTGCTGCCGCCAAAAAGAAATCCACCCGCCGTGGCAAACACGCTCTCCACATTGGGCATTTCCGTGAGCATCGATTCGATCTCGCGGGTGAGGCGATCGGTCTGCTGCGGGGTGGCGCCAGCGGGCAGGCGCACGTACGCGCTCACCGTGCCGTCGTCAACGTTGGGGAGAAACTCTGTGGGGATGCCGGTGCCGACGTACACGGCCAAACCGGTGACTGCTGCCGCTGCGCCAACGACCGACCAGCGCCAGCGCACGGCGCGCGCCGCGCCGCCTCGGTACCACCCGATCATGCCCTGGATGAACCGATCGAACGCCACCAACGGGCCGAACCGCTCAAGACCGCTTGAGAAACGCACCTTGCCCAACTGGGCCGCCAACATGGGCACCAGCGTGAGGGCAAGCGGCAGCGACGCCAGAATCGCGAACGAGATCGTGAGGATCAGTTCGCGGAAAATCAGCGCCGCCAGTCCGGTGATGAGCAGGAACGGCGCAACGGACGCGAGGTTTGTGGTCGTCGCGGCAATGATCGCGCGACCCACTTCGGCGGCGCCCTCATGCGCGCTCTCCTCGGCGTCGAGCCCATCCACCGTGCGGCGCCGGTAGATGTTCTCGAGCATCACGATGGCGTTGTCGAGCAGCAATCCGGTACCCAATGCCAGGCCGCCAAGCGACATGATGTTGAGCGTCAGATTGCCGATGCCCATCATCACGAACGTGGCCAGCACGGCCAGCGGAATGGACACACCAATGATGAACGTCTTCCGGAACGAGCGCAGGAAGATGAGCACCACGAGCATGGCCAGACAGGCGCCGACCACGGCTGCGCCCTGCACCGAGTTGAGCGCGTCCTTGATGAAGCCTGACTGATCGAACGTGGTCTGGTACGCGATGTCCTGCGGGATGTACTGGCTGCCCTGCAGGCGAGCGAGCAGCGCTTCGACGCCTTCCACCACTTCCACGGTGTTGGCTTCCGGCTGCTTCTGGATGCCGATACGCACGGCCGGCGATCCATTGAGGCGCGCCCAGAACCGCTGTTCCTGGCTCGTGTCGCGCACGGTGGCCACGTCACGCAGCGGTACGCGCGTGTCGCCCGTGCCCGTGAGCAGCGTGCCGCGGATATCCTCGATGTTCTCGAACTTGCCAGTGGTGCGGCTCACGAGTTCGAGATCCGGCCCGCTCACACGACCGCCGGCGATGTTCTGGTTGTCGTTCCGCAGCGCGGTGAGCACGCCGTTCACGGTAAGGCCGAAACCGCGCAGACGTTCCGGATCGAGCTCGATCTGGATCTCGCGTACAAGGCCGCCGGACACGTCCACGGACGCCACGCCATCCACCGAGAGCAACTGCGGGCGCAACCGCTGGTCCACCCACTGCCGCAACGCCACAAGGTCGCGCTCCTCCGACGAGAACGCCACCTGGTAGATCTGCATCTGTGAGGGATCCGACTTGTTGATCACCGGCGGATCGGATTCCACGGGCAACCGCGCCCGCACGCGCTCCACGTTCTTCGCGGCATCCTGCAGCGCGAAGTCCACGTTCGTGCCGTAGCGGAAGTCAAGATTGATGTTGACGCGCCCTTCGGAGATGTCGGTCTCCATGCGCTGCAGATTTTGCGTCGAGGCCAGCGACGACTCGAGCACCTTCGCGATGGTCTCTTCGAGCACCACCGGCTCCACGCCGGCGTTGGACACGGACACGCGCACCTGGGGGTAGACGATACGCGGCAACAGGTCCACTGGCAGCCGTCCCACGTACACCATGCCGAGCACCAGCAGCGTGCTCGTGAGCATCAGCGTGCCGATGGGGCGGACGATGGACCAGCTCGAGATGCCGCGCCGCGGCGACGCGTCTGCCGCGCCGTCCTGCTCATTGCGCTCGCTCATTGCACGGCCTTGGCCGAGAGCTGACGCACGCTGTCCGCCTTGACACTGTCCGAGGCCGAGACCGCCTTGGTGGCACCACTCGGAATCGGGCTGCCGGGCTGCGCGGTACGCGACGGGGCGTCCGGTGACAGCGGGTCAACGATCCGAACCTGACCACCCTCGCGGACCAGCGAGTTGCCGGCCACGATGACCGTGTCACCGAGCGCGAGCCCCGAGAACACCTCGAGCTGCCCATCGATATCATCACCGACGCGCACCGAACGGCGCTCGGCCAGCCCGGACTTGATGACAAACACGCTGCGGGCACCCGTCGCGCCGAGGACCGCGCGCGTCGGCACCACCAAGGCGTCGTCGCGCGTGTCGAGCTGGAGGTTGGCCCGCACCGTGTAGCCGGGCCGCAACTGGGCGGTGGAGTTGCCGGACACCGCAACCTCGACCGGCACCAATCGACTCACCGAGTCGGCTGCCGGAAAGATGCGACGGATACGTCCGGGATACGGGGCGCCGCCCAGCGCGTCCACTCTGAGCGTGACCGGCTCGCCGGTGCGGAGCTGCGCCACCTCGAGTTCCGACACCGGCAGCCTCACCACGAGGGTGGAGAGGTCAGCCACGGTAAACATGCGGGTGTTGTTGTTGACGATATCTCCGCCCTGCACGAAGCGCGCGGTGACCACGCCACTGATCGGGGAGGCGATGACGGCGTAGCCAAGGCGCGTCTTGAGCTGCGTGAGCGAGGCCTGAGCCGATGCCAGCGCGCTGCGATCGCGCTCATACTCGGCCGCCGTGACGATCTGGCCGTCGAACAGCTGCTTGGACCGGTCAGCCGTGGACTGCGCGAACACCAGCGCTGCCTCGGCGGCCCGGACCTGGGCTTCCAGCTCGCGGGCGTCGATTTCCGCGAGAATCTGGCCCTCGCTCACGCGCGACCCCTCCTCCACGTTCACCCGGAGTAGCGCGCCGGCAAGCTGCGCGTTGACGCTCACCGTACGGATCGGCTCCAGCAGGCCGGTGACCAGGCTGGTGTTGGCGATCGAGGTGCGCTCCACCAGCACGATCTCGACTGGAGTTACCTGTGGTGTGCCGCCCCGGAACCCGCCGGGACCGCCGCGGCCTCCCCCGCCCCCGCCTCCACCCGCCGCGGCCGGAGTGGCCGCATCACCGCCGCAAGCCGCGAGGCCGAGCAGGAGCGCAGTGGAAAGCACGGATCGTGAAGCACTGAGGAATGGCATAATGTCGTGGGTAAAGCGGAGCACCTGCAAAGGAACCGGCACGCCAGCGAAACGAAGGCGCGCTCGAATGGCCGAAGGGAATACGTTCTAAAGCCCCTTGCCGTTAAGAAGGATCCCGTCGCCCGACTGGCGGCCCCGCCCGTGCGCGCTGGGATCATGTAGATTTCATGATGCGCCAGCCGCCAGCCGCCTCCTCGCCCGCCCGGGTGTCAACCGCCCGAATGATCGGGCGCGCACTGCTGCTACGGTGTCCCAACTGCGGCGGCCCGGGCCTGTTTGCCTCCTTCTTCAATCTCAAGCCCCAGTGTCCCACGTGCGGCCTCCGCATTGAACGGGGCGAAAGCGACTACTTCGTGGGCGCCTACCTGTTCAACCTGATCGCCGTCGAGCTGATCCTGTTCTTCTGCGTGTGCGGGTTTGTGGCCTTCACGTGGCCCGACGTGCCCTGGGACCTGCTGACCTACGTCACCGGGGCGCTCATGCTGACCGGCTGCTTCCTGTGCTACCCCTTTGCGAAGACCACCTGGCTGGCGGTGGACCTCGCGATTCGGCCGCTCTCGGCCGAGGAGCTGCAGTGGCACAAGGACCGGGGTGGGCTGGGTGACCGGGAGCTCCCGCACGTCTGACCGCACGTCTGACCGCCGGCTTGGCCTCGGCGTGGTCGAGACCGCCCGCGCCGCGCTCGCCGTCGTACGATTTGAGCTTGGCATTCAGCGACGGGAGCCAGCCACAGTCCTCTACGCGCTGGTCTTCCTGCTGCTGACGTTCGCTTTCGTGAGCAGCGATACCGTGGCCCTCGTGCGCCGCGATCTGGCGCTGCCCCATCGGTCTCCGCTCGCCATCGCGCTCGCCATGGGCGGGCTGACCGCGTTCGGGCAGGTCATCACCACCATGATCGTGGCCAGCGCGTTCCTGCGCGACGCTGCCGGACGTACCGACGAGCTGCTCTTCAGCACGCCGTTGCCGCTGCGCGCGTGGATGCTGGGTCGGTGGATGGGCGCGCTTCTCGCAATGGTCGTGGTGTACTCGGCCATCGTGGCGGGCGTGTTGCTCGGCGCGGCGGCGCCGTGGCTTCCGGGCGACATGCAGTGGCGCGCGGTTGCCTGGAGTGCGCTGCGGGTGTGGCTGATGGTGACGCTGCCCACCACCGTGGCGGTCGCCACCCTGTTGTCTGTCGCGGCCGTGCAGACGCGGCGGCTGCTGGGCGTGCTGGCGGCCTCGCTCGCGCTGCTCTTCGTGTGGCAGGGAGCTGAGGCGGTGCGTGCCTCCGTCGCGGCGTCGAGTCGCTTGGCGACTGCCGCGTCGCTGCTGGACCCGTTCGGAACGACCGCGCTGCAGGTGGTCACGGCGGACTGGTCTGCCAGCGAGCGTGGCACCCACCCCATTCCGCTGGGCGGTTTGGTGGGTGCGAGCCGCGCGCTGTGGCTGGCGATCGCGGCCGGGCTCGGCGGCGTAGCGCTGGTCAGGGGCCGCCGGCGATTGGTCCGCGAGTCCCCCGGGGCGGACCGAGTGACTCGACCGACAGGCATCAGCGGCCGAGCTGCCTCGGCGGCCCCCAGGCGGGCCAGCGTTCCCGCGCCAATGCGGCACAACGCGTTCTCGTCCGTCGTGCAGTTTGGCGCGATCGCCGCTTTCACGTTGCGTTGGACGTGGCGCGAGCGCGGCTGGCGCGTGATTGCCGGGCTTGGTGCACTGAACGTGTTGGCCCATGCGTTGGGCAGTGTCGACCCGACTGTAGTGTCCACGCTGTTGCTCACGCAGGAGCACGCGCGCTTGTTCCTGATTCTGCTGGCCACCATCTACGCCGGTGAGCTACTGTGGCGCGACCATGACGAGCGCGTGCTCGAGTTGGTGCAGAGTGCGCCGTTGCGCACGCGCGTGCTCGTTCTGGGCCGACTGTGCGGGCTCGCGGTGTCGCAGGCCGCTCTGGTGATGGCGCTGCTGGGTGCGGCGGCCTTGGGCGCACTGGTTCGCACGGGCACATTGCCGTCTGTGGCGCGGCTGGCCGGCCTTGGTGCGCTGTGGCTCTATGTGCCGTTCGTGCAATGGACGGTACTCGCACTCACCGTGCACGTGCTGCTGCGGCACAAGGTGGTCGCGCACCTCATGTTGATTGCCGGCTGGGTGCTGGCGGTGGTGCTCGATGCCAATGGCTTGGTGGCGTGGTGGCTGCGCTTTGCCGACCCGCCGGCGCTGCGGGTTGGTGGGCCCGCTCCCGTGTCGCTCGCCGCCTGGCATCTGCTCTGGTGGAGTGCCGTGAGCGCGGCCTTGCTGGCGCTCACGGTGTGGCGGTGGCGCGCTGCTACTTCTCGACGATGATCAGAAACGGCGACACCGCCCAGAACGCGGCCGGGTCGGTGATGCGGATGCTGGTACCGCGAAACGAGCCGTCATCCTTCATATCGTCCGCTTCGAGGAGTCTGGCGTCGTGCCGGGAGACGATACGGTACTCCTTGTCGGCGCGCGGCAGTGCAATCGTCGCCAGTTCCCGCCGATCACCGGCGGTGAAGAATGACTCGTCAAGCGTGCGTGAGGGAACGAGCGTCTCGCCCAGGCGAACCACGAGCAGCGCGCGCGAGCCGCCCTCCTCCCGGACGATCTTTCGGTCGAGCAGCTGCTGCTTGGTGCCAATGGTGTAGAACACCCGATTGGCGCGCGTCTCCACGGTGCGCATCGTGTCCGTGATGGCGGCCTTTTCATAAGTGAGCTGCACGTTGCGTTCACGGAGATCACGCACCTCGGTCTCGAACGCGAGGATTTCCTTGTCGCGCAACTCGAGCCGGGACTGCAGGTCTCCGATCAGCTGTGCCGCTGCGGATGACGCGCCGCGCATGGCCACGAGCGAATCGCGCGTGCGCCCCAGATCAGCCTGCCGAGCGCTGAGCCGCTGCCGAAGCTGTTTGAGACGCGCGAGAATGTCCTCGCGCGCGGCCGTGGCCTGGGCAACACCACTTTCGTCGCCAGTTTGCGGCTGCACTTTGGACGTCAGACCGCGCACTTCTCGGAGTTCAGCGTCCACCTGATCGGCGAACTTGCTGGCCTCCACCAGTTCGGTCATCGCCCGGTCGCGGTCTGCGTCCGCGCTGCCAACAATGGCGGCGAGTGAGTCGCGCGCTGCCGTGGCCGCGAGCAGCTCGACGGAGAGGCGTTCGGCCTCGGCTGCAGCCTGCTTGTCCTGACAGCCGGGCAATGCGAGCACGAGCGCCACGACGGCGACCGCGCGTACGGCGCGCATGGCCAGCGGATGGAGACGGAAATCAACCATGGTGGACATCGGGGGAGGTTTCTCGGAAACGGAAGGGTGTCTCGCAGAACAGATACAGCCCCGCGAACGTACCGCCCATGGTCCAATGATGGAAGTGTTGCCCGTCACGTGACATCAGCATTGTCCACGCTTGTGCGCGATGGGCTCGCAGGAAAACGCCCCGTCCGCCCACAGGCCCAGCCGGTCGGTCTTCGCGCGGCTCACGGCGTCACGGATTGCGCCCACATGGTGCACGTTTGGGGGGAACACCACGGCCACCGCCCACCCGTCACGCGCCATCACGAGGTTCACGTGCGTGCCGCCGTCCGGACGCGTCCACGCGTGTGCCAACGTGCGTCCGTACTGATCCTCACGCTGCACATCGTACTCCAGCCACACCGAGTCGCCGCGCCGCATCCGCGCGCGCAGGGCGTCGCGCGCCCGCATCCCGAACGGGACCTGCGACATTTCCGGTGCATCGAGCAGCAGCAGGCGAATGCGACGTCCGTCTGCGCACCGAAACGAGTCGCCGTCGGATACCGTCGACACCTCGCAGGCCTCGCGCGTGGAAACCGCTGTTCGCGCCGGCTGTTCGCACGCCGCCAACGACATCACGATCAAGAGCGAGAGCACGCGGCCGCCTCGTGCGCCGCGTCGCGTCGCTGACGAGATCATGCGAGCCACCCACGCCAGCGATAGTAGATGAGCCCCACCGTCTCGTGCAGCGCGGCGCGCGCCGCGATCAGGCGTGCGTTTGGTGTTGACAAATGGGAAAAATCGAGATCTCGCGGCGTGGACGGAGAACACGTGACACGCAGTCCCGTTGCCTCGAGCGACGCGCAGGCGCGACGCGCGTGCATCGGCGATGTGACCGCTCGCACGTGCGTCCAGCCGCGTGTGCGCGCGAGCGCCGCGAACGCGAGGCTCTCGTTGTGGGTGTTGCTCACGCCGCTCACGGAACTGAGTCGCACTCCACCTCCGAGCTGCGCGACCAGGGCCGTCTGATCGGGCAAAGTGGATACCTGTTGGCCATTGGCACGCCGCTGCTGCTCAGAGACGATCAGGTCAGGGATTCCCAGGCGCTGCGCTTCCATGATCGCGCTGACGAGACGACCGAGCGCGATATCACCAATGTGGCCGGCGTCGGTCATGGAGCCCGAGAACACGACGATCGCGTCAGCGGGCTGCGCACCGGTGTCCGCGCGCAGCAGCGACCGTACGGGAGATTCCACCAGCGGCGTAAACATCACCACGAACAGGAGTGCACACAGGCTGACGGCCGCAATGGCCAGCCAGCGTGCGCCGCGAGTGGTGGCGATGAGCGCGCCGCCGACCAGCGCGGCGAGTCGGTAGCTGGTCTCGCTCACCCGCGTGGCGTCGCCGAGGCCGAGTGTGAGGGCGACTTCCATGGCGCCGACGGCGAGCGCGCTGCCGCCGGCGCGCACCAGCCAGTCGGCCGGCTTGGAGCTCGTGCCGCGCCATGCACCATGGAATCGGCGCATCGCCGTGCGGACCTTCATAGCGGCGGGCGCTTACTGCCCGCGATAGGTCACACGGAACCCGCCGGTCTCGCCCACCTCGACGGCCCGAAGGCCCGGTAGCGACGGCTGCAGCGCGGCCCAGATCCAGCAGGCCAGCCGCTCGCTGGTGGGGTTGTCCAAGCCCGGCACGTCGTTCAGCACTCGGTGGTCCAAGGCGTCGCGGATGGGCTCCCACGCATCGGTGATGGTGGCAAAGTCCAACACCCAGCCTGTGGTGGAGTCGATCGGGCCCTCAACCAGCACCCGGATTCCGAACGTGTGGCCGTGCAGTCGGCCGCAGGGATGACCCTCGGCCACGTGTGGCAGTCGCCGGGCGCTGGCGAGCGTGAACTCGGCCGAGAGCTCCGCGACTGGCACGGGGCGGGTCAGCGGCGAGGCGAACGCGCCGAGTCGCGCAGGGCGGCGGAATCGGGCGCACGCAGCCACAGCGAGTCGGCCGTGCGCACGGAGTCGAGCAGGGCGAAAACGCTATCGTAGCGGGCTGACACGAACTGTGTGTCGATCACCCGCCGAACCCCGCGCCACTCGCGCACGAGCGACGACCGCTTCTGGTCGAGCGTGCTCTCAATGACCTGCTTGCGCGAGGTGCTGGCGTGAATGAAGCGGCCCTCGCCCACGTACATCCCGATATGCGTGATCCGTGAGCCCTTGCCGAAGGTGAGCAGGTCACCGGGCTTCATCTGCGAGCGATCCTTGGGTATCTCGCGACCCATGCGGGCCTGCTCGGCGGCCGTGCGCGGCAGGGAGATATCGAAGGCGGACAGCAGATGCCCGATGAGCGCGCTGCAGTCGAGGCCGCGGAGCGGGTCGGTGCCACCGAAGATGTAGCGGATGCCGATGCTCTCACGGGCCCGCGAGACCAGCGAGTCGCGGAGGGCGCCAACGGAGGCCGAAAAGCCGGAGAAGGCACGCGGGCGATTGGCGTCCACCGCCATACGCGGGGCGGCGGAGGCGCTGGTTTCGGCGGCGGTAACCGCGCTGGCGCCCGAGGTCGCGGCACCACTCTGCGCCTGCACTGCGGGCGCGGTCGCGAGGACCGCGCAGGCGACAAGCGCGCCGACAGCGAAGCGTGGGGTGAGCAACGGGCGCTGGCGTGCAGGAGAAGGCACGTCGGAGCGTCGGGTGAAAGGATGAGCCGTCGGGACCAGCAGAAGCGCAGAGCACGCCGCTTCCCAAGTGTCGGCGGGCAGATCCCCAAACAATAGCGCGTCGAGGCCACAAGCGCGAGAGCGCACCGGCTGATCGGGTGCTAGCCGGCTGCCGCTTCGGTCAGTGCCTCCCCGAGCTTGGCCGCCGTCACGCGTCGGTGCGATCCGTGCCACACCGGGCGTCCGGCCGAGAACACGATGGCCTGCGGGGATTCGTGGCGGATTCCGAGCGTCGCTTCCAGATGATTGGAGGCCGCCCTATTGCCGAGCACGTCCACCAGGTGCACCGGGACGTCCGGATGCGTCGCTACGAATCGGCGGACCTCCTCCAGCGCGATCTCCGAGAGGCCGCAGGTCGGGCTGTGCTTGTAGAGCACGACTGTGGGGGCACCGTCAACGAGGGCGGTCCACGCCGAGGGCTCGGGGTCCAGAAGGGTTTGAATGGGCATGGGTCCAGAGAGAAGACGGAACGTTTGCGGATCAACAAGGATAAACTCCTGCAGAACGAGTTCAGTTCGCACGCGGTTCGAATTCCGTTCGTATGCCACTCGCGAGCTCCTATCTGATTTCCCAGACCCACGCTGATGTCCGCCTGTCGCACCCTCCCGGTCCCGACCCGCCGCGCCCTTGCTGCGGTGGCGCTTCTGCTCGCGGCCATGCTCCCCGCGAGGTCTTCGCTGCAGGCGCAGGGAATGCCGGCCGACACACGCGAAGCCCAGAATCGCGCCATCGACACGCTTGGACACGTGCTCGGCTTGGCCTCGGCGCCGGTGGAGGTGGTGGAGTTCATGGACTTCGGCTGCTCGCAGTGTGCGAACTTCACGCAGCAGTCCTTCGAGCCGGTGTATCGGGAGTTCATTCGCACGGGCCAAGTCAAATGGCGGACGATCCCGTTCGTACTTGGCCGGTTTCGGCATGCCGCGCTGGCTGCTGAGGCTGGGGAGTGTGCGGCGGAACAGGGGCGCTTTCTCGCCATGCACGAGGCCTTGATCGCGCAGCAGCGCGAGTGGTCGGCCAGCGATGCCCCGCAGCCGATTTTCGCTCGGCTTGCCAAGGAGTCCGGCGCGAACCCAACCAAGTACGCCGATTGCGTCCGCACCCAGCGCATGCGCTCCCGTGTGATCGCCGCCAAGGATCTGGCGCTCCGCCTGCAGGTGTATGGCACCCCCACCTTTGTGCTGCAGCGGCAGCGGCGGGTGCTCGGTGCGGTGCCCACGGATCAGTTTCTCGAGATGTTGCGGCGGGAGGTCGCGGAGGCGCGACGGTAGGCGCTCGCACGGCGACTCACACGGGGATATTCTTGGGGCGAACCCCTAACCCCACCCGCTGTGCACCCACGCCTCGTCCACATCGCCGCGCTTGGCGCGCTGCTCGCTCTCACCGTAGCCGCGCCCGCGTCGGCGCAGTTGACCCCCGACTCAGCCACGCTCGCCGGCCTCGCCTGGCGCTCCATTGGCCCGGTGAACATGGCCGGCCGCATCACGTCGCTGGCCGTCAACCCCAAGCGCACCAAGGAGTTCTACGTCGCCGGCGCCACCGGCGGCGTGTGGAAGAGCGTGAACGCCGGCACGACCTTTTTTCCCGTCTGGGACGAAGACGGCCCCATCGCCTCGCTCGGCGACATCGCGGTGGCGCCCAGCAATCCGGACATCGTCTGGCTGGGCACTGGTGAGGAGGACTCGCGCAACTCGGTGCAGCCCGGCTATGGCGTGTACAAGTCAACGGATGGCGGCGTGCACTGGCAGTCCATGGGCTTGGAGAAAACACAGCACGTGGGGCGCATCGTCATTCACCCCACCAATCCTGACATCGTGTACGTGGCAGCGCTTGGCGCGCAGTGGGCGACATCTGCAGATCGCGGTTTGTACAAGACCACTGACGGTGGCAAGTCCTGGACGCAGTCCAAGTTCATCAGCGACCGCGCGGGTTTTGTGGACGTGGCGATGGATCCGCGCGACCCGAACGTGTTGTACGCCGCCAGCTGGGAGCGTCTGCGCAAGCCCAGCTCGTTCAAGAGCGGCGGACCGGGCTCGGGGCTGTGGAAGACCACCGATGCCGGCGCCACCTGGCAGGAAGTGAAGGGCGGCGGCTTTCCCGCCACGATGAAGGGACGCATCACGGTCAAGCTGGCGCCGAGCAATCCGGACGTCGTGTATGCCATGGTGGAGGCGGATTCGCTGCGCGGTGTGAAGCCGGCGCAGCTGCTGAGTGGTCTGTACCGCTCGAGCGACGCGGGCCGCACCTGGACGTGGAAGAGCACGGACAATCGGCGGCCGTTCTACTTCTCGGAGATCGAGGTCGATCCGGTGAACGAGAATCGCGTGTACCGACTCACGCAGGCATTCCACGTCACCGATGACGGCGGCAGCTCGTGGCGCACCGGCATGATCGGCATTCATGAGGACTACCACGCGATGTGGGTGGATCCGGCTGATCCTGAACACTTCATGGTGGGCGGCGACGCCGGTCTGTTTCAGACGTACGACGGCGGCGGGACGTACGACGCGCTCAACAACATGGCCATGGGGCAGTTCTACGGTGTGAGCTTTGACTATCAGGTGCCGTACCGCGTGTGCGGTGGACTGCAGGACAACGGGTCGTCGTGCGGCCTGAGCCGGCGTCGCGGCGGCCAGTTGCAGATGACCGACTGGTTCGCGCTCTTTGCGGCCGATGGTCTGCAGACGGCGCAGAATCCGTTCAACCCGGATCTCATCTACTTCGAGTCGCAGGGCGGCAATCTCATGCGTCGCGATATGGCCACCGGCGAGGTGCTGCGCTTTCGCCCGCGCACCGTCACGCGCACGCAGTTCGGCAACCAGATCGCGCAGCTGCGTGGTGATGGCGGGTCACTCAAACAGGAACATCGCAATCGTGTGTACGAGGTGCGGGCGACCATGCGCCGCGAGCTGGCCGCTCCGAACGTGGCCACGCGCTTGAACTGGAACACGCCGTTCATTCTCTCGCGCCACGATGCGAACGTGTACTACACGGGTGCCGAGAAACTCTTCAAGTCGGTGAAGGGTGGGGTGGACATGTACCCGATTTCGGGCGACCTCTCCACGGGTGACGAGACCACGCTGCGCGTGACCACCGGGTTTGATGCGGAGGGCAATCCCGCCGCCGACGCGACGGGTGGCATCACGCGTGATGCGACGGGCGCCGAGGAGAATGCGACGATCGTCACGATCGGGGAATCGCCGCTGGTGCCGGGCATGCTCTATGTGGGCACGAATGACGGCAAGGTGTGGCTGACGCGCAATGACGGTGGCACGTGGGAGGACCTGTCGGGACGGTTTGCCGGTGTTCCGGCAAACACGTACGTGAGTCGGGTGGAGGCGTCGCACTTTGACACGGCCACCGTGTACGTGTCGTTCGACAATCACCGCGAAAACGATTTCACGCCCTACCTCTTTGTGTCCACGGACTTCGGCAAGACGTTTACGTCGCTGGCGTCGGGTATTCCGCGCGGGCGTCCGAACAGCGTGTACGTGGTGCGCGAGGACATCGTGAATCGCGACCTGCTGTACATCGGCACCGAACTGGGTGTGTCCGCGTCGCTCGATCGCGGCGCGTCGTGGTTCGTGCTGGATGAAAACCTGCCCGTGGTTCCAGTCTATGACCTGCAGGTACATCCGCGTGACCGGGAGTTGATCGCGGGCACGCACGGTCGCGGTGTGCAGATTCTCGACGTGGCGCCGTTGCAGCAAATGACGGCCAAGGTCATGGCCGAGGCGGTGCATCTGTTCGAGCCGGCGCCCGGATTCCTCTATGCACAGGGGCTGCCTCCCTCCGAGCCGCGCGCGCAGCGGCCATGGAAAGGTGACGGCGGCCCGTCGGGTGCGGTGATCAGCTACCGCCTCGCACAGCCCGTGTCCGGCGCGGTGCGCGTTCTGGTGCTCGCGGCGTCCGGCGATACGCTCGCGACGCTGACCGGCGAAAACGGCGCAGGCATGCATCGTGTGGAGTGGAATCTCGCGTCGGGTGGTGGGTTTGGCGGCCGAGGTGGGCGCGGCACGTTGGGCGATGACCTGCAGGTGGACGGCTTCCCGGCGGGCTACAATCCGCGCCCGGCCGAGTCACGTGGTGAGCCGGACTCCAGCATGACACCGGCGGCAGTGGCGGCGCGACTTGCGTCGGAATCGGCGCGTCGTGCGGGCGGTGGCGGCGGGGGCGGCGGGTTCCGTGGTGCCGGCGCCGCGACTCCGCTCGCCACGGGTGACTATCGCGTGGTGCTCTCGGCGGGTGGCAATAGCTACCACACGGTGTTGCGCGTGGTCGAGGTGCTGCCGACGGATCGTGCGGTGATGGTGCCGGCGATGCGTTAGGCAATGAGACAGATGGGCACGCACGCCGCCACGCACGCTTTCATGTTTCCAACCTGAGGCTTTCCATGAACGAACAATCGGCGCAGGCCATCGTCACGATCGCGTCCATCGCTGCCATGGCCGATGGCGCGCATGATGCGCAGGAGCGACAGCAGATTGCGGACGTGGCCACGCAGCTTGGTGTGCGGCACGACGAGATCGTGCTGTCCGACACCGACAGCGCGCCCATGGCCGCGGCGCAGGTCGCGCGGCGGTTGGACAGCGACGAGGCACGCAGCGCGGCCTACCAGGTGGCGCTGGCCGTGTGCACCGCCGATGGCTACGCGAACACGAAGGAAACCATGTTCCTGCGCAGCCTCGCGCAGTCGCTGGGTGTTGATGCGCAGCAGTATGACACGGAGAACGTGCATGCGGCGCGCGCGATCGATGCGTGGCTGGCGGCGTCGGCGGGTGGTGCGGTGGGTGGTGTGGCGGGTGGTGCGGCGGCGTTCTCCGCGTCGTCGGGCGCGCCGTCGGCGGCGTTCACGGCCGGTACGGCCTCGGGTGGACGCGCGTCGCCGGCCGACAAATCGCTCGACGATTTCATTCTGGATCAGGCCATGCTCTCGGCGGCGCTGGAACTGCTCCCTGACCGCATCGCGAACCTCGGTATCCTGCCGCTTCAATTGCGGCTCGTGCACATGGTGGGGCAGCGCAGCGGCACAGCCGTGGACGGCGTGCAAGTGAAAGAGCTGCTGGCCACACTCGGCATTGGCGTGGCGGCGCAGGTGATGGAACGCGTGGTGCGGCGCACGCTCGGCGGGCTTGCCGGTGGTCTGCTGGGCGGACTGTTCGGCGGCGCGGCGGGCATGGCGGCCGGCGGCGCGGTGACGTTCGCGACCACGTACGCGCTGGGCCATGCGGCGCAGCAGTACTACGCGCAGGGGCGCAGCATGTCGAGCGGCGACATGAAGGCGCTGTTCGAGCGGCTCAAGGCGGACGGCAACAGCGTGTATCCGCGTGTGCAGTCGCGCATTGGCGAGATTGCACGTGGGAACTCGTTCCAGTCGATCATGGAGTCGGTGCGCGGGGAGCTGGCGTAGCGGGTTGCGTGCGACTCGCGCGAGCAGAACTACCGCACCCCGATGTCCTTGTGCGTCTGCACCGACAGCCGCCACTGCGGATGCGCGAGGCAGTAGGCAATGGCGTCACGTGTGTTCTCCGCGCGCTGTGGCCCGTCCATGGGCTGCAGGAGAAAGTGGGCAAAGGCCATACCTGCGAAGCGCGCCGGATCACCGGCCGGCCCATCCTGCGGAAACACGAGTTTGAGCTCGTTCCCCGATTCCTGCACGAGCGTGGCATTGGCCTTGGGGCTCACGCACAGCCAGTCGATGCCGAGTGGTGCGGCGAGGGTGCCGTTGCTCTCCACTGCGATCTCGAAGCCTGCGTCATGCAACGCGTCGATCGCGGCACGGTCGAGTTGCAGCAGCGGTTCGCCGCCGGTGCACACGACGAACGGGCGCACGCTGGACGGTGCGTTGTCGGGCCAGCGAGCCGCCACCGCGGCGGCCAGCGCCGCGGCGGTGGCGAACTTCCCGCCGTCGGCACCAACGCCCACAAAGTCGGTGTCGCAGAACTGGCACATGGCCGACGCGCGGTCGGCCTCGCGGCCCGTCCACAGGTTGCAACCGGAAAAGCGACAGAACACGGCCGGACGGCCCGCGTTCACGCCCTCGCCCTGCAGGGTGTAGAAGATCTCCTTCACGGTGTACGTCACGACGTCCGCGACTCCGCGTACACAATCGGGTCCGTCGCCCCCGCTTCGGCAAAGCCCTTCAACCGGAGCAGGCACGCGTCACAGCGGCCACACGCCGCTCCATCCAGCGCGGGGTCGTAGCAGCTCGTGGTGCGTGAATAGTCCACGCCGAGCGACTGCCCCAAGGCGATGATGCCAGCTTTCGTGAGCTGCAACAGCGGCGCGTGAATCGCCAGACGCTGCGTGCCCTCCACGCCTGCCCGCGTGGCCAGGTTGGCCATCTGTTCGAACGCGCGCAGATAATCCGGACGGCAGTCGGGATAGCCTGAGTAGTCGAGCGCATTCACGCCCACAAAAATGTCGGTGGCGCCCAGCGTCTCTGCCCACGCCAGCGCAAACGACAGGAAAATCGTGTTGCGCGCGGGCACGTAGGTCACGGGGATGTCGTGCGCCTGCGAAACGTCACGGTCCTTGGGCACCGCCACGTCGCTCGTGAGCGCCGACCCACCCCATTGCCGCAGGTCGAAGTCCACGATCACGTGGTGCGCGACGCCCTCCGCCTTCGCAATGCGCGTGGCGGCCTCGATCTCGTGACTGTGCCGCTGCCCGTAGCGAAAGGTCATGGCGTGCGGCACAAAGCCGTCTCGGCGCGCCACGGCCAGCACCGTCGTGGAATCAAGCCCGCCACTCAGCAACACGACGGCCGGACGCGCGTCTGGTGTGCCAGCGGCCGTGACGGATTCGGTGGTGGAGGTCATGGGGGGAAAACTACATGCGCGTCCGGCGCCGATGGTATCGTTCCATTTGCACGCTGCACGCGTGCCCCCTTGCCCGTCCACCGCTCTTCCTCCGCCGCTGGAGCACTGCATGGAGTTGCTGACGGACCCGAATGCCTGGGTCGGACTGCTCACGCTCACCGCGCTCGAGATCGTCCTCGGCATCGACAACATCATCTTTATCTCGATTCTGGCCTCGCGGACGGCACCGTCCGAACAGGCGCGCACGCGGCGTCTGGGGCTGATGGGTGCGTTTGTCTCGCGATTGGGCCTGCTGTTCTCACTGGCCTGGATCTCCCGCCTCACCACGCCAATGTTCGAGCTGTTCGGGCGCGGGTGGGCGGGGCGGGACCTGATTCTGCTGTTTGGGGGGCTGTTCCTCATCGGCAAGGCGGTGCTCGAAATCCATCACAAGATCGAGCCCGGAGCGGACGACGGGCCCGATGCGCCCAAGGCCTCCAGCCCGGTCGCCAACGTGGTGGCCCAGATCATGGTGATCGACATCGTGTTCTCGCTCGACTCCGTGATCACCGCGGTGGGCATGGTGGAGCAGATCGAGATCATGGTGGCGGCCAACGTGATTGCCCTGGCCGTGATGCTGGTGGCGGTGACACCGGTGAGCGACTTTGTGGAGGCGCACCCCACGGTGAAGATGCTCGCGCTCTCCTTTCTGGTCCTGATCGGCACCAACCTCGTGGCCGAGGGGTTTGGCCAGCACATCCCGAAGGGGTACACGTACGCCGCGATGGCCTTTTCGGTGCTCGTGGAAATGCTCAACCTGCGGGTACGAGCGAATCTCGTTCCGCGGGAACTGCGGGGCGGGGCTGCTGAGTCTTCCGAGGCAACGGTGGCCCGCCCGGGAAGCACTGGGTCGGGCGGCTCCTGAGGACGGCGTCCGTCCCCGCCCGGTGACACCGGACCGAGTTCCGCGACCTGATGGTTCGTTGTAACACGTTGTGCAGAAACGGCTTAACGGATTCCAGCGCGCCGCCGTGTGCGTGGCGCGCGACCTGCACCTCCTCGTAGGTAACCACAACCTCCTGGAGGAGCGTATGACCCGTCTGCCTGTGCGTGCTGTATCCGCGACCGCCGTGGCGCTTGGCGCCACGCTGCTGTTCACCGCGCCGGCGCTGCATGCGCAGACGGGCCTCGGGCTCGGCGGCGCCGTGACGCCCTATGCGGGCTATCTGGTGACCGGCAACTGGTACGACGGCCCCCTCGGGACGTCCGTCTCCACGGCCAACACGCCGATTGTGGGTGCGCAGCTGTCCATCCCGCTCACCCGCGGACTCGCGCTGATCGGCAATGTGGGCTACGCCTCGGCCGACATTCGCGTGGGGTTGCCCGTGATTGGCGGGTTCAATGTGGGGAGCAATAATCTGTGGGTGTACGACGCTGGCCTTGAGCTGGGCGGCCTGCCCCGCGGAGCCACCGGCCTTGCCCCCTTTGTGCAGGGCGGCGTGGGTGGCATGACCAATGACCTGCAGTCGAGTGTGTTCTCCGTGCGGAGCACGAACCTCGTGTACAGCGGCGGGGTAGGGGTGGATGTAGGCATGTCGCGCAACATTGCCGTGCGCGTGCAGGCCAAGGATTACATCGGTCGCTTTGATTCGCAGGAGGCTGTCGGCTTCACAGCCCGCGGCAACCTGACGCACAATTGGGCCCTGAGCGCCGGCCTCAAGCTCGCCTTCTAGGCATGGCGGGTTAGACTTGGCCGGGGTGGCGGGAGATTGCGGGCAGCACGTGTGCTGCCTGTGGTTTCCCGTGTATGAGTGAACGTTGAGTCCATCCTGATCGAGTCTCCAGTCGAGATGCCATCCGTGCGTGCTATTCAGACTGCGGCCTTTCGCCGCACCCGCCCGTCATCACTGGTGCCCGCCCTGGTCGCGGTGACACTTGCCCTGTCCGCCATCGGCACCCTGCACGCGCAAGGCGCCGGCGGGGACAGCGCGCCGCCACCGCCGCGATTCGACTCGCTCGCCATCGACAACACGCGCAGCGCCGCTGGCGTGTCGCGCACCGTGTCGGCGGCCGGATCCTCGGCCCGAGCGGCCCAGGACGCCTTCGAGCGAAACCGTCGTGCCGGACTCCGCTTCTACAACGGCGGTGCCAACGCCTCATGCGAAGTGCAAATCGGTACGCTCTGCTACTGGAACAACAACGGCGACGTGCCACCGCCCGCCGAGCGGACGGATCTCGTGATCGAGCGCGATCGGTTGCTGGAGACGCTGGCCGATGCCGCGCGGGCTGACCCCGCTGACGACTGGGTGTCCGGCATGCGCGTGCGCTACGCGTTGGAGCAGCAGCAGGGTTCCATGGCGCTGGCGGCGGCGCGTGAGTGTGGCGGGACGGCCTGGTGGTGCGATGCCCTGCGCGGACTCGCCCTGCACACCGGCAACCAGCACGTGGCCTCGGCCGCCGCGTTCGACAAGGCGCTGGGTGCGATGTCCGATTCCATGCGCTGCGCGTTCACGGATCTCACGCCGTGGCTGCCCACGTCCATGAACGCGACGTACGGCGCCAAGGGTTGTGCGCAGCGCGCCGACGACAACGCCCGCATGCTGCGTCTGTCACAGCCGCTGTGGATGTTGCCGGCCAACGACCTGCGCAACGAGCTGCTCAGCCGGCACCTCATTTCCATCATTCACGGACAGGGACGCATTCCCTACGACATGGCGTGGGATGGATCCATTTCCGCCATGCAGGTGCGCTACGGCTGGCCCACCGCGTGGTCCATGCAGACCGCCGGCGCGCTCGATCCGCGGTTGCCGAGCATCATCGGACACGAGCCCACGCCGAGCTACGACTTCATGCCCAAGGAAGGCGTGCTCAACGCGCCGCTCTCCGCCACGGATGCGGACTGGGAGCCCGATCGTGAGGACGCCCGCATGCGCTATGCACCGCGCTACGCGACGGGCTTCGTGATGCTGCCGCACCAGCTCGCGCGATTCCGCCGGGGCGACAGCACGGTGGTGGCGGGCGCGTGGCGGCTCATGCGCGAACAGCGCATGGGGCCGGCGCCCTACAACGTGGGTCTGTTCATGGCCGACGCGCAGGCGAAGATCGTGGGCAGCGAAGCGAAGGACAGCGCCGGTGCGAACGGCGCGGTGATCGCCCCGTTGGGCACGAGTCCCAAGATTGTGTCCCTCGAAGTGCTCGCGCCATCGGGCAATCGAGCCGCACGCGTGCGTACCGTGGTGAACCCGCTCTCCACCACGGCCGGCATGAGCGACCTCCTCTTGCTCGGCGGCGGCGACGCAGGTGCCACACCATCGCTCGCCAGCGTGGCGGCGCGCGCGTGGGGCAGCAATGACATCGAGGCCGGCCGCTCCTTCGGCTTGTACTGGGAGACGTATCTTCCCGTATCGCCGGACGAACCGTTGCAGGTGTCCGTGCGCGCCACACGCACGAGCGCGAGTTTTGCGCAAAAGCTCGGCAACTTCCTGCGGCTGTCCAAGGCCATGACGCCGGTCACCATCAGCTTTCGTGACGCCGGCCGTCCCGATGGCGCGCCGGGTCGGTCCATTCAGTTCACGTGGCCCGAAGTGCCCGAGGGCGAGTACCGTCTCACGGTAAAGGTGCAGGGCGCGGCGGTGTCGGACAGCACCTCGCAGCTGGTGACGGTGCGCGGGCAGCGGTAGACGGCGGCGGGCGGCGGGGCGAGCTCGTGCGGCTCGTGAACCGCCGCACGCCGACCGTGGCGTCAGGCGCCAGCCATTCCTGCCAACGCCAACACCACAAACAGCGCCACCAGCCCAAACGTCAGCCCACGGCTCACTCCACCCACGCGCTTCAACAGCTGCAGTGAGTCGCCCGCAGCCATGGGCTGCATGTCCACCACCCGAATCGCCGTGCTCGCGCGTCGGTACAGCAGCCAGTTGGCCACGCCGCCTGCTGCCAGGTGGACGGACAACTGCAGCCCCATCATGACGAGCAAGGCTTGTTCGTTCTCGGGCAGCAGGAGTTCGTCTGGCTTGATCTCCGCCACACCCGGAACCAGCCACCCCAGCACGAGTTGCGGCGCGAAGAAGAACATCAGGAACCACCAATACATCTTGCGATACAGGAACCAGAACGGCGACGCGAGCGCTGCCGCCCAGTTCCAGGTGGGCACGAAGCTGGCATCGTCCAGAAACGGCTTGAACTTCTTGCGATAGCTCGTTTCCCACTTCGGGCCCACGAACACCGCCAGCCGCTGCTCGAACTCGCGGTGTACTCCGGGTGGCTGATTGGCCTGCGGCGAACTGTGGGATGCGGGATTGTCTGACATGGCACTCAGGGTGTTCGTGCGGACGGCTGCTGCTGCGTGAGGCAGTGCAGCGTGCCGAGTCCCCAGACCAGATCCACCGCGTGGATACCAATAACGCGGCGGTCGGGGAACAGATCGGCGAGGGTGTTCAGCGCCACGCGATCATTTGCGTCGTTGAACGTGGGTACCAGTACTACCCGGTTGCCGATGTAGAAGTTTGCGTAGCTGGCGGGCAATCGCTGCCCGTCCATGATCACGGGGCGCGGATAGGGCACAGTCACCACCCGAATTGCCGCGCCACGCGCGTCCCGGGCGCGACGCAGGCGCTCCAGATTGTCGAGAGAGCGCGTGTGGTTCTCGTCGTCCGGATTTTCCTCGTGGGCCAGCAACACCACGCCCGGCGCCACAAACCGCGCGATGTCGTCCACGTGGCCGTGGGTATCGTCGCCCACGCAGCCTTCGCCGAGCCAGATGGTGTGGGAAATGCCCAACGTGTCCGCGAACGACTGCTCGTAGGCCGCGCGGTCGAGACCCGGGTTTCGCACCTGCACGTCGGAAAGCAACCACTCCTCCGTCACGAGCATGGTGCCGAGTCCGTCCGTCTCGATGCCACCGCCTTCCAGCACCAGCGGCGCGCCGTTGTCGGGACGCAGCGCGCGCACCAGCGGCAATCCCGTGACGGTGTGCACGACCTCGGGAATGCGCTGGTCGTGCGCGTAGTTGTCGTACTTGGCCCAGGCGTTGAAGTCCCAGCGCATCAGCGACACGAGGCCGGTGTCATCCTGCACACCCGTGGGGCCGCTGTCGCGCAGCCACACGCGATCGGTGGGCGCCACGTGCAGCCGATACGACGTGTGCGGCACGCCGTGCATGTCCAGACACGCAGCTGCGTCCTCACGCACCGTCTCGTCGTGACACACGATCTCCACCATCTCCGAGGTACCCAGTGCGCGCACAATCTCTGCGTACACCCAGGGAATGGGCTCGAACTTGCCGGGCCAGTCCGGCTCGTGGTGCGGCCACGCGATCCAGGTGGCATCGTGCGGCTCCCACTCCGCTGGCATGCGCCACGCGCCCACCGGCGCTCCCGGCACGGCGCCGGTGGCGTCAGGCGAAGAGCTGAGATTGGGGACGGACAGACCGGGCTCCGGAATTGCCAACGGCGAGACCGGAACGTTGGACGCGCGCGCGCTCACCGGCCCAGCCACCGCTGCACAATTGGTCCGTAGGCGTCCACTCGACGATCCCGCAAAAACGGCCAGTTGCGCCGCGTATCCTCAATGAGCGCCATGTCGCACTCGGCCACCAGTACGGCCGGCTCCGTGCCGGCCTGCGCGAGATAGCGGCCAAACGGATCGGCAATGAATGACTGGCCAAAGAACTCGATGCCGTCCGTGCCCGACTCGGGTTCAAAGCCCACGCGATTTGGTGAAGCAACGAACACGCCGTTGGCGATCGCGTGTGAGCGCTGCATGATGCGCCATGCTTCAACCTGTGCCGTACCGAACGTGTCCTTCTCGGCTGGATGCCAGCCAATGGCCGTCGGGTAGAACAGGATCTCTGCGCCGAGCAGCGAGGTGATGCGTGCGCCCTCGGGGTACCACTGGTCCCAGCAGATCAACACACCGATGTCGGCGTACCGGGTGCGCCACATGCGAAAGCCGTTGATGCCGGGGTGCGTGTCCGTGCGTTCATCGGGGAGCACGTCGCCGGGGGCGAAGTAGTACTTCTCCTCGAACAGCGGATCGTGCGGGATGTGCATCTTGCGGTACGTGCCCAGCAGCGCGCCATCCGCGTCGAGCACGCTGGCCGAGTTGCGGTACAGGCCGGGGGCCTGCTTTTCGTAGAACGGCACCACGAGCACCACGCCGAGCTCCTGCGCGAGCGTCTGCAACCGCGCCACGGTGGGACCACTCACCGGTTCCGCGATATCGAACCGGTCGAGCTTGAGTGACTTGCAGAAGTACGGCGCGTTGAACAGCTCCTGGAGGGAGATGATCTGGGCGCCGCGGTCGGCAGCCTCCCTCACACGCGTGATGGTGCGCTCGAGATTGGCGGCGCGGTCGTCACTGGCGGTCTCCTGAATGAGACCGACGGACACGGAGCGTCGGGACATGGCACTGTTGGGTGCGGGACGGAACAGGTCGCGAGGTGCGGCGACAATCCTCAAAGTTCGCCTTTCGCGCCCCGCTGGGGTAGGTCCGAGGCGCGTACTTGAGTTTTTGCCGGCCGCTGGGTAGAAGCACGGAGTCTCTCCGTAGCACTGCGGGGATGACGCGTGGCTCGGTGCGATGAAAAGTTTCGGGCATGCCGAACATGTCGAACTCGCTCGTCCACTACGTGCCGATTCTCACGACCCTCGTGGGGCTTGTCTTCTCGTCCACGCTGTACGCGCACTGGCGCCGAAAGCCCGAGGCCACCTACCTGCTGTGGTGGTTGCTCGGCGTGCTCACCTACGTGGCCGGTACGATCACCGAGAGTCTGACGGCGGTCTTCGGCTGGCAGCCCGCCGTTTTCCGCGCGTGGTACATCTTCGGCGCGCTGCTCGGCGCGGCGCCGCTCGCGCAGGGCTCAGTGTACCTGCTGCTCCCGCGTCGCACGGCCAATGTGCTCACGGTGCTCCTGCTGACGGCGGTCGCCATCAGCAGCGCTTGCGTGTTGCTGTCTCCGCTGAACCTCGCGCACCCGGCGGTGCTGGAGGGACGATTGACGGGCCAGGCGTTCGAGTGGGCGTGGGTGCGGCGCTTCTCGCCGTTCCTCAATCTGTATGCCTTCATTTTTCTTGTTGGCGGGGCGGCCTGGTCGGCGTGGCGATACCGAAAGGTGGCCGGCGCGGAAGACCGTGTGCGCGGCAATGTGCTCATTGCCGTGGGCACCCTGTTGCCGGGCATCGGCGGTATGGCCACCCGCTATGGATTTACGGAAGTCCTGTTTGTCACCGAGCTTGTTGGCCTGCTCATCGTGTGGGGCGGCTATCGCCTGATGGTGCGGACGCGAGCGCCGAGCGTGCACGCGGCGCAGCGCAAGGTGGCGACTGCCTGAGGCACGTCCACCGCTACGCCCGTTTTTTTGCCGCGCGTTTGCGTAGCGCCTCCCCTGACGCGGATCGGTCGCGGGCCGGCTCGAGCATCGGCGAGAGATACGCCACCAACACGCGGCGCAGGTCATCCAGAATCGGCTTCTTCTCGGTCGCGGCCGCCCGATCACGGCGGGCGAGCAGTGCCTGGCCAATGGACGAGCACACCACGGCCGCCCGCCGCCGCTCGCGTGTGGAGAGCTGCGGGTTGCGCGCGGCAAACAGCAGGTCGAGACGGTCCACAATGGACTCAAACAGCTGACCGCGAATGCGCGACGGCGTGGCGCCGGTGGAGTCGCGCGGGACGTCGGCGGTCATGAACACGCGACGGAACGCGGGATTGCGATCATGAAACGCGGCCAGCGGGCGCACCACGCGGTCAACGAGCTTCTCGAGCGACAGTTTGCGCAGGTCCGTGGCGAACGCGCGTTCGTGGATACCGCGCATCTCGTCGGCGTAGCGCAGGGCGAGCGCGGCCACCACGGCATCGCGATTTGGGAAGAACTGATACAACGAGCCCTTCGCGGTGTGCGCGCGCTGTGCGATCGCTTCGGCCGTGGCCGCATGCAGGCCGTGCTCGGCAATCAGCTCGGCCGCCGCGTCAAGCAGCAGGTCCACGCGCCGCTGACCTCGCGACTGGCGGGGGAGCCGGCGATAGGTTGGGTCCGTGTGGTCGTCCGGTACGGGTGGCTCGTTGGGCATCGCTCAATGTGACGCCAGCGTCATGTGTAGCGCGACTATCGGGCGGCGATGTGCACCATCACAAGGTCCATGACATTGGTGCCCGTCGGGCCCGTTCGGAGCAGCGCGCCAGCGGCGTCGAGCGATTGATGGCTGCAGTGGGCGCGCTGGTCGAGATCCGGGTTGCGACCGGCCCGGCAGATCGCCATGACGGTTCCCGCGTCCACGATCGCGCCCGCCGCGTCCGTCGGTCCATCGCGCCCGTCCGTGCCGGCCGCCAGCACCGTCACGCGCCGTGCCTCAGGTTCCAGGAACGCCACCGCGTCGAGCGCGAGCGCTGCGGCCAAGGCAAGCGCCTGCATGCGGCCGCCGAGAGGGGCGTCCGCAGGCCACGACGGCTCCTCGTCCTCGCGGCTCCAGTTGGCGAGCCGCACGGTGGGCTCTCCGCCCCAGATGAGCACGGCCCCCTCGGCGTGCACCCGCGCGTGTCTGAGCGCCACCTGCACCAGGGCTGAACCCAGCCCTTCCGCGTCACCCTCAAGCGGGTCATCGGCCACGAGCACGTCCGGCGCGCGGCCGCCGCCGTTGTCGAGCTCGCGAACCGCAGTCGCGGCGGCGCGTCGTGCGTCGGCGTTGCCCGCGATCACCTGATAGTGCACGTGTGAGAACGCTGGGTGGGACGGCGATGGCGGCCTGATCGCCACCGTGTCCGACCCCGCGAGACCAAGCGCACGCGCAAGCGTGGGATGGAACCGCGATCGCAGCCCGTAGGCGTCGCAGATGGCCAGCACTTCCTCGTGACTCAATGGATCGGCGGTGCAGGGGCCGGAGCCGATGACGGCCGGCTCGTCGCCGATCACATCAGAGATGGCCAGCACCCGCACCTCGGCCACGCCGCGCGCGTAGAGCGCCGTGGCCAAGCGCCCCGCACTCCACCGCATGAGTCGCCGCCGAATCGCGTTCATCTCGTGAATCGCCATGCCCTGCGCCATCATCGCGTCCATCGCCTCAGCGATCTGAGCCTGCGCGTCGGCGGGGTGGCCTTCGAGCGCCGTGAGTTCCGCGCACGGCGCGGCAAGCAGTGACGAGGTGCCGCCGGAGAGCAGCACGAGCATGTCATCGTGCTCGTCAACGTGCGTGATCGCCGCGGCCAGTGCATCGGCGGCCGCGAGCGAACC
>JBBSPE010000021.1:0-43931 GCA_038259155.1 Gemmatimonadales bacterium
CGAACGTCAGGCCGCGAGCGGTGTCGAACTCCGCCGGCTTCTTGGAAAACGAAACCAGACGCATGTTCAGCGCCGCGGTTTCGGCGTCATACCGACCCGCCTTGAGCGTGCTGCGAGGGTCGGTTTTGCTCGGGTAGGTCTGCGCCGACGTCAGGGTCGGTACGAGAACCGTCGCGAGGAGAATCATTAAGCCACGAGCGACACGCATGGTATCAAACCCCGGTGGTTGTGGTAGAAGGAACCGCATGGACGCGGAGTGCGGCGCGCTATTTTGCGCGCTATTTTGGCGGCAGCTGGGCAAGCAGGCGCTGCATGATGCCGATCTCGCCGGTTTGCGACGTCATGACATCGTTGGCGAACACCGAGACGTCGACTTCCTGTCCCGCGAGCGGCGACGCAAAGAGGTCGTTCACCATCTTGATCGCACCGGCGTGGTGCATGATCATCATGCTCAGGTATGCACGGTCAAAGTCGACACCCCGGGCCGCATCCAGCTCCTTGAGCTGCGCGGTGGTGAGCATGCCCACCATCTGCATGCCGCGCCACGAGGAGGTGTCTGGCGCGAACTGCTCGTGCCGGCGCAACCAGTCCTGCATGATCATGATTTCCGGCATCTGCGACTGATCGATTTTCATCGACAGCTTGAGAACCTGCGGATTCGCGCCGTGGTCCTCGGCCATCTTTGACATCACGATCGCCTGGGCGTGGTGGGCGATCATGCCCTGCATGAACTCGACGTCGGCCTTGGTATAAATCGCACCCTTGGGGATGACGATGTCGTGCCCCATGTGGTGCATGCCGCCCATGTCGCCCATGCCGCTCTGGGCGGTCGCGACCGAGGGTGCGCTGCCCAGCAGTGCAAAAAGGGCGAGGGCGAGGAGTGGGCGTCGTGCCGTCATGGCGTGTGCTCCGTCGGGGTGCCGGCGAGGTGGGCGGGCGGGACAAGTTGCGCGTCGATTATGGAATCTAGTGGATCATGAGGGCGCGCGTTGCCCCGGGGGAGGCTGGTGGGTGTCTGCGCGGTCCGGACGGAGACGCAAAGTGGGGAGGCTCACGATCCCATCGCTGGTGCTGTCTCCAGTCGGGGCATCGACCTGATCCGACGGCGTCAGGAAGCCAATGAGGATCGTCGTCTGCAGGGGAAAGCCGCTGGTGCCCAGCGTGCCCGTGAACGTGGCGCCGAACTCCAGGTGATTCTCAGGTTTCGCAAGATGCTCCGGGGTGACGTCGAGCAACTCTACCTCGCGCATCCCTCATTTGAGGCACACCAACGTGCACCAACGGGGACGACCCGAAGATCGAACGTGTGGGAAATAGCATTGATAGCTGAAATCCCTCAGCTTTAATGCTCGTTACCGCAAGGCCACTCTGTGCGCATTCATGTATGTCGCCGCCTGGCCGCCGCCCTCGAACACGCCGTTTGCGCATCAGCCGCCTGGCGTTCGACATCGAAAAGGAGACACCATGACCACTGTACGGCGCATTGCCATCGCAGCGATGGCGGCGGCCGTCGTCGGCTGCACCGACCGCGTTCCCGTCGGTCCGGAGTCCGCACGCAGCGCGGTCGATCCTGACGGCTTCACTGCAACCGTCTGGGACTCGGCCCATGTGCGCAAGATGGCGCTCACCGTTGACAACACACTACCGCTGTATGTGCCACCGGAAGACATCGTTGCACCGGATCTCTGGATCTGGGATTCGTGGCCCGTGCGCACCCGCGACGGACAAATCGCGAAGCTGAATGGACAGTACATCATGGTGGCCCTCACGGCTCCGGATTCCGTCGAGCCCAGCAAGCGAACCCCGCAGTCGCAGCTCCGGTACTTCCTCTCGGAGAACGGCACGGATTGGCATCTGGGCGGCCTGCTGTTCGGCAACAGCCAACCCGAAGGACGCGCGCAATGGGCCGGCTCTACCATGTACGACGAGACGAGCGGCAACCTGTACGCCTTTTACACTGCCATCTCCGGTACACCCGTCCCCGAACTGGAAGGGACCGAACGCACAATCCAGAAACTGGCGCTCGGCGTGGCGCGGGTCACCGGCGCCACCGATAGCGCCCTCACCTTCGGCACGTGGAAGCATGACATCATCGCGGAACCGGAGGGCCGGTACTACGAGCTCCCGGAAAACGCGGACACCATTGGCGTCGTGTATGCCTTCCGCGATCCGTTCTTCTACCGCGATCCGGCCAACGGTCAGGAATACGTGCTCTTTACCGGGAACGCGGCCGGGCTCGACACGTCGTCAGGTCTGAATCGGTCGTTCAACTCGGTAGTCGGGATAATTGAGGCGCAGACCTCCGCACTGACGCAATGGACGAAACTGCCACCGCTCTTCACCGGCTTTGGCGTCAATCGACAGATGGAACGGCCACACATCATCAACACGAACGGGCTGTACTACGTGTTCTGGTTGTCCCACAGCTTCACATTCAGTGAAGGATTCACTGGGTACGAAGGCCTGTATGGGTACGCGGGACCATCACTGTTTGGCCAGAAGGAGCCGCTGAACGGATCAAGTCTGGTGGTCGGGAACCCCGCAGTGGTCGCGTCGCAGAGCTACTCATTCTTTGCCTTGCCCGCCGGCGAAGGGGCCGCGAAGATCATCAGCTTCTTGAACATCGTTGGAGACGTCACGTACGTCACGTTCGCGCCAGCGGTCGGTCTCTCGCTCGATGGCCTCAACACGCGCATCAGTTCCGCCAACGCGGGTCCCAAGTTCTCGCGGTGGGGCGTGGACACGCGAGCGGCCACGGTGCTCCCCATAACGCCGGGGCCAGGGGAATGATCAATCATACTCGAGTTACTGGAGACTGGCACATGCCCACACTCACCCGCCGAGGCACACGACGACTCGCGCTGGGCCTCCTCATTCCGACGCTCATGCTTGGATCTGCCTGCACGGACACCGACCCGGTAGGCCCCGATCCAATACCGAGCGAGCCGAGTGACGCGAGCCCGCTGAATTTCCCCGGTGCGTTCACCTCGCTTTGGACACGAAGCGTCGTGGATGATCTCGAACTCACCGCCACCAGTACCATACCCGTCCTTCCACAAACCAACGAGCAGATCCTGCCTGGCTACTGGTTGTGGGACACCTGGCCGGTGCGTACCCCGGATGGCGCGATCGCGCGCATCGGCGAATGGTATGTGCTGGTCTCGCTCACTGCGCCGGACTCGCTGCTTCCCGGTCAGCGACATGGCGAGGCGGAACTGCGCTACCTCGTGTCGCGCGATGGCGAGGATTGGCAGCTCGGCGCGAGGCTCTTCACCGATGGCGACGCGCAAGGCAACGCGCAGTGGGCGGGCTCCACCGTCTACGAGCCCGGCACCAATCGAATCACCGTGTTCTACACGGCGCTCGGCTTTGACAACGCGGGTGCGGATGATGACGGCACCGCCGGGGAGTCCCGCCAGGCGTCAGATCAGCGGCTCGTGATGGTGCAAGGCACCGCGACCGCCTCTTCCAGCGGCGTCGCGCTGACGGACTGGGGAGCGCACCAGGTGATCCTTGAGCCCGGTGGGAAGTACTACGAGCGCAAGGAAAACTCGGAGGGGATCTGGGCCTTCCGTGATCCGTGGTTCTTCAAGGATCCACGCAGCGGACGCAGCTTTCTCCTGTTCACGGCCAACCTGTCGCTCGGCGGACCGGACAGCGCTGCAGCGGCACCGTCAACGGTGAAATTTTGGCCCACGGTACCGGGTGCGCCGGAGACGACGGTCGGCTTGCAGCTGTCCCACTCGCACGGCGGCGACGTGCCCACGGCCGGGGACCCATCGGTAAATGGCGTCGTGGGCATGGTGGTGGCCGAGAACGACGACCTCACGAGTTGGCGAACGCTGCCGCCTCTGCTCGCGGCCATTGGTGTCAACTCACAGCTTGAGCGACCCCACTTCGTGGTGAAGGACGATCGCTATTACCTGTTCTTCTCGAGTCACGAGTTTACCTTCGCTGACGGGCTGAGCGGACCGGATGGCCTGTATGGATTCGTCGGCGACAGCCTCACGGGCCTCTACACCCCGCTCAACGAGACCGGGCTTGTGGCGGGCAACCCAACAGCCGCCCGCTTCCAGACCTACTCGTACCTCGTGATGCCGAACCTGCAGGTGGTCAGTTTTATCGGCTATCAAAACCTGGGTGGTGTGGACCTCGGCGGCATCGGCAACCAGACGCCCGAGTGGCAGCGTGACCGCTTTGCCGGTACCCTCGCGCCGACCTTCGGCCTGACGATCAGTGGGTCACAGACCAGCGTGACCGGGTTCAGCGGCGCGGATTTCCAGCTGCAACCTTGAGCAACAACAACAGGGCGCGCGCCGTGCGGCGATGAAGTCGCACGGCGCGCTCTTGGTACTTTCCAGTCCTTCGACCAGTTACGAGTCCTTCGAACAACTGAGCAATGCCCGCATCGCGCGACGGCGCCGGTATGAGAGCCACCTCGTTGATATCACCACCCTCTACTCCCGAAGCTGATCGATGTAGCACTCAAAGAACGGCGTGCCCGGCTGCGTTCGTGATCCGAACAGCGAACGGAACGTGAACTGCATGGGCACAACGAGTTGATCGATGTCCGCGGTGGAGATCATGATGCTGCCATTCAACGACCCCTGCATGAACTGACCGGTCGTAAACGCGGTGACGCTGACGATCCCTCCTCCGGTGTTGAGCGACGCGGTGGGATCGACGGCTCCCACGATTTGACTTTGCGGCGTCAGAAAGCCCATGAGTATCGCCGTTCGCAATGGGAAGCCGCCAATGCCCGGCGTCCCAGTGAACGTGGCGCCAAACTCCATGCGACGCTCCGGATGCGCGAGCTGCTGTTCGGCGCTCCCAGCCGACGTGATGCCCACGCTGAAACCATCCGGCTTGAGTGTCCAGCCCGCAACGCCCGTCCAGCTGCGGTTGATCGGCGCACCAAGCGACAGCGTCCCAAAACAGGTGCACGGTCCCACATACACATTGACCGAGTCCGCAAACGCCCCGTCATCATTCGCGACCTTCGCGCCGATCACCACGGCCGTTCCCTGCGGCTCCCCGGTCGGCGCCGTGTACACACCGCTGCTGCTGATGCCGCCAACAGACGCGGTCCACGCGACGTTCCTCTGCACTTCCCCATCCAGCTCGGCACTGAACGAGAGCGTCTGGCCGGGCTCAGCGCACCCGCTGCTCGGCGTGATGCGCAACGCGAGCGGCAACACAGACAAGCTCGCGATCCGCGACTCCGTGCTGAACTGACGCGCTCCGGTGCGCGCCGAGTGTCTGGCTGTAATCGAGATCGGCAAACGAGTGAGCGAGTCCGGTGCGGTGTAGCGCATCTCGATCACGCCGCCACCAAGCGAGACGGCGCTGAGCGCGCCCGTACCGGCCGGTAGCGGGTCGAATGTCACGTCGTCCGGATGGCTGCTCTGCTCAACGCGCAGCTGGAACATGTACGAACGATTCGCCCCCACGCGGAGTGCGTTCAACGTCTCCGCGCCGCGGGTAAAGCGCAGCGTGAGGCGCCCCACCTCGATCGGCTCGGTGCGCGAGATATTCTGTCCGCCAAACTGACTCGGACGCGTGCTCACCCGCAGCTGCGACACCCCGACCGCTCGCGGTTCAAAGTCAGTATGCGAGAGCAGCGCGACCGACGTGCCGGCGGAGAGTACGCGCTCAGTCCACTGCTCGTCCGACACGTCCACGGGCCCGAACGTCTCAGGCGCAATTTCAAGAATACCCGAGCCCTTCGTGGTGTTCATCGCTTCCTGCACAACGGTATTGAGCACGTAGCTGAGCATTGTCTCGGCCAGATCGAATTCTTTCGTGAGCCGTTCTTGCCAATCCAGAAATCCCTGTCGCGCGCCCGCCAACTGAAAAATGGTGTTCAATGTGATCTCGTCGAGCTTCCAGCCTTTGCTCGTTGCGGTCACCTCGGCGCGCCAGGTGCCCGGCCCTTCTTCGTCCTCGTTGAAGCGCGCGGGCGTGGGCGTGAGCTGCATGAGCGTCAACTGCGACGGCAACAGGTTGGCCGTGCCTTCGCGCACCGCCTGCGTGGCAAACGTGAGCAGACCGGCGGCCGTCGCAGCGAGGCGTGTGCCGGGGTGCGGCACCAGCCCCACGAGGCCGGAGATCGAACCAACGTCGCTCACGATCTTGCCGGTCGGGCCGGTCATGCTGAGCGCGGCGGAGAACGCCAGATTCATGCAATCGCTCAGCGAGGACGCCGTGGTGATCGTCGAGCCCACACACGTCGCGGCCTGTTCACCCGCTGCCGTGGGGACGGCGGCGACACGTGACAGCGGCGCCGGCACACGCGCCGCGCCAGCGGTGAGCGCAACCATGCTCCGAAGCCCCGTCTGCGCCAGAAGGTGATCAAGTACCACGAGCTCGTCAGCCGCCGAGCGATTGACGATCGCGCGCAGGCTGTTCGGGTTGCGGGGATGGTCAACCATGCTGAGCGCGACCACGAGTGGCAGGAGCCGAGTCGGGAGCGTGTCCACCAGTGCCTGCTGCAACGCGGGTACGGTTGTGCCCATCGCCACTGCCTGTGCCGCCACGCGCGCCTCGAGCGAGGCCACCACCGCGGCGAATTCGCCCGACGCTGCTGGCAGCGGCGCAATGCTGAACGTGAATGGCGCGCACGAGCGCGTTTCGTCGCTGATGTGCACGGTCACCTCGCCCCCATCGACCGAACCGTTCGGGTGCAGCGGCACAACGAGCGTGGAGCTGCCGTCCGGCTGCTCCAGTACCATGCCCAGGCTCGTCGCGGAGCCTTGGCCCGTGGACATGCGCGCCACGAGCGGCCCCTGCAGCACGGCGGGCAGCCGTCCGATTGGAAGCTCCTGAAGCGGTAACGCACTGGACGACGGCGACACGAGGTCGCTGCACACGATCCGTTGCAGTGTGGTGCCCGTGAAGTCCTGGACGCACGTCACGGCGAACGCGACATTTCCGGTTGCGCCCGCGGTTACTGGCACGGTGCGGGTTACGCCGTCCTGCACGTTGCAGTTGGTGGGCACGCTGTCGAGCGAGACGATCTGCTGGCCGGCAGGCACCTCGTCGATGCGCACGCTGCCGCTCAGCGCGATCGGCAGGCTGCGCGCACCCAGCCGCACCAGGTACCGATTGGCTGAAATCGCCGCGCCACTTGTGGTTGTGGTGACCTGCACAGCGCCCATGGTAGGCGCAGGAGGGCCGATTGGTGTTTCGGTGTCGCCGCTGGTGCAGGCCGTCAGCAGGAGAGCAACGGGCAGGGCGAGGAGGACGGACGAGGAAGGAATACGCATACGAGGCGGGGACACGGGGAAGATCCCGCCGTCCAATACAGCAGCCGGGCGAGACGGACGTGAGGGTCCGTGTCTGTCAGGCGTGATATCCCGCTTGATACCGCCATTGACGTCCCGGAAGCGTTGTCAGGGAAACCGCGTGGGCACGGGAATCGTCAACACACACACATGCCCAATCCCCTCGATCGCTTCTCACCAACGCGCAAATGCGGCGCTGAGCCCCTCCACTCCTCCGGCACGCCCGTCGACGGATCGGTCCTCGACTTCTGGCGGTGGTCCACGTCGGACCTGATGAGCAACGCCACACGCGGCCGGTTCGCCGAGTACTTGGTCCATCGCGCAGTGGGCGGTGCGGACGACGCCGTGCGCGATGAGTGGGACGCGTTTGATCTCACGACAGCGGTCGCCAAGCGCCAAGCGAACGTCTACGTATTCGCACTCCTTCACGAACGCACAATCCTGGACCCGCTCGACGTGGCGCACTGGACGTTCTTTGTCCTGCCAACCAAGACGCTGGACGCCCGCATACGCTGCCAGCACTCGATCACGCTTGCCTCACTGATCCGGGAGGATGGCGAGGGCGTGCCGTACGAGCGATTGCACGATGCGATCAAAACGGCCGGCGTGGTGGTGTAGCGCGACGCAACGCAAGGGTTCGCATGGGCTCCGGCAAGCGTACTCCTCCCGGCGGTCACATCTTGACAGTCAACATGTGTGACCCTACGTTGGAGCGATGAGCGAACCTACGACCGACGTCATCCAGGGCACCCTCGACATGTTGATCCTCAAGACACTGAGTCTCGAGCCTATGCACGGCTTCGGGATCGCCCGCCGCATCGAGCAGATCTCCCGTGGCGTCTTCAAGGTCAATCCCGGTTCATTGCTCACCGCATTTCAGCGGCTGGAGCGCGCCAGTCTCCTCGATGCCGAATGGAGGCAGACTGAGAGCGGCCGACGCGCCAAGTATTACTCGCTGACGCGCGCTGGCCGAAAGCAGCTCGACGTCGAGAGGACCAGCTGGTCACGCCGGGCAGCCGCCGTCGCTCGATTGCTGAAGGCGGAAGCCTGAGATGTCGCTCTGGCGACAGCTGATGCACGGCTTCCGCGCACTGGCGCACCGTGCTGCGGCCGACAAGGACGTGAGCGACGAAGTACTGCACTACCTCGAGCAGGCAACACGCGCGCACGTTGCCAACGGACTTTCGCTACCTGCGGCCGAACGCGCGGCGCGCCTCGAGGTGGGCAACCTGACGGTTGCGCGAGAGGACGTTCGCAGCTCCGGATGGGAGCACAAGGTCGAGACGTTCGTGGGCGACGTTCGCTTTGGTGCACGGCGGCTGCGGTCGACGCCCGCTTTCACGCTCATCGCGGTTCTCACTCTGGCGCTGGGGATCGGAGGAGCAACCGCCATCTTCAGTGCGGTCAATCCCATCCTGCTACAGTCGCTTCCCTATCCAGCTGCTGAACGGCTCGTCGAAGTTGTGGAGACCGGAAGCGGTGGCGGCCGCAGCAACGGCACGTTCGGGATGTATCACGAGTTGGCGGCGCGACTGCGTTCGTTCGAAGCGCTTGCAGTCATGAAGCCGTGGCAGCCGACAGGGGAGAATATCGACGAGCCCCGCTTCGAAGGGCAGCAGGTCAGCGCCGCATACTTCCGCGTGCTCGGCGTTGCACCCGCCATCGGCCGCGACTTTGCGTCGCTCGATGATCAAGCCGGCAGCCCGAATGTCATCATTCTCAGCGACGCCCTGTGGCGGCGGCGTTTCGCGGCGGATCCCGGTGTCATCGGACGGTCCGTGCGACTCAACGACTCGCAGTACACGGTCATCGCGGTGATGTCCGCTGGATTTGAGAATGTGCTCGCGCCCTTGGCCGATGTATGGACGCCGCTCCAGTACGACATGTCCGAGGGGCGCGCGTGGGGCCATCACCTGCGAACCATCGGACGGATCAAGCCAGGTGTTGGCCTCGACGCCGCATCGGCTGAAGTGGGCGCCGCCGGCACTTCCATTCTGAAGGACCTGCGTCCCGCAACGTACGACGAAGCAACGACGCTGAGTGCCGCGTCGCTCCACGACGAGTTCACGCGCGCCATCAAGCCAGCACTGCTGGTGATACTTGGCGCGGTCGCGATGGTGCTCGTGATAGCCTGCGTGAACGTGGCCAACCTGCTCATTGCGCGCGGTGTCCAGCGCCGTGGCGAGTTTGCGCTGCGCGCCGCGTTGGGCGCGAGCCAGGGTCGTCTTGTACGGCAGTTGCTGACCGAAAGCTTGCTGCTGGCCGTGATCGGCGGCGCCGTCGGGATGGCCGTCGCAGCAATCAGCGTGAAAGCTCTGGTTGCTCTGAGCCCCGCGGATTTGCCACGGGCAAGCGCGATTCGTGTGGACCGTTCCGTGCTGCTGTTCGGACTGCTTGTCAGCACGGTCATCGGTGCGGTGTTTGGCGCGTTCCCGGCACTTGAAGCAGCGCGTAGCGACCCCCATCAGGCGCTCAAGGAAGGCACGAGCCGACTGACCGGCGGACACCGTCGCACACGTGGCATGCTCGTCGTGGGTGAAGTCGCGCTGGCGACAATGCTCTTGGTCGCGTCAGGGCTGTTGCTCCGCAGTCTTCAACAGCTGTTCTCCGTCCCCGTGGGCTTCGGGTCATCCGGCGTCCTCACAATGCAGGTCCAGACAGTGGGGCCACGGTTCTCGGATGCTGATGAGACGACGCGCTACTTCGCGGAGATTGCCGAGGCGGTGCGCACGGTACCCGGAGTCGCGTCGGTCGGTCTGACCAGCCAGCTGCCGCTCAGCGGCGATCGTGACGAATACGGTGCGAGATTCGCCGCGACGGCGACCCAGCCGGAGCAGACGTTCTCGGTGTTCCGATACGCGGTGAGCCCGGGCTATCTCGAAACGATGCAGATCCCGCTGCGACAGGGTCGGACATTCACGGCACAGGATGACGCCGGCGCACCACGCGTCGCCATCGTCAGCGCGTCGTTGGCTCGTCGCCGTTTCGAGAATCGGGATCCGGTCGGCGAACGGTTGATGGTCGGCTCCACCGGTCCTTTCACGATTGTCGGCGTGGTCGGCGACGTAAAGCAGGTATCACTGGCACGCGACGAACCCGACGCCGTCTATCTCCCGACGCCGCAGTGGCCGTTCATTGACCGGACTCTTTCGCTCGTGGTCCGTGCCCGTGGTGACCAACCGCCCGTGACGGCATCGATACGTGAAGCCATCTGGTCGAGAGACCGAAGCCAGCCGATCCTGCGTGTTGCATCGATGGATCATCTGTTGGCATCATCAGCTGCCGAGCGCCGCTTCGCGCTGGTGCTGTTCGAGGTGTTCGGTGTTGCAGCACTGCTGCTCGCGTCCGCCGGCATCTATGGTGTGCTCGCGGGCAGTGTGGCCGAGCGCACTCGGGAGATCGGCGTGCGCACGGCGCTTGGTGCCTCACGGAGCAGCATTGTCTCACTCGTGATCCGTCAGGGAATGTTGCTGACGGTGATTGGCACGACCATTGGGCTTGCGGGGGCGCTGGCGTTCAGCCAGGTCATGGTCTCGATGCTATTCGGCATCACGCGGCTGGATCCGACGACCTATGCTTCGGTGACCTTGCTCTTGTTGACGGTGTCGGCAGTTGCCTGTAGTGTGCCGGCCTGGCGCGCGACGCGGGTGGACCCGGCGATCACGCTGCGCGCGGAGTAGCTGTTATCTGCGGGATCGGAAGGCCCTGCTTGTTCTCCTCTTTGGGGGCATATTCCCCCCGTCGATGACCAACCCGCTCGATCGCTTCTCGCCCACGCGCAAATCCGGCGCCGAGCCCTGCACTCCGCTGGAACGCCCCCTGGCGGATCAGTGCTCGATTTCTGGCGGTGGTCCACGTCCGACCTGATGAGCAACGCCACGCGCGGCCGGTTCGCCGAGTACCTCGTGCATCGCGCGGTGGGCGGTGCGGACGCCACCGTACGCGACGAGTGGGACGCGTTTGATCTCACGACAGCGGTCGCCAATCGTCAAACGGATGTCTATGCGTTCGCACTCCTGCACGAACGGATCAGCCCGGACCCGCTGAACGTGGGGCACTGGACGTTCTTTGTGCTGCCAACCAAGAGGCTGGCGAGCGCGTGCCGTACGAGCGATTGGCGAGTACGATCAAGGCGGCCGCGGAGACGCTGACGTAGAATCGGCCAGCGGTTGAGATGACGACTCACCACCGTCACCAAGAATGCGGATCGGTGATGGGACACAGCCCACGGGAAGCGTCATGAATCTGTCGCACACCGACGTACAACAACGCGAAATGCGCTACGCCTACTATGACGGCGCGCCGGGCGTCATGGTCTCCGGCCTCGTGTGGGTTGTGGCCACCGTGGTATGCTGGCAGATGGGCGTCGAGCAGGGAGTCTGGACGCTGCTCATCGGTGGCGTGCTCATTTATCCGATGGGTGTGCTGGCAACAAAAGCGTTGGGGCGACCGGGGACGACGGACACGTCCAACGCGCTGAATCCACTCGCGATGGCCTCGACCATCTGGCTCTTGTTGTGTTGCGCGATGGCCTATGGCCTGTTCCTGCTCAAGCCCGCGCTGTTCTTTCCGGCCATGCTGGGCACCATCGGCAGCCGCTATCTGGTGTTCGCCAGCGTCTATGGCCGAGCCGCGTACTGGGTGCTCGGGGCCACGCTCCTGGCCGCTGCGTTTCTTGCGTTCTTTCTGGCGCTGGCACCCACCATTGCGGCGGGAATGGGCGGCCTGATTGAGGTGTTGTTTGCGTTCCTGGTGTTTTCGAAGGCCGCAAAGACTGCGGTTTGAAATGCCGGTTAAGACAGCCAACGCATTCGGTTCTGCGATGTAGGCGGTGTCGGTGTCTTGCAGTCGAACGGTGTCCGAGAAGCCGGGATACGCGCAACAGATAGATCTTGCGGACAAGGCGTGCAAATGGTATCATATATGATACCATATGAAGCCGCACGTCATTCTCGACACGAACGTCCTGATCGCTGGCCTTCGCTCCCGACGAGGGGCTTCGTTTGCCCTGCTCGGATTGCTCGCCGACGGGGCGTTCGAGATCAGCGTCTCCGTGCCGCTCGTGCTGGAGTACGAGGCGGTGGCGCGGCGCCAGGCACGTGAGCTGGGCCTGACCTTCGCCGACGTTGATGCAGTCGTTGATTTTGTGTGTCGCGAAGCGCACCACCGGAAGATCTTCTACCTCTGGCGACCGTTCCTCCGCGATCCGAACGATGACATGGTGTTGGAAGTAGCCGTTGAGGCCCAGTGTCGTTACATCATCACCTTCAACACGCGCGATTTCGCCGGAGTCGAGCAGTTTGGGCTCCAGACGTTGACGCCAGGCCAGTTCCTGGCCCTACTGCAGGAGGACACATGAGCACCATCAGTCTCCGACTCTCCGAGTCCCTCCACACACAGGCCCGCGCACTGGCAGAGCAGGAAGGCATCTCGATCAACCAGCTCATCGCGACCTCGCTGGCGGAAAAGATGTCCGCCCTGATGACGAGCGAGTATCTGGAAGCGCGCGCGGAGCGGGGCTCGAAAGCGGCGTTTCAGCGCGTCCTCAAGAAGGTCAAGGATCGGCCACCAATTAGCGGCGACGAGCGCTCCTCGAAGTAACCGAAGGGTCGCGGCAACCTCACGCCCCACCATACCAGTGAAAATCCCAGTCGGCGTTGATGCCGCCGTTACCCTTTCCGACATCGGAAACCGACGCCACAGCCTCAATCGACTTCACGAACTTGAGCTGCTTGTAGCCGCAGTGGCGCTCCACGCGCAGCCGTAGCGGCGCGCCATTTCCGTGCGGCAGATCCTTGCCGTTCATTCCGTAGGCAAGAATGGTCTGCGGATGCACGACGTCGAACATGTCGTAGCACTCGTACCAGCCGTCAAAACTCGTCACGGCCACATAGCGTGCTTCAGGCGTCACGCCGCCTGCGGCAGCCAGCGCCTCCATAAGCGGAGTTCCGGTCCACTCGGCGATCGCCGACCACCCCTGCTCGCAGATGTGCGACGTGATCTGGGTGCGACGCTTCATCCCCTTGAGCTGATCGAGCGAGAGCGCCGTTGGCGCGTTCACGAGCCCACCAATCTCGAGGCGCCACTCCGCGAAGTCACCGTCCCGCAATCGCCGATACTCCTCGTCGCGGGGATTTGTCTGCCCCCACGTGGGAAAATTGCGGGTGATGTCGCGCGGATCGTGCTCCTGCACGAGTGGCTGGTTCGCCATGAGCAAACGCTGCGTTGACATCGTGAGCACATCCGCGATGCCCGTCAGTCCACCGCGCCTGGTTGGCGGACGGAGGTCGCCGAGGTCGCCAAGATCGCAGCCGGTGAGAATCAAGCCGGACACGCCGGCGGCGGCGCGGAGGAACCGTCGTCGCGACACGCTCGGGAGTTCTGGTGACTTGTCAGACATGCTCAGTTCTCCATGATCGGTTCACGACCGGTGATCATACTGCGCACCTTTCGAATCGGTCCGGCCGCGATCACCTGTCCGACATGCACAAGAACAAAGAACACGACCACCACCGTCGCGATCGAGTGAACGGTGCGCGCGGTTTGCCGGCCACCGAACATGTCGATCAGCCACGGCGCGATTGCGGTGAACGCCGGCATTTGCGCGATGCCGGTGAGAAACAGCAGCGGGGTCACGCCGAAGATCATGCCGAGGTACGCGAAGCGCTGCGGCGTGCCGTATCGAGGTGACGGCGAGCCAGACACCGAAGGCGTCCTGCCGGAGTCCACCGCGCTCGGCGAGTCCTTGCCGTGGAGCATGCTCCGCCGGAAGTGTCGGCGATACAACGACCACCCCACGTACGCGAGGCCGTTGATCACGAATACCCAGGAGAACGTAAAGTGGGCGTTGCGGCCCCAGCGCCGGTTGCCCCACGCGCCCGCCTGATCCCACGAGATTCCGATGTCCTCCAGACGAAAGGCTGCCGGATATCCCCGAAAGCCCACCTTGCCCCAGTAGAGCTCCGGGAAGTCGAGCAGGATATGGACACCGCTCACGAGCAGGTAGCCGACGGCGATGAGGTTGATCCAGTGGCAGACACGCACGTTCAGGGCGTGTCGGCGGACCCGCTGCACTGCGGCATCGGTCACTTCATCATCTCCGCGCCAACTCCTTCTCCAACTCCCTGAGCGCCGCCTTCGCGTCCTTGAGGATTGCTTCCTGCGTACCGGTCGGCCGCGCCAATCCGCCGTGCCGAGCGCCGCTGCCATTCCACTGACCGGGCAGGCCGGCCAACGCACCCGCAGGACCGCCGCCGCCACGACCGCCGCGTCCACCGCGGCCAGCCGCCGGCGCGAGACCAAACTGGTCGGCAATCGCGCTCATGCGTGTGGAGTCTTCGCCGGTCGCGTTCCCGAGTTTGGCGCGAAACGCAGTGGTGGCTTCAGTGAGTTTGGCCTGTACATCCTGGGCTTCCAACAGGAAGCTCTCGCGCGCCTTGTGATCGGCATCGGTTACCACCATGGTGGGATCGCCACGCACGTCAAACTGCTGCGTGCTCTTCTCGCCGTCCACGTCCATCACCACGGTGTAGCGACCCGGTGACGCATAGAAGCCACGCGGGCCGATGTTGTGCGCCGGAACGGGCAGCGGACCAGCGGCTTGTTCACCCGCGTCACCTTCTTCGCCACCGCCACCGCGACCAGCAAAACCGCCAAACCCACCCGCTGGCGCCGGCCACCGCAGATCCCAGTTGGCACGGTGCAACTGCCCCGCCGTCGTGGCGCCCGTGAACTCGCGCACCACGCGACCGCTCGCGTTGGTCACGGTGAACTTCACGGCCTGCGCGGGGCGCGACAGATGATAACTGAACACCGCGCCCTCATCAGGATTCTCGGCCGCATAGATACCCTGCGCCGCCGTTGAGACATCGGCCCAATAGTTGATGAGCATGGCGGGACGCACGCTGAACAGATGCGCGCGCTCCTGCGACACCGCCGGCGTCCACTCCGCAAACGGCGACACGTCATCGAGCACCCAGATGCTGCGACCGTGTGTGCCGAGCACGAGATCCTTGGTGCGCGGTTGAATGACGATGTCGTCGTACCGGGTGGTGGGCAGGTTGGCCGCAAGCCGCGTCCACGTGGTACCGCTGTCCACGGTGAAATACATGTGACGTTCGGTCCCCGCAAAGAGCACGTGCGCCTTGCCGGGATACTCGGCGATGCTGCGCACGGGCTCACCGTCAGGCAAACCGTTGGTGACCTTCGTCCAACGCGCTCCGAAGTCGGTGGTGCGGAAAACGTACGGCGTGAAGTCCCCGCTCCGGTGGTTCTCAAAGGTGACGTACGCGGTACCGCGTGACGCACTCGACGCCACGATGCGGTCCACGAAGCTGCCGTTCTTCACACCGCTGATGTTCCGGCTCAGCTCCTCCCATGACTTGCCGCCGTCTTTCGAGAGCTGCACGTTGCCGTCGTCCGTCCCCACCCACAGCACGTTTTTCTCGAGCGGTGACTCGGCCACCGTGGTGATCTCGCTGACGCTGGATTCACCGTCGTTGCGCGAGAGTTTGATGTCTGTGTTCAGCACACCGGCCATGCGCAGTGTATCGCGATTCACCTGCCGAGTGAGATCGTCGGTCGCGCGCCACGTGGATCCAAAGTCGGTCGAGATGAGCAGCTTGTTGGCGCCCAGGTACACCGTACCGGCCTTGTGCTGCGAGGCGAGAATGGGTGCGGTCCAGTCGTAGCGATACCGCTCGCCGTCGGGTGCGACGGGTTGGATGTCGGTGCGATCGCCGGTGAGTGCATCCACGCGCGAGAGGTTGCCGCCGCTCGACGTGCTGTACACGTAGCGCGGCCCATCTTTGTCCACGGATTGGCCGGTGCCATCGCTGAAGCCAATCTGCTTCCAATCGCTGTTCAGGATGCCGAGCCAATGGTTGGTGGCGCTTGGCCCCATCCATGAGTGCGCGTCCTGCAGTCCGCCGTAGATGTAGTAGAACGGCTCGCGATCGTCCACAGCAATGCGATAGAACTGTGCCACCGCGAAGTTGTTGATGCGGCTGTACGTGACGCCGGCATCCCAGCTCTCGTGCAGGCCACCATCACCGGCGAGCAGCATGGGCTTTGTATTGGCGGGGTCGATCCAGAGCGCGTGGTGGTCGTCCTTGAGCCCCAGATCGTACGTGGGCGCGTTGGGCAGGGTGCTGAACGTCTTGCCGCCGTCCACGCTCAACGTGGGCTGCACGCCCATGAGCCAGATACGCTGATCGGTGGTGGGGTCGAAGGTGGGCTTGCTGTAGTACATGGGGCGCGGGTTGGTGCGACTCGCCTGCGTCCACGTGAGGCCCGCGTCTTCCGACCGGTACAGGCCGCTGCCGGTGGCGTGTTCAATCGTGGCCACCACCACGTCGGGCTTCGACTTGGCAACAGCAATGCCGATGCGTCCCTTGTCGCCGGCAGGGATTCCGCTTTCGATCTTGCTCCACGTCGCGCCGCCATCAAAAGACTTCCAGAGCGCGCTTCCGGGGCCACCACCATTGAAGCCGAACACACTGCGGAGCCGCTGGTAGGTGGCCGCGTAGAGCACGTTGGGGTCGCGCGGATCCATGACCACTTCGGTCACACCCGTGAGCGAATCACCGGCGATGCTCTTGGTCCACGTCTGGCCGGCGTCGGTGGTGTTGTACAAGCCGCGTTCCGCGGACGGCTTCCACAGGTCGCCCACCACGGCCACCCACGCGACGTTCGCGTTGCTTGGGTGCAGGAGGACGCGCCCGATGCTGCCCGAGTTCTTGAGTCCGAGAAACGTCCACGTCGCGCCCGCGTCCGTGCTGCGATACACGCCGCCGCCCCACGAGCTGCTCTGGCGGTTGTTCTGCTCACCGGTGCCGGCCCAGACGATGCGTGGGTCGCCGGCAAAGATGGCGATGTCGCCGAACGAGTTGGCCTCCTGTCCGTCAAAAATGGGCGCCCAGGTGGTGCCCTTGTTGGTGGACTTCCAGATGCCGCCGGCCGCCGCGCCTACGTAAATGGTGGACGGGTCCGTGGGATCGACCTCAACGTCCTGCAGGCGGCCTCCCATGACCGCCGGGCCGATGGAGCGGGCGTGCAGCGCGTCAAACGGCGTCTGGGCGTGGACGGTGGTTGCGGTTGCCAGAAGCAACGCGGAAACTGAGGCCAGCGAGGACAGGACGCGCACGATCGACTCCAGGGCGGTCGAATGGAAATCAGGGGTGTGACGGGCGGGGCGACGTGACACGACTCAGTGAAATTAGTCGCGCTCAGCCGAGTATAGGGCGCAGCTGAGCGCCACGCGAGGCACAGCGAAACCTGGGCTGTGGTGTTGCTGGTGGTGGTCATGGCTCCTTCCGCTTCCGGGTTCTGGGGCGGGGAGGGCTCTTTTGTTGCCTGGCTTTTGAGGGCCGTCGGGGCGGATCGGTCGGTGGACCTCCTGCCTGGCTCTGCAGCTCGCCGAGCAGTTGGTCGAGGGCGCTGTAGCGGCTCTCCCAGAACTGCCGGTATTCCTCGAGCCAAGCGGTCGCTTCGCCCAGACGCACGCCCTCAATGCTGCGCGGGCGGCGTTGTGCGTCCTGCGCCGTGGAGACGAGGCCCGCGTTCTCCAGCACCTTCAGGTGTTTGGAGATCGCCGGCTGACTCATGGCGAAGGGCTTGGCGAGTTCCGCCACCGAGGCGTCCCCCCGCGCGAGCCGGGTGAGGATGGCGCGGCGCGTGGGGTCTGCGAGGGCGGCGAACGTGGCGTCGAGGCGTTGGGAGGGGTTCATCATTTCCGCGCTCATAACCATTCGGTTATCATAACCATTAGGCAATATATAGCAAGGGTGTCCGTGCCGGATATGTTTGAGGGTGGAGTTTTGCGCGCGACGTCCGAAGGTGGTAAGCCGCGCGTCCGTCGTCTCCTCCATCCACGAGCCTACCATGCCCGCGCGTAAGCAGGACACTCCCGCGTCCGCGCTTCCGGAGTCCATGCGCACCGGCAAGGCAAGCGCCGCGCCGGCAGTTGTTGGCGACAAGGCGGTGTTTGCTTACCTCGCCAGCCTGCCGCAGCCGCAGCGTGGCATCGCGGAGCGCATCGACGCGCTGGCGGCAGCGACGCTGCCTGGTCTCGAACGCGCCGTGAAGTGGGGCATGGCGTACTACGGCGTCGGCGACGGTTGGTGCTTCAGCTGCGGCGGCTTTGCGGGCCACGCGAAGCTGATGTTCGTGAACGGCACGACGCTCGAGCCCGTGCCGCCGGTGACGCCGGTCGCGATGGGCAAGTCCACGCGCGGTGTGGAGCTCGAATCGGTGGACGATCTCTGCGAACCTCTGGTCGCGTCGTGGATGCAACAGATCGCAGCCAGGCCGGGTGTTGGGGCAAAAAAGCGGTAGGGGCGGCTAGAACTTCATCATAGAAGCCCGTGTGATGTCCCTGTCCTCGAAGAACGACAGCTGGCCCGGCTCCAGGTGCAAGCCCCCGCCGCCCTCTTCCTCGCCCTGTTCGTACTTGATCGAGGCGGCCGTGATGCCGCCAGTCCACGAGCAGTGCTGATGCAGCACCAGCGCCCGGTTGGCAGGCCATTCGCCTGGCACCGAGCCGGTGATGCGGCGACTGCAGCCGAACGGCGCGCGCGCAATGCCATCCTTCGACTTGCCCTTTTCGTAGCTGGACATGTAGCGGCGATGCGGCGCGTCAAGCTGGGCAAATCCGCCTTCAATCAACGCCCGCAGCTTCTCGCCGTAATGACCGAGCGCCGTGCCGTTCTGGATGTGGGTGAACGCGGCCCGCGCCTGCTCGAGCTTGAGGGCCACCGCCTCCGCCGCCTTCGCCTTGCGCGCGGTGATCGCGTCATTGGCGCCCCTGAGACGGGGATCGACGGCGATGATGGCACTGACCAACTCGTCCAGGTTGGACGGAATCCCCATCATGCGGGTGTGCGTCGAACTATAGACCAGCGTCACGTTCGTCGTGGTCGATTGCACCAGCGCCTGAACCGCCTGCTGGCAGATCGCGACTCTCGCCTTGTCCGCCTCGCCCGTGAGCTTGAACTCCAGGCGCGCCGCGAGTGCTTCTCTGGCGACCCCCCACACGGTCTTCGCGGTCATGGGCCCGTCGTTCGGTCCGGATTCCTTTCCTGTCACGCCCACGAGCGGCTCCTGCATGTGCGAAGGTGAGTGCGTGCAGCGCACGCGCGGTCGATTTCAGCTTAGCGGGTGAGCCGGGATCGCCACCAGTCCCGCGGGCTGCGCACCGGCATCGGTGGAGCGGGGCGTCTGCTGACGTACGATAGGGCGCGCGAAGCCTGACAGATGTCGCCGGTGTGATGCAGCACGGGGTTGGAGCGTATTGTTGCTATTGCTGGCAACGATGCGACCTTGCGAGGAATGCACATGGATCAACCGACGCTCCAGCGTGGCGAACTGGGCTACCGGATTGGAGAGCCGTTCTGGGGGCAGGGACTTGCCACTGACGCGGCCCGAGCGTTGGTGCGTTTCGCGTTTGAACAGCTGGGCATGACGCGCGAGGGACTTCATCGTGAACGATATCTGAAGGGCGGGCGGTTCGAGGATGTGGTGGAGTGCGCGGTGCTCCGCGGTGATTGGGCCTTGGGCAGCACGACGCAGACTTCTGCTCCGCGCACTCCGCAGTCGATATCAATTATGGACCACTTCATCGGCATGCGTAAACAGCTGCAACTCGCAGGAGACGCCATGCGCGCCATGCTCATGATTGCAGGTGCAACCAGCGTTTTGCTGGCCTGTGCTGACGCGGCCGCTCCGGCTGATGACACATCTGTCGAGATCGCGGAGGCTCTGTACGCGGACCGCCGGATCGAGTTGCTGCAGCCCACGCTGCTTCGCTGCTCGGAGGAATCCGCCTCTCTGCTGTGCGGTGAATCGACGATTGATGAGGTCGTGCCGACTGGCCTGAACTTGTTCACGTTCAGCGAACGCCAAGTGTGGCTTTCAGTAGACGAGGAAGCACCTCGGCTTCTGGCGCGGGACGGTAGCGGACCAGGAGAACTTCGCGCACCGATCGCGTTTGGCAGCGACGGAGACGGGCGTCTGATGGCGTACGATATTGCGCGCATGCGGCTGCTTTCGATTGGAGCCGAAGAACCGTCTTCCGAAATCGAAGTCTTCCCGCCGCCGTACCTGCGAGCGCCGCGTATTCGCGCAGGAGGACTGTACGCGCTGACGCTGCCGCCGGGAGCGGAACCTGGTGAACTCGTTCAGGCGTCCGTGCTCCGCTATTCGGTGACAACATCCAGCTGGTCGGACACGGTTGCAGTTTTCACTGAACCGGCGAAGTCCACGCGAGGCAACACCGAAGCGTTTCTCAGTTCGATGCCATGGGACAGAAAGACGCTATGGGACGCATGCGACGACGGGCGGGTGGTGCTGGCCCACTCGGATCAGTGGTTGGTGGAGTGGTACGGGGCGGATTCTGCGCCGAGCTCGGCGTCGGGACGGGTGTCGCGTCCGGGCGCGGCGCGGCAAGCCATGACGGCTGGCGAGCACGAGCGTTTGATTGCGGAACAACCCGTGCGCGAGAGTTCCGACCCCAGACTGGCAGTGCGTCCTCCGTATCGGCAGGTGCTGGACGCTGTCTTCTGCGGAACGGATGGCGCCGCCGTACTGGTGAATGCGCCGGACTTTGGCGACAGCCTTCGCACCATCGATGTCGTTGTTGACGACGGCGTGTTGCTGCGGTCCGTTCGGATTCCGTCAAGCTTTGTGATTCTCGATGTGTATGGGGATACGGTCTTCGGCGTTGTGCGTGGTGAGGATCTGTCGGAGCGGTTTGGCCGGGTGTCGATTGGGCGCGAATGAGGCCCGAGGTTGCTGAGATGAAGCCAGTCTGATTGATGAAGGCCAAATGCGCCTCAAGGCCGGCGAGGTGAGCGGGAATGGTTCGCACACGAGGTTGGGATTGGATAGATTTCCGGGTATCCCTTCGGAGGCACCTATGGATTGGCGCGAACACATCGTCATTGACGCGGGACGGCAGGGTGGGCAGCCCTGCATGCGCGGAACGCGAATCCCCGTCTATGTGATTCTGGATAACCTCGCCGCCGGCGAGAGTGAGGAGACCATTCTCACTGAGTATCCGACCGTCACTCGCGCACATATTCGGGCTGCACTCGCATTCGCCGCGGAACTTGCGCACGATCGCATAGTGCCAATTCCTGCCTAACAGTTGCGCTTCAAGATCGACGAGAACCTACCGCGTGCTGCGCGCGCCGTCCTCGCTGAGCATGGCTGGGATGTTCATGACGTTCACGAGGAAGGACTCGCTGGCGCGCTCGACACCGTAATTCGCGCCACGTGCGAACGCGAAGCGCGCATTCTCGTTACGCTGGACACCGATTTCGCGGACGTGCGATTGGTTGATCCCGTACTCTCGCCAGGGGTGATCCTGCTTCGGCCGCCCGACCAATCGATTGCCGCGACCATCTCGTGTCTTGGCGGGGCAGTTCGGCTCTTGGAGACGGAGACGCCACAGGGTGCTCTGTGGCTAGTTGCGCGAGATCGTATCAGGGTGCGGCGGCGCGATCCCAACTTCTGAGAGTGCTCGAGCTCGAGATCGCCGCGTGACGCCGGAGGCTAGGCAGATTCGTGATGCCGCCCCTGCCAGGCGACGCATACCCCCCGCCGCCCCCTACCTGTAACTTTCGAGTCTCCCCACGTGGCGCCCCGTCGCCGCGCGCCGGTCGTTCCCCCAGGACCCTGCCCACATGCTCAAGAACACGCTTCTGATCGCCACCCTGGCCGTGGCGTTCTCGGCCACGGACGCACTCGCTCAGCGCGGCCGAGGCGGGCCTCCGGGCCCCACGCCGCCGCCCACGAATCCGCAGGCGCTGCCAGTGGACCGTGCCGACGCGCCCTATGTGCGCTCGACGCCGCCCACCAACCCGATGATCCAGAAGATCTACGAGGAGGGCATGCAGCGCTCGCAGGTCATGACGATTGCGCAGACGTTGCTCGACTCCATCGGGCCGCGCCTCACGGGCTCCACGGACGCCGATCGCGCGCAGGCGTGGATGCTGTCCAAGTACGCGGCATGGGGCATTCCGGCGCGCATCGAGAACTACGGCACGTGGAACAGCTTCAAGAACGGCTCCGCGTTCGCCGAGCTGCTTGCCCCGCGCGTGCGTGGGCTCGAGGTCACGGCCATGGGATGGACACCCGGCACGAACGGCCAGTGGGTTGAGGGCGACGTAGTGGAGATCCCCGAGGACGTGGTGACGCCGGAACTTTTTGCGGCCTGGGTGCCGTCGGTGCGCGGCAAGTTCGTGCTGCTCAATGCGCCGCAGCTCTCGTGTCGCATGCCGTCCCAGTGGGCGGAGTACGGCACGGTGGAGTCACGTGACCGGATCCGGAACGAGCAGAGCATGCTGACGGCGTCGTTCAGCCAGCGCGTGCTCTCGGGTGGCGGACCGCGCGCGATTCAGGCCAAGCTGAAGGCGGCCGGTGCACTGGGCGCGCTGACCACGAACTTCTCGCAGAATCCGGGCATCAACAAGGTGTTCGGGTCGGCGTCGCAGGAGATCCCCACGGTGGACGTGGGCTGCGAGGATATGGGACTGCTCTACCGTCTGGCCTCCAACAAGCAGGGTCCGAAGATCCGCCTGATGGTGACGGCCGAGAAGGGACCGGAGCGTCCGGTGGGCAATGTGGTGGCCGAGATGAAGGGAACGACGCTGCCGAATGAGTATGTGGTGCTGTCGTCGCACTTTGACTCGTTCACCGGCGGCTCGGGCGCCACGGACAACGGCACGGGCTCGCTCACGATGATCGAGGCCATGCGCATTCTGAAGACGGTCTACCCGAATCCCAAGCGCACCATTGTGATCGGTCACTGGAATTCGGAAGAGCAGGGTTTGAACGGCTCGAAGGCGTATGCCGAGATGCACCCGGAGGTGATTGCGGGCATGCAGATGCTGTTCAATCAGGACAACGGCACCGGTCGCATTTCGTCCATCAGCCCGGGCCCGTTTGTGCATGCGAGCGCGTTTCTGTCGCGCTACATGAGCGAGATGCCGTCGGAGATCACGCAGTGGATCCGCATGGGCAGCACGTCGCCGTTCAACGGCCCGGGCGGCACCGACCACACCACGTTCGTGTGCCACAAGGCGCCGGGCATTGGGACGGGCGCGCTGAACTGGGACTACGGCAACACCACGTGGCACACCAACCGCGACACGTACGACAAGATCGTGCCCGAGGATCTGCGCAACAACGCGGTCCTGATTGCCATGCTCGCGTACATGGCGTCGGAAGATCCGCAGAAGTTGCCGCGTGATCTGGTGCCGCAGGGCAATGCGCAGGATGGTACGCCGCGTGCGTGGCCGACGTGTCCGGGTCCGACGAAGACGGCGGCGGAGTCGAGTCGCTGAGATAGGGACGCGATTGGGCAAGTGAAACCGGCCACACAATGTGAATTGTGTGGCCGGTTTTGTTTGGTCGGTATCGGAGCGATTTCTGTTGCGGACCCCGTCGGTTGATGCACTTCACTTGAAGATGAGTACTCCGTTCTTCGCGGAAACTCACCGACACGCTCGTCTTGCCTGAAGCGGGCGGGATCAACCCGTCCAGCCGCATAGGCAGCGTCGACCTCATCGCTGGCATAGACGGCCGCCTGCGTGAATCGGCGAAAGTGATAGGGAATGCCGTCCCCGGAGAGCGGGAGATCGCGGGGAGTTTTGCTCTCCAAGCGAGCATGTTCGTATTTCCCGTGATCGTTTGCCGTCTTCCCGGGACTGCCATCGCTCCCGTCGCGGGATCGTTCTCCATGATGCTATCCTGCACGGCAATCACCGTTCCGTCGGCCACCGCGAGTACCGGCTCACGTGGGCATCAACTACCGAACCGGTGATACGTCAGATTGCCAGTCGGCATGGGCCGCGCCGATCATGCTCGAGCAGCGCGCTGGTCCGCCGCCTGGTTGATGCCGCTGCCGAACATCGTGATCCAGATAGGCTTGTAGACCGGGTTCGGTACCGCTGCTCCAATGCGGTGTTGAACAGCGCTGTGCGGACGTTCAGCGGCGGACCACTGCGACCGCACAATCCGTAACGGCTGCTGCATCCGTTGCCCGCCGAGCGTGAGGGTCACCGTGTAGTCGCCTGCCGTTGCGGTGGTTGGCGCACGGGTAGGTCCGGTTGAGAAGCCAGTGGTCTGCGCCGCTCAATGTGACTCCGGCTGGACCAGGATTCGGGGGTCACGTCAACATCAGGGTCACGGCAGGAAAGCTCACGCCGTCTGGCTTCAACAGCAGGTGGGCGCTTGCCGGTATTAACGCCACGCGTTATTATGTCTCATGATTGTCGGCTTCTTGGACCGCGACACCGGAAGACTCTTCGATCGCCAACCGGTTCGGCGGTTTCCGGTAGCGTTGCGGAAGGTGATGCTTCGCAAACTGCTCTTGCTCGACGCCGCGGTTGCACTCGATGAACTGCGGGTGCCTCCCGGGAATCGACTCGAGAAGCTGAAGGGAGATCGTGCAGGCCAGCATAGCATTCGCGTCAATCAGCAGTGGCGGGTGTGCTTTGTTTGGCGAGATGGAGCGGCGCACGACGTCGAAATCGTGGACTATCACTGAGTCTCATATGGCAACCAAACTCGCTCCGATCCACCCTGGCGAGATTCTGCTCGCGGAGTTCCTCGAGCCGCTCTCGCTCTCGCAGTATCGACTGGCCCGAGATGTATCCGTACCGCCTCGCCGCATCAACGAGATCGTGCATGGCAAGCGTGCGATCACGGCCGACACCGCGCTTCGTCTCGGGCGCTTTTTCGGTACGTCCGCCCAGTTCTGGCTGAACCTGCAGACGCGGTTTGACCTGGAGACCGAACGCGACCGACTTGGGTCACGACTTGGCGCGGAAGTCGCAGTGTACTCGGCGGCGAGCTAACGAGGCGTGTTTCCGTGCTGCACCTGGTAGCGACCGACCAGCGCCCAGAGGACAATGAATGACTGAGTTGCAACTGCCGTTTCAGTTCGCGAGCTGTGAAGTTGCCGGTTCCGCCCCCGTTGCATATCAAATGATGCGACCCGTCTCGATTTCACTGCGTCTGGACTTCGCGTACCCGCTGCCGAAGCTCTCAGAGACATGGCATGGCAACTGCAGCGCGCGGAGTCGTGGAGCCACGAGTCTGTTGAAGTCTGCCCTTGACCTGCTGAGCGGCCAAGCCGCAGTCAGCAAATGACGCTTTCGGGTGGTCGTGTTCTCGATCTCAAGTTGTCCGAAGCCAAACCTGTGCCCGGGAATGCATCGTTCAGCGTTGACTCGCTACCCGTGACGTCCGTTCGCTCAGGCCCGTGGCACCGCGCCGAGGAGACAACGACGGTCGAGGAACTTCGCTTCGATGCCACTCACTATTTCCCCAGACTGATGATTCTTCGATGCAGGACCAAGTCGGAGAGCATGTTCCTCGGACGTTGCGTCGTACTGCTACTGTCACCCGACCCGCAAGATATGAAGTCGTACTTCGTGTCCCAGCGACCGATGGTGCAGCTTGACGCGTCCGGCTAGGCCACGTTGCGCGTTCCGGTACGACGGCGCACACTAGGCGGGCGTTCGTTCCTATCCTGCCTCGATCTCGCCTTCCCTCTGGTTCCGGAGTACTTGTCGTGACACCTTCCCGCCGCTGGGCGCTCGCCAGCACCGCCCTGGTGCTCCCACTCTTGATCTCCTGCAGCGAACCGGCGCAGCCCGCGCCGTTCAACGTGGTGGAAGCAACGATCCCGGAAATGCAGGAGGCCATGGCGTCCGGCCAGCTCACCGCTCGGCAGCTGGTGGAAGCGCATCTGCTGCGCGTCGCGACGTATGAAGAGGACGTCAACGCGATCATCGCCGTGAATCACGCGGCGCTGCAGATCGCGGACAGCCTCGATCGACTGCGGGACGCGGGCACGATTCTGGGGCCGCTGCACGGCATTCCCATCGCGCTCAAGGACAACATCCACACCACGAACATGCCCACCACGGGCGGCGCGCTGGCGTTCGCGGGCTACACCCCGCCGTACGAGGCCACGCTCACCAAGAACCTGCACGCGGCAGGCGCGATCATCATCGCGAAGACCGTGCTCAGCGAGCTGGCGAACTTCATGGCGTCCGGCATGCCCGCGAACTACAACGCGATGGCCGGTTACGGGCTCAATCCGTACGACCCGCGGCGCGATCCGCGCGACGGCTCGAACGACGGACGCCCGATCATGTCCACCGGGGGCTCGAGCTCAGGCATCGGCACAGCCATGAGCTTCTGGGCCGGCAACGTGGGCACGGAAACCAGCGGGTCCATTTTGTCGCCGTCTGCCGGCAACATGCTGGCTGCGGTCAAACCCACGGTGGGCCGCGTGAGCCGCTGGGGCGTCATCCCGATCACCGCTGACCAGGACACACCGGGACCCATGACGCGCACGGTCACGGACGCGGCGATCATGCTGGGCGTGCTCGAGGGTCCGGCGCCGGACACCAACGATCCGGCCACGTCCATTTGCGAGCGTCCGGCCAACGGCGACTACACGGCGTTCCTGAACGTGGACGGACTCCGCGGTGCGCGCATCGGTATTCCGCGCGCGTCGTATTACGACTCGGTGCAGATTCCGGGCACGGATCGCTGGCGCGGTGGTCTGAACGCGGAAGGCGCCGCGGTCATGCGCGAAGCGATCCAGGTGCTCACCGATCTGGGGGCGGTGGTGGTGGACCCGGCTGACATCCCGAGTGTCCTGGACGCAGACACCACGAAGAACCTGCTGACCGCCAGCAGCAGCAGCGTGCTGGACTACGGTATGAAGCGCGACTTCAACATCTGGCTCGGCACACTCGGCGCATCCGCACCCGTGGCGTCACTCACCGCACTGCGCGAGTGGAATCTGGCACACCGGTCTGCCGGCTCCATGAAGTACGAACAGGCGCGCATTGACGGCGCCGACGCGATTGATCTGGAGGCCGGACGCGCGAAGTACGAAGCGGATCGTGCGCAGGACATCTTCCTGAATGGCACACACGGCATTGATGAAGTGATGACGGCCATGAAGCTGGACGCACTGCTGTTTCCGTCGAGCTCCGGTGCCGGCATTGCCGCCAAGCCGGGCTATCCCACCGTGATCGTGCCCTTCGCCCGCGTGATTGAATCCTACGATCCGCCCCTGCCCGCGGGCGTCGAGCCGCTCGGCCGACCGTTTGGCGTGAGCTTCACCGGCATGGGCTGCAGCGAGCCGCGGCTGCTGGAGCTGGCCTATGCGTTTGAGCAGGCCACGAAGAAGCGGGTGGCGCCGCCGATGTTTCCGTGATGCGCAAAGCGTAGGACATTCGGCTTGCGGAGCGGAGAGTGATACTATAGTATCACTACATGCGCACAGAACTGATGACGACACTCAAGCGGCAGGCGGGCGAGCTTCTGGCTGATCTCGAACGTGACAAGCAGCCTATTCTCATCACGCAGCATGGGCTGCCCAGTGCCTACTTGGTGGACGTCGAGTCGTACCATTTGCAGCAGGAGCGCATGGCGATTCTCGAGGGAATCGCGCGAGGGGAAATGGCCGTCGCGGACGGTCGGGTCGTGTCGAATGAAGAAGCGAAGGCACGACTTGGCCGATGGCTGAAGTAGTCTGGACGGAACCGGCGCTGTCAGATCTGGATGCCATCGCCGACTATATCGCCGTTCAAAACTCGGCCGCAGCATCAGCGTTGGTGCGGAGGGGTTTTGCGCACGTTGATCAGTTGGTTGAGCATCCGGAAAGCGGGAGCCGTCCCCAGGAGTTTTCGCGCAGTACGCGTTACCGGCAGGTGATCGAACCACCGTGTCGCATCTTCTACCGCTATGACGGAGAGCGCGTGCTCATCCTGCACGTGATGCGGTCGGAACGAAAACTTCGTGCCTCGCGGCTGGAGCGCTGAGCGTACGTAGCTACTCTCGCCCTGCAGGCGCTTGATCCGGTGAGAACGTCGCATCGCGCGTCACATCAATCCACGTTTGAGGGCGTACGCGCGAATACTCAATTCGTGCGATACCCACGTGCGCGTTCGGCCGTTAGTGATTGATGCAGGGCCGGAGCAACGGCGACTGCAACATGAACGACACGCTAACGACTGGAGCACGCAGATGAGCGAACGACAGAAGCAGCACCTCGGACGAAGCGCCTCAGACGACACAACGCTCGAGGGACGCGACATCAAGGCCGACGCACAAGAAGGCACGGGAAACCAGCGCGTATCGGGCGCCTTTGAGGGCGGCGCGGAGAAGAGTGAAGCCGCTCAGAAGATCGACGAGCTGATCGAAACCGAGAAGCACGATGTTGACGGTGGTTCCTGACATGAACGACGAGCGCATCTGGAACTACGAAAGAAGTTTGTGGACGGCCGACAGTGACGAATACCGACACAAGATCTCGCCGGACGCCATCATGGTGGTGCCCGCCGAGCCCTACGTAATGGCGGGAGACAACGCCGCTGACGCCATGGCGAAGACGCCGCGCTGGGATACGGTCGCGTTCAGCGAGAAGAAGGTGGCGCGACCGGAGGGACCAACCGGCGGGCTCATTGTCATCGCGTACAAGGCTGAGGCGAAACGCGGAGACACGGCCTATGCTGCGTACTGCACGTCCACGCTGCTCCGCGAAGGCGACCATGATTGGGTGGTGGTGCAGCATCAGCAGACGACGCCGCTGATGAGCACTCAGTGATGATGAAACCCGTCACACTCACATAGCCAGTCAGCGCTGTCTCCCCTTCATCCGGCACCTGATCGTGCCTCGATTCACAGTGCGTGTGTTGTCAGCCACCTTGGTCGCGTCCACTCTCACGCCCGCACTCTGCAAGACAGCGCGATGGTAGACTTCCGGCGCCCAGTCACCTCACGTGCTCAGGCATCCGTCGTCGTAGACTGCCGCACGCTCCGATTCGCCCGTCGCACCGATTGAGCATCGGCAGGCACGACCCAACTGCAGAGCTCGCTTGCGCGGGAGTCCGCAGTGCGCTGACTATTCAGGATGCCCCTCCAACTCGTTCAGAAGACCGCCTTTCTGGCCGCGACACTTGCCATTGCGTGGGCCTGCAGCTCACCGACAGAGCTGTGCGGGTGCCCGCCAGCACGTACAACCCTCGAAATCATCGGGACGCTTCAGGATGCGCTCGGCGCACCGATCGCCGACCAGTCCCTTGCGATCGAGTCGACCTCCGAGGTGTACCACTCGTTCGCCACGACCGCGGGTGTGCGCACCGACGCCACCGGCGCATTTTCGGCGCGCCTCTACAGCATGGAATCTCCCGCCGTGCATTCTGTCGTGGCCAGAATCATCCGCACCGCGCCGAACGACACGATCCTGATTCCAGTGGGCTCGGCGTCCTTCAAGCCGGAAGGACAGGCGCCGGATACGATGCGCGTGACCTTGCGACTACCGTGAGGGACCTATGCGATCAGCAGCTCTGAGAACCGCACTTCTTGTCGCCGGTGCGATCCCGTCATTCGCATGCTCACTCATCACGACGGATGACTGTGTGAGCATTGGCGTGTCGGGTATTCAGGTGAGCGTCGTGGATGGGCTGACACGTGCGATCCCGGCAGGCGCCGTTGTCACCATCAGGGACGGCGAATACATGGAGACACCCGTGGAACGGAATGGAGTGTTCTACGGGGCGACCGAGCGCACGGGGATCTACACAGTTGCAGTCGACGCACCGGGCTACGCGCGGTGGACTCGCGACGATATCAACGTCGTTCGTACCGGTTCATGCCGCTATCTGCAGACGGCCGCGCTCGTGAGCGAGTTGGCGCCTTCGCCCTGAGCCGCGAAGCTCCTGTCGGTGGCTCGAACTCGGGCATCGGCGCGGACATGAGCTTCTGGGCCGGCAACGTGGGCACGAAAACCAGCGGGTCCATTCTGTCGCCGGCCTCCGGCAACATGCTGGCGGCGGTCAAGCCAACTTTGGGGTCGCGCGAGGCAATTCAGGTGCTCACCGATTTGGGCGCCGTAGTCGTGGACCCGGCACATATCCCGAGTCTGATGGCGCCGACGCGATTGATCTGGAGACTGGACGCGCTCTTGATTCCGTCGAGCTCCGGTGCGGGCATTGCCGCCAAGCCGGGCTCTCCCACGGTGATCGTGCCCTACGCGCGCGTGATCGACTCCTGCGATCCGCCGCTGCCCGCGGGCGTCGAGCCGCTTGGCCGTCCGTGCGAGAACGATGCGGCGGTCAGCCGTGAGAACTGCACTTGTGCTGACCGCCGCCCGCGCTGGGGCGTTTGACGAAGCATGCCGGTGCGTGGTCACCACCGTCAGCGTAGTACCCCTCGATAGTCCAATCGTCCTTCGCCCGCCCGCTGGATATAGCCCGAGAGACTTTGGCCGGCCATCGCGTTCGGCAGGTCACGGAAGAAAAAGTCCGACGTATGGGATGCGCGGAAGGTGACCTCGCCGTTGGTCGCATTTCCGCCGGACCTGGTCCAGGACAGCGTGGCCGTGGCGTCGTCGTACGTGGCCTCGAGCAGCGGTACGCCGCTCACCGTTACGTCGCCGCGATCGGTGATGACCAACGGATAGGAGCCACCGTTTCCCCAGCGGCCAGCGGTGGCGCCAAAGCGCGACTGTCCCGTGTACGAACCGGCCCAACGCGCGATGTCCGGCGCGGCCGGTTCGGGAGTCACCGGGTCGGAGCCGCAGGCAACCAGCAGCGCGGCGGCCAACACGCAGACGACGCGACGGGCGGAGAGGGATGGGCAAGTCATCGGAACCTCGCGTATGATGGACTGATTAGAATCGGGTCTCATCTTCACAAGCGATGTCCGGGACGTTCTTCGATCATGGCCCGCGCCACGGCAAGCAACCATCTTTCCACCTTCCCTCTCTCCGGAACCTCATCGTGCCTTCGGCCCCAGTGCGTGTGATGTCGGTCGCCTTGCTGGCGTCCACCCTGCTCGTTGCTCCCACCGCAACGCTGCGCGCGCAGGCGACTGCGACTGCCGCAGCAGCCAGCACGCCGGTTGCGGTGACCGTCGTCAACGCGGGCACGTCGCCACGCCAGACGCTCCGCTACAAGTTGGCGGCCGGCTCCAGCGAAGCGGTGACCATGCGTCAGCAGATGCGCATGACCATGGACATGGGCGGCATGGCGATGCCGGCGCAGGCGCTGCCAGCCACCGTGATCACCACGCAGGTCGCGGTGTCGGACGTGGCAGCCGACGGTTCAGCGTCTGTCACGCAGGAGTTCGTGAAGGTTGACCTGGATGCAGAGGGTGCCGACCCAATGCTGGTGAATGCGATGCGCCCGCAGCTGACGGCCATGCAGGGCGTCACCATGCGCTACACCATCAGCCCCACCGGTCAGGTGTCACAGCTGGACTTTGGTGCGGGCGCACCCGAGGTGTTGCAGGCGGTGCAGGCACTGGCGTCCAGCGATCAGCTGAGCGTTGCGTTCCCAACGGAGGCGGTTGGTGTTGGCGCACGGTGGACGGCGGCGCGTGCCGTGACGCAGAGCGGTCTCACGGTCACACAGGACGTGGAGTACCTGGTGAAGTCGATCAGCCCGGACAGTGTGGTCCTCGAGATGTCGATCACGCAGTCCGCGAAGGATCAGGTCATGGACCTCGCCGCCCTGCCGCCTGGTGCGTCGGCACGGCTTCGGTCGCTGGAGGGCAAAGGGTTGTCCACTACGGTGATCCGTTTCAACCGCGTGCAGCCGTCGGTGGACATGACGATGAACATCAAGATGGCGCTGGATCTCGAGATGGGAGGCCAGTCAAATGCGATGAATCAGACGATGGTGATGGAGATGAAGACGGTGCCGGCGCCGGCGCCGTAGCGAGCCTTTTCGCGTGCGCCGGCGCACAGAGTGGGCATGACGCGTGAGAAACGCTACGTGAAGGGCGAGCTGGATCCGGTCAGGCAGCCGCTCAGTTCTGAAGGATCTTGCTCCCCTTCATCACCACGTCACCCGACGCCTTCATGCTCAGCTTGCCGCTGCAGGTGATGGTGACATCACGTGCCGCGATCTCGATGCCGATCGGGCTGAGCACGATCGCGCTTTCGCCCGAGCGCAGGGCGACTCTCCCGCCAGTGGGTAGGTCGATCGGAGGGGATAACGCGCAATCAACGTACGGGAAGCCCAGCCCGCTTCTCCACCGCACGCAGCACCCGCAGGAAGTTTTCACCAGCCAGCTTCCGCAACGCTTCATCCGTCCACCCGCGCCGCGCCAACTCCTCGAAGAGCACGGGATAGGTGGACACGTCCTCCAGCCCCTGGATGTGCGCATCGGCCATGCCGTCGAAGTCGGCGCCAATGCCCACATGATCAATGCCGGCGACGTTTCGCACGTGCTCGATGTGATCCGCCACATCACGCACCGTGACCGCCGGGGGCGGATCGGTACGCTTCCATTCCGCGAAGTACGCGTTGACCGAGTCGCGATTGCGCTTGTACTTGAACATGAGCTGGTAGTACTGCACGTCGCCGCGCTTGTACCAGGCGGCGTAGTCGTTGGAGGTGAAGTAGCCGACAAACGTCACCATCACGATGCCGCCGTTGGCGGCCACACCACGCAGCAGCGTGTCGGAGGCGTTGCGCGGCGCGGATGTAATCGCGCGCACCGACGAATGTGAGAGAATGACGGGCGCCGAGCTGATGGCCAGGGCGTGAAAGGCTGCGCTGTCGGATGCGTGCGACAGATCCACGAGCATGCCGAGCGTGTTCATCTCCCGCACCACGCTGTCCCCGAATGCCGACAGTCCGTGGTGCATGACCACGCCACCGGTCGCATCGCCAATGGCATTGCTGCGCTCCCACATGAGCGTCATGGCGCGCACACCGCTTGCATAGGCCGCACGCAGCACATCCAGCGACCCACCAATTTGGTCGCCGCCTTCGAGCCCCATCAAGCCGGCGACGCGTCCCGCCTGAAAAGCGCGCTCAAGGCCGGCTTCGGTGGTCACAATCTCAAGATCGGCTGCACTGCGACGCGCCAGTTCGCGCAGCAGTGAGGTGGACGCGACAATTGCCGCCTCGCGCTGGGTGGTGTCGTTGATGCCCACCGTGAAAATCGTGGCGCCCAGACGGCCGGCCCGCATGCGCGGGAGGTCGATCTGGCCGGTGGTGCGCTGCCGGATGTCGTACTGGTTGACATCGCCCAGCGACTTTCGGTCGGCGCCCAGATAGTGGATGAGCAGATCGTCATGTCCATCCACCAGCGGCGTGCTTGCCAGAAGACGCGCAATACGATCAGACGGCGTGGACGTGGCAGCCGACGCACAGGCGCTCAGCAGCAGCACCCCGCCAACGGCGCTGGCATGAAGCGCGCGCGTGCACGTCGCGACAAACAAAGGGCGCATGATCTCTCTGGCGGGAAGGCCGCTCGTGCGGGAAAGTGGCCAATTCTACGGTCGCTGGGGGCGCGGAGCAATCACCAGACCTTACCAGCCGACGCGCGCGGAAGTGCTGCTCGCGCGCCGCTGCGAAGCCACCAGCGATGCCAGCACCATGATGCCGGCTCCGGCCACGAGCGTCACGCCCAGCCGTTCGGTGCCGTTTGCGACAATTATGCCCACCAGCGCCCAGATGACGGTCGCGGCATAGAGCGGCGCGTTCGGCACTGCACGCTGCACCGTCACGGCGACCAGCAGCGCCAGCGTGATACCGATAAAGGCCCAGCCCAGGCTGCCGGTGAGCAGCCCATAGCCAGCTGCCGTACTGCCCAGGGACACGAACGTGGCGGCCGTGAGCCATCCGGCATAGATGGCGACCGGTGCCTTCAGCCACCAACGGTCCTCCTCAGGTGCTTTCAGCACGGCCATGATTGCGGTGCTGGCCATCGCGATCAGCAGCACCGTCGCCCAGATCGCGCTGCGGTTGGCAACGGCAAGCCACGGGGTGCCGAGTGCGAGGCTGGCCAGCAGCGGCGCGCGCACGCGATCACACGCGCTGTCGGAGCGTCTCGCGAACACACCGAAGACGGCCGAGATCAGCAGCCAGCCGTAGATGAGCCCCCAGATGGAAAAAGCGTAGCCAGCGGGCTGTACCGGTGGATCGATTTGTGGAATCGGCAGCTGATCACTCGCGAAGCCGCTGAACGGCGACGTGAAAGCGGGCGATGCAACGAAGGTTGCCGTGAAGAGGAGCGTGAGCCACGCCTTGAGTGCTGTCATGAGGTCGCGATGTCAGGAGTCGATCAGAAAGTGACGAGGTCGGCGCGCTACACGCTGTGCTTCGGCCATAATGACCGACAGGAGTTCGTACCGCCACGCCGATGGCCACGAGGGGTCATGAGAGAAACGCACGCACGCCCGGATTGCGGCTCGCATAGCTTTCCCCATGCGCACCATTGGCCTTATCTCGGACACCCACGGACTCGTGCGCGCGGAAGTGCTGCTCGCGCTCCGCGGCGTTGATCTCATTCTCCATGCCGGCGATATCGGCGGTGACGACGTCCTGCTCGCGCTGGCTGCCATCGCTCCGGTGCGGGCGGTGCGGGGAGACACCGACCCCGCGGGCGCTGCCGGCGTCGAAGCCCGCATTGACGAGCGCTTTGAACAGGTCCACGTGGTGGTGACGCATGGCCACGAGCTCGGCCGCGCCGACCCGCCGCGCATCGTGTCCGCCTACATGCACGCTGACGTGATCGTGTACGGACACACGCGCCTTCCACTGATCACGCGCGCCGCCCGTCGCCTCATCATCAATCCCGGCGCCGCCGGCGAAGCCTACCTCGGCAGTTCGCCGACCGTGGCCAGGTTGTACATCGATGGCCGACAGAGTGATGCGCAGCTCATGCGCCTGTTCCCCGCCGACCCGGACGAACAGCGGTCGGAATCCGGCGAGGACTGAGTGTGCGCAGTCGGTCACCGGCCAGATCCTAACTCCCGGGGACGTTGCTTGTGTTGTCGCCGGGATTGCGATCGATGAGCAGGTTGTACGGATCGATGCCGGCACGCGCAGGTTTCGCCGGGACGATGAACTCATAGTTGGCCGTGCCCGTGCGCACGCGGAACCGCCTGATTGCCAACGCCTCTCCAATGCGTGCCCCACTCCTGGCCTCGGCAAACACGCCGACCTCGATAAGGTCATTCATGTCAATCTCCGTCTCTGCGCCCAGCGAGTCGGCGCGGACCTTTTTCGCCGTTGCTGTGACCACCACCTTGTACTGACCATCGGGCATGCGCGTACTCGAGACACTGTCGGTCTCTACGTCCCACAGGGTGATCGTCTCGAGATAGTCATCGAGCGCGTATTGCAGGGAATCCGATGTCACGGCACGCAGCTGTCGCATGAAATCAAGCGTGCTGCCGTACGGCGGACCGAGGAAGCGACGCTCGTCCTGGTAGGCCTTGATGGCGCCGTGCAATACACGCTCTCCAATGAGATCACGCAGCGCGAAGAGCGCCAGCGAGCCTTTCTGATAGTGGATGTACGACTGTCCATAGGTGCGAACGAGCGGGTGTTCGGCCTGCCGCTCGCCGGCCCGGCCGCGCAGATAGCGGTCGAGCTCCGCGCGCAGGAACTTCTGCGTGAATGGCCGACCGTGCAGATTCTCCGCGACCACCAGCGCCGCATACTCCGCGAACGATTCGGACAGCATGTCCTTGCCCTCGACGTCTGCACTCATGCGCTGGTAGGGAAACCACTGGTGGGCGATTTCGTGCGCCGTCACGAAGTAGGGCAGGTCCGTGTCCTCGACGTCGCTGCTGTCCACGCGGGCCACAAAACCAATGTCTTCAGAGTACGGCACCGTGTTCGGAAATGACTGCGCGAACCCGGCGTAGCGCGGGAACTCCAGAATGCGCAGCTGCCGATGTTGATAGGCGCCAAAATCCTTCGAGAACAGCTCAAGTGAGGCCTTGGCCGAGGCGATCATGCGCCGCACGTTGAACGCGTGATCCGGGTGATGATAGATCTCGATGGGAATGCCGTTCCACGCATCGCGGGTCACCGTCCAGCGGGCCGAGAGAATGGAGTAGAAGTCGGGAATGGGTGCGTCCATCTGGTAGTGGAAGTACCGCCGCCCGTTTTCCGTCCACTCACGCTGCATGTAGCCCGGGGCGAGTGCGATCTGATCCGGCGCCGTGCTGACCGTGGCGTCAAAGGCAATGAAGTCACTGGATGACGAGAAATCCTGCCGGCTCAGATAGGTGGTATCCGTTCTCGCGTGACCGCGGCGCGCTTCAGGCAGCTGGTATTTGCGACGGAGCTCGTCGCTGCTCAGCTCCGGGCCGGACTGATAGCCAATGCCCGGAAACTCACCGCGGTTGAGAAAGGTACCGTTCTCTGCGATGCGCGTGTCGAAGCCGCCATTGGCGACGCCTCTGGACGCCCACCGCTGCACAAAGCGCAGTTGCAGCGTGTCATCGGGCGCGAGGGACGTCTCAAGCCGGACCAGGTGCACGCCATAGAGCGAGTCGCTGGCCAGCGCGCTCATGCTCCGGCCAACGGTCAGGCTGTCGAGCGTGATGTGCATGGTCGAACCACTCGACGGCACGGTAACGAGCAGCGTGTCCAGCGGTCGTCCGCTTTTGTTGACCAGCGTCAACGTACCGGCTGTCCGGGCCTGCAGTGTCTCCGGCATCAGGTCCACCTCGAGCGAGACGGCCACCACTTTAGGCATCGTCAGCGTTTCGTACGGCCGCCACCGCTTCTCGTACGCCACGGCCAGCAGCTCGCTCTCGTCTCGCGTGGAGAAGTGGTTCAGGACGCTGGCGTTGTAGTAGAAGACGCCACCGAACGCGCTGGCGCCAAGTGCGCCAACACCGAGAGTCGCCCGCGAAGCGTTGCTGAGACGCAGCCGCCACTCATGCCGCGCGCGTTGAGTGCCCCGCCGCCAGACCAGAAAAGTGAAGCCGAGCATCAGTACAGCGAGACTGAGCCAGTAGCCGTGGACGGTGAGGAATGCGGACGGATACGGGCCGGCCCCATTCAAGTCTGACCACCGATACGCCGGCGAGTTTCCCAGCATGATCAGTTTGTAGCCCCAGCCGAAGTTGGCCAGCACTATCGTACTGAAATAGATGAGAATCATCACCACGTGTCCGATCGCCTTGCGTGGCACCAGCGACTGCACGAGAAACGCCAGCGCGACCATCACGAACCACGACGGAAAGTCCACCACGAACACGGTGAGCAGGTACACCTTGAGATTGATGACGGGGTAACCCTTCATCGTCTGCACCAAGATGCCGGCGAGAATGCCGCTGGCGGCAAAGACGGCGAGCAGCAGCATCATCGCAGAAAACTTGCCGGTGAGGATGCTGGCCGTGCGCACCGGCGAGGCGTCGAGCACCTGATCGAGCTTGACCTGCCGTTCACGCCAGACGAGCTCACCGACGTAAAAGGTGAGCAGAACAATCATGAAGAGCCCGGCGTTTCCAACTGCGGACTCCGCCATGAGCCAGCTCATGGGCCACGTGCGCGTCTGACCGCTCTGGTCGGCGTACCACGCGTCCATGAACGCGCTGATGAGACCGATTGTCGCGATTGCCAGAAACGGCACAGAACGCAGCAACGATCGCGCGTGAAACATGGTCACCGACCACCAACCCGCGAGTACGCCTGGTGCCCGGTAGGTTCGGCCGACTGAGACCGGCCGGCGTCCTGGTACGGGAGCGGACCCTGGCGACGGAGCAGTGGTCACCTTCACCTTGCCCGGCGCGGCGGCGCGGCGGCGAAACAGCCCGGCTGCCTTCTCCAATCGAACGATCCGAAAGGCGACGAAGAGCAGCATCAGCCCCACGCCCATCCACAGCAGGCGATTCTCCGCCAAGAAGCCAGTCCACGGCAACACCTGCGTGTTCTTCTCCGCTGGCGTCCAATAGCGCGTGACCAGCTCGAACGTCCGAAGGGCAAACGGATCGATCAGGTTTGCCACGATGTCGTTGTCCAGCGTGCGCGTGAGTGACTCACCCACGGACAGTCCAACAAGCAACAGAATGCCCGTCACGTACCCCGCGAACGCGCTGCGCGTGATCGCCCCCACCGCGAACAAGGTCGCGCTGAGGAACAGGATGCCGGGTACCCCAATCACCAGCCACGGCTGCACGTAGTGCCACAACACGACCGGCTGCAGGTACGCTTTGTCAGCCCAGGGCGCCACGGTGCCAAGCAGGGCGCCCAGCGGCACGGCGCCGAACACCAGCAGCATGGCCAGGAATGCGGCGAGGAACTTGGCCGCCAGCTAGCCGAAGCGGGTCACGCGCGTGGTGAACACGAGTTCGTGCACGCCGTCGTCGAAGTCGCGCAGCACGGCGGAGCTCACCAGCGAGCCGGTGATGACCTGTCCAATCGCCAGCAGGATCGAGAACAACTGGGCGAGCGCGAACGGACTGTTCTTTTTGACCTTGCCCAGTGCTGAACCGACAACCAATGCGTCGCTACTCGTGCCAAAGAATGCCAGCGCGAATACGATCAGGACGTACAGCCACGTGACCGGTCGGCGAAAATGCCCGCGCAGCTCAAACGCAAAGAGTGCGCCGAACATCAGACGGTCGCCGCGGTGCCTGCGCCCGCGGACTCGGCGAGGCGGTGGAAGTACACATCCTCGAGATCCGGCTCAACCTGCTCAAATCCGTCGCCCGGATCCTCCGCGCTGTACACATGCAGCACGATCGCACCGGCGGCAAGCCGGGCACTGATCACCTGATGCCGCGCACGAATCTCCTCGGCCTGCGAGCGCGGTACGGTGCGACGCCAGATACGCCCGCGGACTTCATCGAGAATGCGAGCCGGCGCACCCTGCAGCACCACCTCACCTTTGTTGATGATCGCCATCTGCGAGCACAGCTCGCGCACATCCTCCACGATGTGTGTGGAGAGGATCACCACCACATCCTCACCAATGTCGGCCAGCAAGTTCAGAAATCGGTTGCGCTCGGTGGGATCGAGGCCCGCCGTTGGTTCATCGACGATCAACAGCTTGGGACTGCCCGCCAGTGCGATCGCGATGCCAAGACGTTGCTTCATGCCACCGGAATAGCCGCCCACCGTCTTCTTTCGCACGTCGTACAGATTCACCTGCTGCAGCAGGGCTGCCACGAGCTCGCGACGTTCACCAGCCGCGGTTACGCCCTTGAGCGTGGCAAAGTGATCGAGAATGGCGTCGGCCGGCATGTTCGGATAGAGCCCGAACTCCTGCGGCAGGTATCCGAGCACCTCACGCAGCTGCTCGGGATGTTGCAGCACGTCAAGCTCGCCAAACCTGATGGAGCCGCTATCAGGTGGCTGCAGCGTGGCGATGGTCCGCATGAGCGTGGACTTGCCGGCGCCGTTGGGGCCGAGCAGGCCGAACATGCCGGTGGGGATGGTGAGCGAGACGTTGGAGAGGGCGCGCACGCCGTTCGCATACGTCTTGGACAGTCCATCCATTACGAGGGACATTGTCGTTCCTGGAAGGTGGAAGGCCTGTGTACACCGTGCGAACCCGACCCATCTGAACTCAGCGCGCGTTCCAGCCGTTGACCGGTCCGCCATTGAAGAACGCCGAGGGCATCATGACGCCGCCCTGTTTGAACACCATGCCGTTCTTCATCACGAACTGCACATCGCGCAACGCATCAATGTTCGTGAGCGGATTGCCGGGCACCGCGATGAAATCGGCCCACATGCCCACCTTGATCGGACCACGCGTCGCTTCTGTCTCGCTGGCCTCATAGCCAGTGATCGTCATGGCCCGCAGGATGTCGGGAGCGGGGATACCGGCCGCCTTCCACGTCTCGATGAATTCGATGGCGACCTCACCGCGCGTCCGGCCCGGCACGTAGTAGTCGGCGTCCGTGGAGAAGGTGAGCGGCACCTTGTTCTCCCATGCGTTGCGCAACATGGACACCGTGGTGTTGTAGCGCGCCTCGGTGGTGTGCCCAACCAGGGAGAGCGGTGTCTCGGTACCCGCGCGGAAGATGTGTTTCTGCGCCATCACCTTGTGGATGGAGTCGTTCATGCCGCGGTCGTGGGCAATGGACCAGATGCCCGCGTCCACCGCGCGACGCGCGCCATCCACCGTCTGCACGTGCCCCTCCACCTTGAGCCCCGCCTTGGCGGACTCGCTGATGAAGAGCCGGATCTCGTCGGTGGTGTAGCCCCATGGCTTGCAGTCCACACAGATCTTGATCACGCGCGCCCCAAACAGGGCGTTCTGTCGCACCGCCTTGATGATCTCGTCGTGCGTGTCGGCTTCGAGGTATTCCGGGTAGACCAGTTTCTTGTCGATGGCCATCTCGGGGGTGGGGGAGAACTGCCCACCCATACCGCCAATGATCAGCCCAGAGGGAATGATCGTGGGTCCGGGCACCCAGCCCTGTTCGATCGCCTTGCGCAGTGCGATGTCGGCGTAGTTGCCGTTGTTGCCCATGTCCCGAACGATCGTGAAGCCGGACGAGAGCATCTGAATGCCGTTCGACACCGCCTGAATCGCCCGCAGCGGCGTGTCTTCAAGCACGTAGGTGAGGTAGTAACTGTTCCGCTCCGGGACTTCCTTGTAGGTGAGCGCGAGATGGTTGTGCGCGTCCACGAGCCCGGGCACCACGGTGAGCGCTGAGAGGTCGAGCACGGTCGCGCCGGCAGGCACGGTGACGTTGCCACCGATGGCAGCAAAGTGTCCGTCCTGCACCAGCAGCACCTGATTGGTCGCCACCGCACCCGTGGCGGGGTCCACCACACGACCAGCACGAATAGCGGTCACCGGACCGGCGGCGGCGGGCGACTGCGCGCTGACCGAAGTCGTGGGTGCGAGCGCGACCGTGCCCAGCAGGAGCGCGACGGTCGCGAGGCACAAGCGGGTGGCAGCGGATGGACGCGGCGTGTTGGGCATGAGCAGGAGGTGGAGAGGTGGGACGGCTGTGGAGGCGGGGGTATTCCGTCCCGAGAATAGCGTCCGGGCGGCGCTGCTGCGAGTCGCGCGTGACCACGCGGACTTGGCGGATGCGAGTCCACGGTGCTCCAGTGTGCTCCCGCGTGCTATCCGCGCCGAGCCTCGAGTCGCGTGATCCGTTCCCGCAGCTCCCGCACCAGTGGCTGCAACTCCTGGTCCGCATCCTCCCAGAGCAGCACCAGTTCGCGATAGCGCGCAATCGCTGGTGCGATCTGTCCGCGCTGTTCGTACAACTCGCCCGATCGTTTGAGCGCCCACGCGAGATCGAACGCGTCCGAATCAGGACGACGCGCTCCGCCAACACGAAGGTATCGTTCGATTGCCACCAGCGTCGAGTCCGCATTGCCGGCACGGTCGTGGATACGTGCGATAAATCCGGCACTGCACCAATCGCGGCAGAAGGCGTTCATCCCATCGCTCAGTCGCAACAGCCGCAGCGCATCATCCGTCTGTCCTTGCGCGAGCGCGATCAATGCTCGGTCGACGAGTACGAACGCGGAATCCCGCCGCAGCAGCTCCACGGGTACCACGCGAAGCCGTTCCGCCAACAGTTCCTCAGCGCGCCCTATCTCTCCCAGCGACGCGTACCCGCTCGCCAGACCGGCATAGTCTCGCGAAACCGAGTCAAGCTGTTCGATCGGATACCGGCTGAGCATGCGATCGAGATAGGCGATGCCGCGCGCCGTGTCACCCAGTAGATCCACCTGCAAGCTGGCCAGCAGGGGCGCCGACATGTGCGCCAGCAAGGTGGCGTCACCGGCATCGGAGCGTGCGAGGAACTGTTCCGCCATCTGCGTTGCTTCACGCACGCGGCCGCGGACCACGGCGAGTCGGGCCTTGCTGAGCGCCGCGGGATACGCGTCCTCCGGCCTCTCGGCAGTCTGCAGCACCGAGTCCGCGAGCCGGTACGCCGCCGCGTACTGGCGCTTCGTGGTCAACGCGTCGATGCGTTCATCGAGGGTCGCGTTCGGCAGCGCAGCGATCGAGTCTGCAACGAGCGTGTCGCCCAGCTCGAGGGCGGCATTCTGCAGATTCCCACGGAACGTGATGCTGAGCGGGTTCAGCGGGAGCGCCGCGCGAATGATGGTCACCGCCTCACGGTGACGCCCCAGCTGCTGCAGCGCAATCGCCAGGTTGTTCGGTGCCGATGTGCCCTCCGGATCGGCCGCGGCCAGTGCGCGCCACGACGACGCCGCCTGTTCGTGATCGCCGAGATACGCATACCAGCTGCCCTCGATGGCGAGGCGTTCCGACTCCGGCAGCCGCTCACGAAGCACATAGGCCCGCTTGAGCGCATGGAACCGTTCACTCGGCCGCGCATTCACATTGCCGAGCGCCACCGCGAGGCCACGCCAGGCCGATGCAAAGCTGCTGTCCAGTCGCGTGGCAGCGCGGAACGCATCGGCCGCCGCCGCCGATTTACCGGCCATGATCAACTGCTGCCCCTCGCCCACCCGCTCGAGCGCCGCCAGCGACCGCGTGGTTGCCAGCGGCAGTGCGGTGCGGTCGGCGAGCGACGCGACGGATTCGCCGGCGCTTTCGCGCACGCCTCGCGCAAGCCGGTCCATGGCGTCGATGATGCCCGTTGAATCCGCCGTGGTTTCGCGAAGGGAGGCGAGCGCCTGGTTGCCCTCGGTGGAAACGAGCCGCGCGGAAAAGACGAATCCCGAGCCCGCACGGTCGATGCGTCCGTCGAGGTACGCCTTGGCACCCAACCGACTCGCGAGGTCGGCCAGCAGCGCAGCATCCAGCACGGCTGCATCGGCCTGCTGCATGGAGCGCAGCGTCGCGCGCACGCGGATCGCGTCGGGCACACGCAGGTCCTGCGACGCACCAATATCCGTGCGCAGGGCATTGGTGAGCGCACGCGCCAGCGCGGAGTCGGCTGGCGCGTGCGCAAAATCACCGATCACGATCAGGTCTTTCGGGCCCGTGCGCGCGGCCGGCGTGCGCGTGAACCACAGGGACACGGCCGCGATGGCGAGCGCCATCACTCCACCCACGATCCACCGTGCGCTGCGCGCCGAGCGAGTCGTCGCACGTGCGCTCCGTGTGGACACACTGTGCTCGCCGACCTCCTCGAGTTGCTGGAGCGCGGCCATCGCCGACGCTGGACGCGCTGAGGGTGCTTTGGCAAGGCAATGCATGGTCAGCTGCACCAATGCCGGCGGCGCGTCGGACCGGAGCGGCTGCAGATCAGGCGGCGCAACATTGATCTGCGCCGCGATCATGGCCTGCGGGGTGGACGCGTTGAAGGGGCCCGTTCCACACAACATTTCGTACAGCACCAGGCCAGCGGCATACAGGTCGGGCCGGTGATCGGCCGACTCATCGGCGAGCGCCTGTTCCGGGGCCATATAGGCTGGCGTACCGATCGCCATGCCGACACCCGTGAGGCGCGCGCGGTCGTACTCGGCCTGGGTGCTGCGGGACAGCGCCCGTGCCACACCAAAATCGGCCACCACAAGGTGCCGACCGGAGACGAGCAGGTTTTCGGGCTTGATGTCGCGATGTACGATCCCTGCGGCATGCGCCGCCGCCAGCGCCTCCAGCAGGTCCCGCGCGTACCGCAATACGTCGCCGATGGGCAGCGCGCCGTCACGCGTCAGGGTGGCCCGCAGCGATTCGCCGGCCACGAACGGCATCGTGAACCAGGTGAGCCCGTTCTGGCTGCCGGTGCCGAGCAGGGGAAGAATTGCCGGATGCTGCAGCTGCGCGACGACCTGCATCTCCTGCCGAAACCGCTCGGTGGAGACCTCGGACAACGCTTCGGGCACGAGCACCTTGATCGCGACTCGTCGGCCGAGCGCGACTTCTTCGGCCACGAACACGCGACTCATACCTCCACCACCGAGTTCG
>JBBSPE010000022.1:0-41771 GCA_038259155.1 Gemmatimonadales bacterium
CAGTACACTCGCGGCGCTGATGGACAAGCCGGTTGCATTCGCTGGCACCGAAGCGGCCGACGCGCTCGTCGTGAACGTGGACGCGCTGCAGCAGGCGCTCCCGCACACGCCATTGCCGCTCAAGACGCTGCTCGCATGGAGCGCCGACTGGGTCGCGCAGGGTGGTCGGTTGCTCGGCAAACCCACGCGGTTTGACGTGCGCAGCGGCGCGTACTGACGGCGCGCCCGCTGATGACGAACACGGCAGCCGATCCCCTGAACGTGCGTGCACACCTGCATGCGGGGCAGGTCATTCCGGCGCACCCGCTCGCGCTCACACCGCACCGGACCCTCGACGAACAACACCAGCGCGCGCTCACGCGATACTACGTGTCCTCTGGCGCCGGCGGCATGGCCGTTGGCGTGCACACCACAGGCTTTCGCATTCACGATGCGGACGTCGGACTCTATCAACCGGTGCTCGCGCTCGCGGCCGAGACGGCCACCGCGTGGTTGGCTCGCGATCCGCGGCCGTTTGTGCGCGTGGCCGGGTTGGTGGGCACCACGGATCAGGCATTGCGCGAAGCCGCCATCGCCCACGCACTCGGCTACCACTGCGGCCTGCTCTCGCTTGGCGCGTGGCGCAACGCCACCGATCGCGACATTCTGGCGCACTGCCGTCGAGTGGCTGAAGCCATTCCGCTGTTCGGTTTCTACCTGCAGCCGGCGGTTGGCGGGCGTCTGCTCGACTATCGTTTCTGGCGCGAGTTCGCAGAGATCCCGGGTGTGGTGGCCGTGAAGGTGGCGCCGTTCAATCGCTACGCCACGCTCGATGTGGTGCGGGCCATCGCGGACAGTGGCCGCTCGGACATTGCGCTCTACACCGGCAACGACGACGCGATCGTGCAGGACCTCGTGACCACGGTCCCCGTACGCGTTGGCGGCGTGTCGGAGGACGTGACGTTTGCTGGCGGATTGCTCGGCCAGTGGGCCGTGTGGACGCGCCAAGCGGTGGCGTTGCTGGTCGAGGTGCAGGCGCTGCGTGCGCAGGGTGGTGACGTGCCGCAGGCGCTGTTGCGATCGGGCGCCGCGCTCACCATGGCAAACGCGGCAATCTTTGACGCCGCGCACGATTTTGCTGGCTGCCTGCCCGGCATTCTCGACGTCCTGCGACGTCAGGGGCTCGTGCGCGGCAGCTGGACGCTCGAGCCGCACGAGCGGCTCAGTGACGGGCAGTCGGACGCGATCACCGCGGTGCTCTCGCGGCATCCCGAGCTCACGGACGACGCGTGGGTGGCCGAACAGCGGGACGAGTGGCTGCGCGCCTGAGTTGCACGGCGAGCGTGTCCGCTGCCCATCAGACGGGCTATGCAGCGGCGCGCGGCGCCATGGTGTCGAGCAACTCGGCCAGCTGCGTGAGAGCAAATGGCTTCTCGAGCACGGGGCTCGACACCGTGGACAGGAATGCCGCGACCTCGGCGCTCGCGGTATCGCCCGTCGCAATGATGAAGCGATCGAGTACATCCGGCCGCGCATCGCGCAGCGCCGCGTGGACGTCCATCCCCGAGAGGCCCGGCATCTTGAGATCGCTGATCACCAGATCAAAGTGCTCGCGGCTGCCGAGCAGGAGTGCCAGCGCGCGAGCACCGTCCACGCAGTGCGTCACGGTCCACCCTTGTCGCTCGAACCAGCGGGCGAGCGCCAGACGAATGGACGCTTCGTCGTCGATCAGGAGAACGCGACGCGCCGGGTGCTCGGCACTGGGCGCGGTGGCCTGAGGTTCCGTCGCGTGGGGCGCCGCGGTGTGCAGCGCCACTGCAGCGTGCGGCACGAACATAGCGATGTCCGCACCGCGCGGCAGTCGCACCACAAAGCACGCCCCCTCCGGTGAAGATTGCGCCTCGAGGGTGCCGCCGTGGCGCTGCACGATGGCGCGCGACACGGCGAGCCCGAGGCCCGTGCCGTGTCCCGCCGGCCGCGTGGTGAAGAACGGCTCGAACAGCCGCGTGCGCACAACGTCGGTGAAACCGGGCCCACTGTCGCGCACCTCGATCTCGCAGGCATCCGACGCATCGCGCACCGTCACGTCGATGCGTCCGCCAGTCGGCGTGGCCTGCAGCGCGTTGACCACGAGATTCGTGATCACCTGTTCGATGGAGCCCTCTTCCGTTTCAATCGGGCAGACGGATACCGGCACGGCCAAGTGCACGGCCACCTGCGTACGTTCCGGGCGCGCTTCCGTGCCAGCCACCGCGCGCTCCACGAGCGTCCGCGCGTCAACCGTGGTGAGCGTCAGGGGCGCGGGCGCCCGTACCACCTGCAGCAGGTCGCGCACAATGCTGCGTGCGCGACGCGCCTGCTCGTGGATCACGCGCGCGTCCGCCACCACCTGCTCACGCGACGAATCGTGCTCGAGCTGCTCGGTGAGTGCAAGAATGGCGGCCAGTGGATTGTTGAGCTCGTGCGCCACGCCGGAGACGAGTCGCCCCACGAGTTCCAACCGGCGCGCCTCCTCGAGCTGATGGGCCAGCTGCGCATTGTCCTCCCGCTGCTGTCGCTCCTCCGTCAGGTCGCGCAGGATCACGAACGCGGTCTCGTCGGCGCCGTCTGACTCCACGCGCGAGAAGCCGGCCCCGTACCAGCGCGAGCGTCCGTCGACCAACTCCCCGGCGGCCCGCATCTCGCGACGGAACCGCTCACCGGTGCGCGCGCGCTGCAGATGGTCCGCCAGCCCGTCCTGTTCGGTCACGTCGAACAGCTGCTTGAAGTCCGTTCCCGTCAACGATTTCGCCGAACGGCCCGTGATCGTCTCGGCAATGCGGCTCGCCGACGTGATGCGGTCGTGTGCGTCGAGCGTGAGCACCACGTACGGCGATGCATCGAGCACGGCGCGATGCCGCTGCTGCACCCGACGCATGCGCGAGGTCAGTCGCGCCTGGATCACGGCGGTGCCAACGAGCACGAGTGCACCCAACCCCGCGTAGTTCACGAGGAACGCCTGATTGCCATCCACGCGCGGGAAGTCACCCCACAACGGTGGTGGCAACACGCCGGACACCTGCAGCCATGCGAGGCCCACGAACATGATCACACCGGCCAACGTCACCAACACGAGCGCGCGCGGCGGCACCGTGCTGGCCGCGAGCATGATGCCAATCATGTAAAACGACGGACCGTGCCACCACCCGCCACCGTTGAGGTGCATCTGCACCACGACAAAGAGCAGGTCAGCGGCATAGGCCGCGAGAATGAGTGGCATGGTGGGCAATCGTCCGCCCAGCGGCGAGCGCACCAACGCCCAGAGCGAGGCCACCCATGCCAGATACGGCGCAAAGGCCACAATCGCAGCCGGCGTCGTGACGCCGTGGCCCGACAGGAGCATGCCGGCATCGAACAGGCAGAACACCAGCACAAAGCCGAAGCGCCAGCGCAGTTGACGCAGAAAATCGACGCCGACCGGCACGAAGTCCCGGTACTCGCGAAACCGCGCTGACATCACGTGAACGGACCGCCGGGCGTGGCGTTGAGGTACCGCGCGTGCCATGACGTCGCCGCAGGCCGCTCGAACGACTGCCGCCAATCCGCGAGCGTGGAGACGGTCACATCGAACACGGGCGTGTCTGTGCGCACGAGCCCGGCGGCGGCGTGCACGGCGAACTGTTCACGCGTCGCGCGCTCCACCACGCCCTCGTCGGAGCGCCAGTACAGCTGGCCACCGGCCACAAGCGACGTCCGTAGCTGTGGCTCGAGCGCGCGCAGCGTGCGAAAAAGTCCGTCAATTGAGCAGCCCGATGCACCAGCCGATCGCTGCTCCACGGCCACACACAGAAAGCGGCCTTCGCGCAGTTCGCGCGCGCAGGACAGTGGCGTACCGTGCGCGCGCCAGCCGTCGAGAAACGCATCGGTGCTGGACAGCAGCAGCGCTTCCGCTTCGGCCGACAGCGTGTCCGAGGCAGCAAAAACCCACACGCGCGCGTCATCGGGGAGCGCGCTCAGTTCCGTTCGTGGCATGACAGACTTCTCCAGTAGTATGGCGCAGGCAGGGGACCGTGTGGGTCCCCTCTGCCCTAGTCAGTTTCGGCACGTCCAAACAGGATCTGGATCATGGACGTGTCATCGGGTCGGGACAGCAGGTACACGTGATCACCTGCCGCGAGCACGGTGTCACCGCGGGGGGCGATCAGGTCGCGGTCTCGCACAATCAGCATGACGCTCGTGGTGGCCGGCAGCGGCAACTCGGCCAGCCGGGAGCCGACCACGGGCAGCGCCTCGTCCACATGGTACGAGTGTAGATCGCTGGTGAACGGTTCTCGGGCCTCAATGTTGAGCACGGCGGCGGGCGCGGGGGGATCGGCGGTTTCCAGCCCAAGTCGACGGGTGAGCCACGGCACGGTGGCCCCCTGCGCCAGGGCGCTCACCACCACCACGAAAAACACCACGTCGAACACGAGCGGCGCGTTGGACACGCCGGCCAGAATCGGCACGGTGGCCAGAATGATGGGCACGGCGCCGCGCAGGCCCACCCAGCCGATGTAGCCCACTTCTTTCGGTGCGAAGCCGAAGGGCAGCAGACACACGGCCACGGACAGCGGGCGCGCCACCACGGCCAGCAGTGCGGCAATGGCCAGCCCCACCGGGGCGGCCGCCAGCAGTCGGCTCGGAAACACCAGCAACCCGAGCATGAGGAACATCACGATCTGCGATAGCCACGCAATCGCATCGTGCACGCGCACCACGCTGGCGCGGAACGGCACCGCGCCGTGCCCGATGGCCAGGCCCGCGAGATAGACGGCCAGGAATCCGCTCGCGCCGAGCAGCGTGGTCACGCCGTAAGCGAGGCAGGCCACCGCCAGCGTGAATGCGGGATACAGTCCGGCGGCGCGCAGTGCCAGACGCGGCAGCAGCAGGCTCGCGCCGAGCCCAATACCGATGCCGAGCGCCGCACCAATCGCCGTCTGCGCGATGATGTCAATGACCACGCCGAGTACATCGGGCGACCCGCCGCGCGTGGCCCAGTCCGCGACGGCGAGCGTGAGGATGATGGCGAGCGGATCGTTGAGGCCAGACTCGAGCTCGAGTGTGAGCCCGACGCGTCGCTTGAGGTTGATGCCCGCACCGCGCAGCACCGCGAACACGGCCGCGGCGTCGGTGCTCGACACCACGGCGCCCACGAGCAGGGCGATGGGGAGCGGCAGCCCCATCAGGTACCCACCCCCAGCCACCGCGCCGGCGGTGAGCACCACGCCCACAGTGGCCAGCGTGCCGGCCGGCCCGAGGACGCGCCGTACGGTGTTGACGGGTGTGTTCAGCCCGCCATCGAACAGAATGAGAGCCAGCGCAAGCGAGCCCAGCCGGAACGCGAACTCGTAGTCCTCGAACGCGATGCTGCCAAAGCCCTCGGACCCCGCGAGCATGCCCACACCCAGAAACAGCAGCGACAGCGGCACACCCGTTCGCTCGGCGGCACGGCTCGAGACCACGCTGAGCACGAGCAGCAGCCCGAACAGCGCGAGTGTGAGTGCGTGCGAGGTGGTGATGGCGTCGAGCGACATGCCGGAAGGTAGCGGGCGGCTGGTGCGGGCGTGCGGCGCGTGCATTGACGTGGCGTGTGCCCGTGCGCAGCTGGCCCCGCCGACCGACGTGGTTTGCCGAGCGGTCGTCGCTCGAGAGCGGGACTCACGCGCAGCCGGAAAGTGACCACCACTGAAATTCCGGGACTCATCGTGGAATCGCTCAGCAACGGTCGCGCGGTCACCTCCGGCACCGGTGTGACCGGGATTCCGCAGTTGCAGGTGCTGACGTTGGTGTTGGAGAGGAAATGAACGCGTCGCGAACAGCCATCCGGACGAGTCAAGTCGGTTGCGTATGTGCTGCTCTCACCGCGCAGCGGATTGACCCCGCAGGCACAGGCGCACCGCCAGTGAACGATGATCCGAGCCTACATTCTCGAGGACCCGTACGGCTCCGACCGTGAACGCCGGCGTCACGAAGATCTGGTCGAGCGGCCAGCCGATCGCCGCGTATTTGGCCGGAAACGAAGCGTATGTACCACGGCCGATACGGGGATCCAAGTAGCCGTCCTCCAGCACGAACCGCTCCACGGTACGCGACCACGCCACGTCGTTGAAGTCCCCCATCGCCATTCCCGGCGTGGAATCTCCCGCCAATCGCTGCGCCGCACGCGCGATGTTGGCATCGCGCTTCTCTGTGTCCTGCCCGGGGAGTGGCGGACGCGGATGCAGCGCGACAAAATCGAATGATCCGCCACCACGGGTGAAGAGGGTGGCATAGAATGTGGGCGTATCCGCGCTGGTGGGGTGTTCAAAGTGCGCGCCCTCAGCAGCCAGCCGACTGGCAACGATCATGCCGTAGGTGTTGTCCATGGCGCGCTGCGACACATGCGAATATCCCTCCAGCACCGGCGCCAGTGCCGCAAGCCAGAGCGAATCCGTTTCCATGAGCAGCAACACGTCGGGTTGCTCGCGCTGCAGCATCGCGATGGTGCGATCATACTCGCGATTGTGCTGGAGCACGTTGAACCCCAGAGCGGAGAAGCACGCGGAGGTATCGCTTGCGACGGTGTCCAGTGCAAGTTCCGTGGCGACAAACACGGTGTAGTTGCGAATGCGCCATGCGTGATACGCTCCTGCGACCAACAGTGCTGCAACCGCGTAGACGCGCGCCGTGCGCACGAACAATGCGCTGCCGATCATCAGCACGGCAATGATCGCGAGCATTGCGGGCCGCGGGAAGTCGAGTACGCGGATCCACCAGATATTTGAGTGGATGGCGCTCACTGCGGTCATCACGCACGTTGTGACAACAAGTGCCTGCACGCACCGCCCGATCCAGCGCTTCATATCCATCTGCACTTCTCCTCTTCCACGAATGCCAGATGCCGCTTTCCCCGTTCGTCGCCGAGGTGCGTGAGTTCGTCGCCAATGCACCTCGATATCTACGAGAGCTGACTGCCTTTCTGCGAGCGCGCACGGCAGACGTGCCGCGCTATCTCGTGGCGGCGGCTCTCGCGATCCTGGTGATCGGGCTGGCGCTGTGGGCCTTCGCGGAGATCGTGGATGGATACATGGACCAAGAGAGGCTCTTTGTCATAGACGCGCTTGTGCAGGACCTTGCTGCACGCATTGCCAGTCCGGAAATTGCGCTCAGAATGGCGCGCGTGACCAATCTCGCCGCGCCAGTGCTGGTGGTCGTGGTGACGCTGGGGCTCGCTGCCATTTTTACGATACGGCGCCTCTGGCCCTACTTGGTCATGCTGGCGTTCGCGCTGGGTTTGGGCGAACTCCTGCTCTATGCGCTCAAGATCGCCTTTGATCGGGCGCGTCCCACAGCAGGTACGGCAAACGATGCGTACGGCGCGAGCTTCCCAAGCGGGCATTCGTTCACGGCGCTCGTGCTGTACGGACTCCTGGCCTACTTCGTCTGGCAGGTCACCACCATGCGCTGGGCGCGCACGCTTGCCGCCGTGTTCGCGTGCGGTATCACCCTCGCCGTCGGCTTCAGCCGGCTCTACCTGGGCGTGCACTGGCTGACGGATGTACTCGGCGGCTACGCTGCGGGTGTGGCGTGGCTGGTGTTCTCGATTGCCATCGTCCGCTTTCTGGAGGCGCGACGAACACCGCGCGTCTAGCTCGTGGCCTTCTTCATCTCGCGTTCGATTTCCTGCTGGGTGACCTGCGCTTCCATTTTCATGGGCGATTCGATGAACTCGATATCGTTGCCCTGATTCCATGGACCACGCAGATCGCCGTTGCCGTACTCGTCCTCGCCAGTGGAATCATTGTAGAACTGCTTTACGACCCCGGGCGTCGGATCGAGCTGGCCCACTTCCAGCGGATCGAGGCCGAGGCTGTCGAGGGCAGCCATGAATGCCTTCATGTGCGTGATCTCGCGCGTCATGAGGAACTGGAGCGCATCCTTGCTGCCTTGATCGTCGGAGAAGTTGATCAGGCGCTCGTACACAATTTTCGCGCGTGCTTCGGCGGCAATGTTGCTGCGCAGGTCCACTTCGGGCTGACCGGACACCTTCAGATAGTCGGCTGTCCACGGGTTGCCCTGTGAGTTGAACAAGTTCACCCCGCCTCCGCCGGCCACCGCGACGAGCGGATCGGCCTCCGCCGCGTCGCGGCTGCTTTTTGTGGGCTTGAGGTGCATACGGGCGAGTGTCCCGATCACCTCGAGGTGACTCAACTCCTCCGTGCCGATATCCATGAGGAGGTCCTTGAGTCCGGCGTCCTCGGTGTTCAGACCCTGCACCGAGTACTGCATGGCGGCAGCGAGTTCTCCGTTCGCGCCCCCAAACTGTTCCAGAAGCATGCGACCAAAACGCGGATCGGCTTCGCCGATGCGCACCGTGTACATGAGCTGTTTGACGTGATGGTACATGAGGGTTCTTCAGGGTTCGAATGAGGAAGCCAACGGGCCTGACGGCACGTCCCGGCCGAGCGCTGCTCTGCGCAGGGGTGGGTACGGCGTTTGACTATTGGGCGCTGCCGCGGAATGCGTTGCCCGCCCGTTCAAAAAACTGCTCGATCTTATCTGTCTGGTCGAGCAGTGGGACAGACGGCTCAATGTCCATTGCAGATTCCCGCAATGAAGACGTCATCGCCGCATTTGCACCGCCGCGGGTGCTGTCCATCTGCGCGATCACGCTCGACGCCAGCACAAACGCTTCACGGGCCATGAGCGCGTGTTCGTCCGAGTTCGGGGCGCGCTGCATGGCATCGGCGCGCTGACGGATTTCTGCAATGCGTGGTTGCAGCGCCACCCCGCCTACCGAATCGCCGCCTGCGACCTCATCAATCGCGGCGGCCAACCGCCGCAGGCCATCTGCCGTGTAGTCGTGTGCTACCCCTGCGGCGCGTGATGATCGGTCGGCGAGGAACTGCTCGTAACTGGCAAGCGCATTTCCGTCCAGTCGACCCGAAGCACTGTCCATTGCGGTGGTGGCCGGAGCCTCTCCCACGAGTGTGGAGTCGGTGACTCCGGTCGTCGAGAGATCCATCCCTTCGTCGCGGCCGGCCAGCCACCAGAAGAGCAGTGCGATGACGATCACCACGAGCAGTATCCAGGGCCATACGCTTCGTTCTTTCTTTTGCACGTGTAGTTCAGCCATTGTGTCCTCCTGGACAGATTATCAAAGATGATTGAAGATGGGGAATGGGGAGGCGTTCTTCCATTGACCGCTGGTGCACTCTTTGGCTCGCTCGCACGAGTGAGTCGGGCAACGGCGACATGTTCTGCCATCACTCAGCGCGCACCACCTCGCGGGTCTAGCGTCGTTGATCGGCGCCATGATCGCTTCCGATGACACTCACGTCGTCGCCCAGTACGCCATTGATGTACAGCATCTGGACGAGCACCACGATCATGACCACCACCGGCGTCGCCAGCGCCACGCCGGCGACGCCCGCGAGAACACCCAGAACCACCTGCGACGCAATGAGGAGCGCCGGCGGTATGGCGACTGCCTTTTTCTGGATGAGCGGGGTGATGATGTAGCTCTCAGCGAACTGCACCCCGAGGTAGATCGCCACCACCGTCAGCATTGCTTGTGAGCCTTCGCCAACCGCGACCGCGATGGCGGGCAGGAAAGCAATGATCGGCCCCACGTAGGGAATGAAGGAAAACAGCGCTGCAAGCAGCCCCAGTGTGAGCGCCAGTGGGATGCCGAAGAGCATGAGTGCCGTCGCCGTCAGCGCACCCACCACCACCATTGAAGCGATACGCCCGAGCAACCAGTATTCCAAGCCGGTGCCGACGGCGGAGAATACCGCTCGAACATCATGACGATGCGTGCGGGGCGCGAGTTTGATCAGTGCGTCGACATATACGCGAGGTTCGATCGCGAGGTAGACGCCGACGAACAAGACGATGAAGATGTTCGGCAGGATACCCAGTACCGACGAGAACACTCGGGACGCCGCTTGCAGTGGTAATCTGCTCGGCATCGCGGCCTCCAGCGAACCCGGCAGGCGATCGGCGAAGTAGGATCCCCACTCAAACTGTCGAAGCCACTCCTTCAGTCTCACGAGCGATTGCGGCAGCCGCTCGGCAAGCATGCCTCCCTGCTCTGCGATGCGTGGCCCCACGAACCAGACAGCGACTGCGGTGAACACCGCGGCGAGCACGAGGGTCGCGAAGACTGCGCGCTTCCGTGACAGCGACGACATGTCGCACAGCCAGCGTGCAATACCGTTCACGAAGACTGCCAGCAGCACACCAGCGAACAGAATCAGCGTCACGCCCAGGACCACACTGAGCGTATGGTACAGCAGCGCGGCGAAGACCGCGATGAGCGCGACAATCAGTGCTCGATGGACGAACTCAGCGTTGGAGAGTGTCTTGCGGTTCGCCGCGGAATCAGTCACCAGCCGTACGCCTGCGCCGATGCGCAAGGGCATCCCGGACGGTATCTTCGGCGATATCGGCCAGCCGGCGTCCAGCGAGCGCAAAAATGGTGGATGCGATCCGACCGTAGCCGCTCGACGATGATGTTGAGCTACCACCCGTTCGCCGATCTGCTCCGTGAAACGACGCGCCACGCGAGCGATCCCCTGCCGAGACCTTGTTGCTGAGCACGCCCAGCAACACGCCGGCGGCAACAGCCGCGCCAACGGTGACGGCCGGATGCTCGAACAAGCGCGAACGCACGTCGACCTTTTTTCGCACCACAGTGCCAAGCTCGTCCAGCGAAAGTTTCAACTGGGTACGTTCCGCGCGGACCACCGCCTGCAGCTCATCCGCAGAATCGGGAAAATGGTCGGCAAGATCCACAGCGGCGTTCGCGGTAGGGCGGACGCTGGTCACGAGGCCCCTCCATTGGATTGGGTTGGCAGCAGAACCAGCACCACCGCGGCGATCGCGACGAGCAGTCCGGCAATCGCCGTCGCAAGCCACGGATCGACTTCATACGAGAGGCGCATGATGCCGGCGACGAGGAGCACAACGAAGGCGACGAAGCCGAGGACGCCACCCGCGAGCATGAAGAGCGCCTGTTTCGCCTTCACCGTCACCTGATCCTGCAGTTTCACGACCGCCAGCCGAATCTCGCCCCTGACCACATTCTCGGTGTGCGTTGCCGTATCCTGCAGCAGATCCGTGACGGATCGGGAGGCAGGTACGGTGGCGGCCGAATCCAGCTGGCGTTCCCTCATGAGCGTGTCGCGGATCGGCCGACGAGGACGCCCACCGCCACTGCGGCTGCGAGCGTTGCGCCGGGATGCCGCTTCGCCATGGATGAGAGATCCTCCATGATGTCGCGCGAATCGATGTCGCGCACGTACTCCGCAGTGGAGCCCAACGCAGCCGCTGCCTTGTCCGCCGCCGTTGCCACCCGATTGCTGACGGAGTGACCTGCGCGTTCTACACTGTTCGCCGCGCCATCAAGCGCGTGTGAAGCCTTGTCCTTCATGTCATTGGCACCAGCGGCCACCGTTGCCGAAGCGCCCGACGTTTCATGATGCAGGACGTCATTTTGCATGGAATATTCCTTGTGGAGAGTGTTACAAAGATCATGCGGGGCGGAATGACCGCAACGCACGGTCGAGGTCGTTCCGCTGCATGAGATCTACGAAGACCACGGCCCCCGCACCATTGTTCTGCCGGGTACATCTTGATGGGTGCCGCGGGGCATATGCATCTACTCCGTGGGGGGAGTGTCGCAGCCTCCACGGTGGGAAAGAGCTACTTCCTCGCACGATGCCGCGGAGACAGTGCACGGCAGGCGTTGGATTCTCGAGGTAGACGAAGATTCTTCGCACGATCAATCGTCAATTCGGAATACCGAGGCGATGCTGCAGTGCATGGCGAATGCTACCTAAAGTCAGCCAGACTGCTGCGTGATCTCGTCAGCGGGTCGGACCTTGCGGGAGTAGAGAAATGACGTCTGGTGCATGGTGGTCGAGCTGGTCACGAATCGGACATGTCGGTTTCAGTGCGCTGTTCTTCTATCTGCTCATCGTTGTTCAGACCAGGATTTCCGGCAAGCGAACCATCGGCCAGATGAACAATTTTGACTGGATCATTCTCGTCACCGTCGGTAGTCTTGCGGCAAGCGGTATTCTCCTCACGAACGTTCCGGTGGCAGAGGCCGCTGCCGCAATCGTATTTCTCTTTCTGCTCCAGGGCTTCACGACCTGGTCGGTATTGCGGAGCCGTGTGGTCAGCCGCTTGATCAAGGCGGAACCCACCCTGCTGGTGCACCGCGGGGCGATGCTTCAATCCGCCATGCGACAAGCGCTTTCCATTGACCACGCCACGGCCATGCAGGATGTGGCGCGACGCTGAGCGACGCGGCGCAGCCGCCGCGGCAACCCTCGCGGTCATGATCGCCGTGTCGCTGGCGGCCTGCAGTCTCCCGCGTGACCCGAATGGAACGCTCGAGCGGGTCGTCCGTGGGCGGACCCTTCGCGTCGGAGTCACTGAGCGTCCTCCATTGGTCATTCGTACGGACGCCCCCGATGCGCCTGACGGCGTCGAAGTGGCACTCGTCCGCGCATTCGCCGACCGCCTTGGCGCCGACGTGTCATGGATGGTGCTGGCGGTCCCTCCCGGAGAAAATCGCTTGCTCGCCCACCTTGATCGCTTCCTCGCGACCCGCAGCACGTGGGTACCCGGCGAGCTGGAACGAGCGGCAGCGCGCAACGCGGTCGCGTCACCGCCCCAATGAAGCTCCGTCACGCCTATGCGCTTCCCGCTGACAAGGAGCGCGACCTTTACACGCGCTCGACGGCTGGAGTGGTGGACGCTCTTCTTTCTCGGCACGATCGTCGTGGCGATGTACTTGTCGATGGGCGGAAGCCAAGCGATGAAGACGGCGTGGATCGAAGATGTGCTGAGCATGATTCCGCCCGTACTTTTCCTGATTGCGCTGCGCCAACGGAGCAAGCAGCCTGACGCCCGGTTTCCCTACGGGCGCTGACGCGTGGTGCTGCTTTCATTTCTCGGCGCGTCCGTCGCACTTCTGGCTGTCGGCCTCTTCGTGCTGTACGACGGCGCATCGACGCTGTTGTCAGCCGAGCACCCGACGATCGGGACAATGCGTCTCTTCGGCGGCGACATATGGGCAGGTTGGACCATGATCGCCGCCCTCGGCTACAGCGCGGTCCCACCCGTCGTGTTGCGGCGGATGAAGGCGCCGCTCGCCAAGAGCGTTCACGAGAAAGTGCTCCACGCAGACGCCGCGATGAACAAGGCCGACTGGATGACGGGGCCTGCGGCGATCGCCGGTGTGCTCGGCGTCGGATTCGGGCTGTGATCGGCCGACGCCGCCTCGGCCGTGGTGATCTCGCTCGACATTGTGAAGGACGGGGTACAGAACGTGTCGCGCGCGATGGCGGACCTCATGGGCAAGCGCCTCACCAAGACAGGCAACGGTGAACCTGAAGATCTCCCGGAGCGGCTGCGACGGCAGCTGCTCGCTCTGGACTGGGTGTCCGACGCGGAACTTCGGTTGCGCGAGGAAGGACATGTAGTGTCGGGCGAGGCGTTCATCATCCCAGCCTACATGCAGGCCCTCACGGCCCATCGTGGCGAGGCACGTGAGTTGTTGGAAGCGTACGACTGGCGCATACACGAAATCGTCGTCACAGCGGTCTGGTCGCTGGATCCTCGAACGACAGAACCCACTGCCGATACGCGGTGATCGACCGGTCTACACCGATCCTTTTCCGCCGTACTCCCCCCGCCCCGTCTCAAACGCCACCATTTCCTCCACGGTCGGCCACGCCCACGTAAACCCGTGCGCGCTCAGCACCGACGGCCGCACCCGCTGGCTCGCCATGGCCGTGGCGTTCACCATCTCGCTCCCGAACAGCAGCGACACCGCGAATGCCGGCGCTGGCAATATCGCCGGGCGCCCGATGGCCGCGCCCACTTGCGTCGCGAACTCCGCGTTGGTGACCGTCTCCGGCGCCACGAGATTCACCGCGCCGGCTATGCGCTCGTCCATGAGACAGTGGTGTATGGCACCGATTTCATCATCGAGCGCGATGGGACTCATGCACTGCGCGCCACCACCCAGCGGCCCGCCCAGGCCCAACTGAAAGAGTGGCCACTGCTTGCCGAGTGCACCGCCGGCCACGCCGGTCACAATGCCGGTGCGGAGGTGCACCACGCGAATACCGGCCGCCGTCGCTGGTGCGGTTTCCGCTTCCCACGCTACACAGGTGCGCGCGAGAAAGTCGTCGCCGGGCGCGCTGGTCTCGTCCACCAGCTCCTCACGGTGCGCGCCATAAAACCCGATCGCACTGCCTGACAGCAGCACCTTCGGTTTGCGCGACAAGCCCGCAATCGTGCGGGCAATCAGCGCGGTGCCCTGCACGCGGCTGTCAACGATGGCGCGCTTGTGCTCATCGGTCCAGCGCTCGGCGATTGGTGCGCCGGCGAGATGGATAACGGCGTCCACGCCTTCTAGCGCTGAGGCGTCAAGCGTGCCGGCCTTCACGTCCCACGACACGTCCACCTGTCCGGGCTTCACCGGGCCGCGCCCAATGCGCACCACGGTATGTCCGCCCGTGGTGAGGAACGCGCACAGTGCACCGCCGATGTATCCGGTGGCTCCGGTAACCGCAATGCGCAGGCGTGGACTCGCCGCGAACTGCGCATGCCGCGCGAGGTCGTGCGCCATCAGCGCGTGGCGATAGCGAAACGTACGCTCCAGCGTGTCGCGAACGAATCCACCAGCGACCATGTCGCCGAGTCCGTTCAGCGGCAGCGCATACTCCACCGTATCGGTGAGGCGGCTTGCGGACGCTCCATTTTCCGAAAACGCGTGCGTATGCACCCACGACGAAAACGGACCACCGTGCATCTCGTCCACGAACTGCGCGTTCTGCACAAAGTCGCGGTGTCGCATCTCCCAGCGGCTGGGGATGCCCATGGCTTTCACGTCCAGTGAGACGGTGGCGCCGTCGCGAATACCACCGCGGCGGGACACCACGCGCACGTCCTGCCATGGCGGTGCGAGGCGTTCAAACGCGCCGGGCCGCTCGTGCCAGGCAAAGAGTTCCTGCACGGACACGGGCGCGTGCAGCGTTCTGGAAAATGAGTGAGTGGTCACACTGGTTGAACGCCCGTGACGCGCTGACGTTCCGCGGGTGCGGCCGGCGTCACACCGACCGAGTCGTGCTACATCCCGGGCGTGAACATCACGTGCGCCTTGGGCGTACCGGGGAACATGAGCCACGGACTGCCAACCTGCGGCAGCGTGCTCAGCCCCGTGGACTCCACGGTGGCAAAGGGCATGTAGATCACGAACGTGGGCTTGGCCTCGCGCGCCACTTTCTTGACCGGGTCGTAATCGTTCATGGGCCCCGTCATCTCATACAGCGCACCGGCCTTGGGCATTTTGAGCTTGCCCGACTCCACCTCGGCGAAGCGCATGCTGTCCACCATGGTGCCCTTCACGCCCGACGCCCGGAGCGAGCGGCCACGCGCCATGAACGGCTCCATGCCCTCGTGGTAGCAGGCCACGTGGAAGCGCTCGTCCTTGGGGTCGTCGGCCAGGCACACCATGCCGTTCCGGCCGGTGCGCAGCGTCTCGAGTTTGTCGGCGGTACGGTAGCCGAGCACGGTGGCGGAGGCGCGCATGTCGGCGGGAAGCGGCAGCACGGCGGCGTCCACCTGCTGCGCGACGGGTGCCGGACGCGCGGTCTGGGCCGACGCTGGCGATACGAGGAGCGCGACGCCCATGCAGGCGGCGGACCAGCGGACAAAGGGCGCGGGGAAGGCGGCGAACGCGCGAGGAGCCGATGCGAGCATGAGAAAACCTCGGGGGAGCGCGCCACGGGGCGCAGGGAAGCGGAGGGGTGGCAATCGGTACAGATTGTAGTGAATATCGCACCATCCACGCCCTGCTGGGCACCCCGCTTCGCTGCAGAAGGCGTCGCGGGCCATTCGGTGTGCACACTTCGCCCCGGGAACCATGACCGATACGCCGGAATCTCCGCGACAGGGGCAGGGCGCCGCGACCCACGGCCGCACCGGCGCGTCTGACGCACAGGCCGCATCGGACCCCGAGATGGCCGCGGCCGTGCTCGCCGAAGCGCGGCGACGCACAGACGCACTCGCGCTGTTCTCGCGCCGCGTGGCTCACGACCTCAGCAACTTCCTCACGGTCATCCGGACATACTCGGAGCTGATGCAGGCGGACCTGCCACCCGATCATCCCAATCGGGCGGACCTCGACGAGATTGCGCAGGCCGCCGACATCACGGTGAGCTACGTGCAGCGCACCTCGGCCTTCGCGCGGGCCTTGGCGAGCAGGGTGAGCACCTTTCCGCTGGACCCGTTGGTCTCCAGCAGCGTGCACGGCGCCGACTATGAGGACCTCGGGCCGCTCCAGGTGGTGACGCAAAGTGGGGTGTCGGTGTCGGGACCAGCGCCTTCGCTCTCGGAGGCCATTCAGGAACTCACACGAAACGCTCGCGAGGCATCGCCACCCAACACCACGGTGTTCGTGCGCACGCGCGTGGAGGTGCTGCCGGAGGCCGTTGTTCGGGACGGCGTGCCCATTGACGCGGGCACGTGGGCCGTCGTGGAGATCGAGGATCGCGGTGCCGGCCTCCCGCTGGAGCTCGCCAGTTCGGCGTTCGATCCGTTCGTCACGGGGAAGACCGGCGTGCGGGGCGCAGGCTTTGGCCTGACCATGGCGCGCACGGCCGCGTGGGCGTGTGGTGGCGAGCTCACGGTTGGGCGTGCCGACGGCGGCACGGTGGCGCGATTGTATCTTCCGCCGGCGGCCACCTAGCGGCGCCGCACCGGTCTCAGACCAGCACGGCCTCGCGACCGAGCGCGTGCAACAGGCCTTCTGCTACCTCGCCCAGCGGGAGCACGTCCACCGCCGCATCCAGCTCCACCGCTTCGCGCGGCATGCCCCAGACCACCGAGGTCGCTTCATCCTGCGCGATCGTGTGGGCGCCTGCTTCACGCAGGGCAAGCAACCCCTTGCCACCGTCGGCGCCCATGCCGGTGAGTAGCGCCGCCACGACATTGCGGCCCGCACAGCGCGCCAGGCTGTGAAAGGTGACGTCCACCGCCGGTCGCTGATGGTGCACCTTGGGACCGTCTTTCACACGGGCCACCCATCGCGCGCCGTTGGCCTGCACCACGAGGTGCTTGCCGCCGGGTGCCACGAGCGCAAGACCGGGCGCGAGCACGTCACCGTCGCGCGCTTCGCGAACCGTCATCGCGCACGCGCCGTCGAGTCGCTTGGCGAACGACGCGGTGAAGTGCTCCGGCATGTGCTGCACGATCACCGTAGCCGGTGCGTCAACAGGAAAGCGGCGCAGCACGGCCTCAATGGCCTGCGTGCCGCCAGTGCTCGCGCCGATCGCGATGACCTTGTGCGTGGAGTTGAGCGAGGCCATGGCCGGTACGCGCACGGGGGCCAGATCCGGCGTGTCCACCAGGCGGGTGACGCGTGCGCGAGCGGCGACACGCACGGCGCGCACGAGCTGTGCCGTGACATCCGCACTCGCATGCATGGCACCAGGCTTCGCAATGACGTCCACCGCGCCGAGGGACAGTGCGCGCAGCGCGGCGTCGGACTGCTGTGGCGTCACCGAGCTCACCACGATCACGGGAATCGGGAAGTGGCGCATGAGCTTGGCCAGAAAGGACAGCCCGTCCATACGCGGCATTTCCACGTCGAGCGTGACGACATCGGGGCGCAGGGCCACGATGCGCTCGCGCGCGACGTAGGGATCGGTGGCGGTGCCCACGACCTCGATGTCGGCCTCGCGCGACAGCGCCTCGCTGAGGATGCGCCGCACGAGGGCGGAATCATCCACGACGAGCACGCGAATCGGATTGGTGCGCGCGGACGGCATCGCGTGCGACATGGTCAGATGGCGCCGGTGGCCACGGCGCGCTCGGAGTCGAGCAACTCGTGACCGGAGAACACGAAGACGCTCACTTCGGCGCGAGCGTCATCGACGCCCAGCACGAGCGACGCCAGCGGGCGGTCATCACCGCGCGCGGATCCGCGGTCGGCAGGCCAACTCGGCGCATCAAGGCGGAACACGGCGTCGGCGCCCGCGATGAGCGGGAGCAGATTGCCGCAGATCACGTTCGCCACTTCACCGAGCGCGTCGCGCTGCAGCGGCGTGTACTGGGCCTGCTCCTCGCCGAGCATGTTGGCGGCGATCGCCGGCATGAGGGTGGAGGAGACGCGCAACACGAGGCGGCCACGGACGGGTCCGTGGAACTCGACGCGCACGGCGATATCAAGCGGGGCGTTGGCCTGCGCCTCGGACAGTTCGTCGTCCGGGAACAGGAACGCCAGATCCTCAAAAGTCGAGGCTGTCGCTCGACGCAGCAACTGATCCGTAATAGTCGACATCGGTAACTCCGGTCACGTGCAGGATGGTGTGGCGCAGGATCTCGGGAGGGAACGGCTTGCGGACAATCGCCGCGCCCATGGCCTGCAGGGCGGCCAGGCGCGTTTCGCTGCCTTCGGTGGAGACTACGATCACGGCGAGGTCGCGCGTGCGTTCATCGGCGCGGATGTGCGTGAGCATCTCCTCACCGTTCATCACGGGCATGTTGATGTCGAGCAGCAGCAGATCGATCCATTCGTCGTGCAGGCGGCGCAATCCCTCCTCGCCGTTTGATGCTTCGTGGATCGAGGCGATGGGCACGCCGCTCAGCTTGAGCGTGCGCACGATCATCGTGCGCATGACGGCGCTGTCGTCGACAATGAGGACGTTGAAGGCCATGGTAGTGGAGGTCAGAGCGGGGACTCGATGCCGTTCACCTTGAGCGTGACCGCCCCGGTGCCGACATCGAGCCACATGGTGCGGGAGGTCTGGATGCCGCCCGTTTCCTGCGCGTGCACGAGCACGCCGTTCTTCCAGAGCAGTTTGCGGAGCGCCAGCATGTTCCGTTTACCGATCTGGAATCGATCACCATCTTCGCTGGCGCCCGCGTGCGCGCCGCCGGCGACCTTCACGATCATGCGTTCCTTCTTCGCGCCCAGCCGATAGCATTCCTTGAACAGGATCGGCAGGCCGGAGTCCACGAACATGGCGGGCTTGACCTGGGCCTTTGCGGGATCGATGGTGCCGGTGGGCAGCATGACGTGCAGCAGTCCACCCACACCGGCCACGGGATCGTGCACCGTGATGCCCAGACAACTGCCAAGCGCGTAGGTGATCAGGCGCGCGCCGGCCTGGCCGGACACCTTGAGGTCCGCCACGCCCACCACACCGTCGGTCGCAGCTTGCCGCGTCCGATCTGATCCGATCACGCCGGGCACCACAGACGCGCGCAACGGCGCATCGGGCGCCTGCATCGCAAGGGGACTAGCGCACATAGCACGCGGGTTGCACGTAGGTGAAGTGGTGTGAAAGCCCGGTGAGGCTCTCGGAGTGCCCGACAAACAGGTGTCCACCAGGACGCAACAACGCCCAGAAGCGCTCCACGAGTGCCTGCTGCGTGGCCTTGTCGAAGTAGATCATGACGTTGCGGCAGAGAATCGCATCGAACGGCCCGCGCATGGGCCACGGCTCCATCAGGTTCAGGCGTCCGAACTGGATCATGGATCGCAGGGATGGCGCTGCGGACAGCCGCTCGTGACCACCGGCCGCGTCGGCGCGCGCCCAATAGCGCTGCTTCAGCTCCCGTGACACCTCGCTCATGCCCTCCTCCCCGTACACGCCGGCCTTGGCCGAGGCGAGCACGCGATGGCTGATGTCGGTGGCCAGAATGCGCGCGTTGTTGGCCGCGGAAGCCGGCAGCGTTTCGCGCACCAGCATCGCGAGCGTGTAGGGCTCCTCCCCCGTCGAGCAGCCGGCACTCCACAGACGGATCGGCCCCCGGCACGCCGGCAACACGGTATCCTGCAGGAACTCGAAGTGCGCCTGTTCGCGAAAGAAGCTGGTCTTGTTCGTGGTGAGCACATCCACCATCTCGCGGAATTCGCGCTGCTGCGGGTCACCCTGCACGAGCGCGAGGTAGGCGTCAAAGTCGGCGGCGCCGACGGCGCGCAGGCGCTTCGTGAGACGCGCACGCACGAGTCCCTCCTTGCCCTCGCGCATGCGGATGCCGCAGTGCGCGTGGAGCAACTCGATGATCGTGCGAAAGTGCGCCGGCGAGAGCGTGGCGTCGCCAAGCAGTCCGCGTGCGGGGCTGGCGATGGTCATGCGTCGCCCTCAGTGCTGCGTGGTGTCAGGAAACACTGCCGACCGCCGACTCGATGGCGGCGAGCTCGGACGCCTCGAGCACCTTGTCAATGTCCACGAGCAGCTTCACACGACCCGCCGCCTTGCCGATGCCCAGCAGGAATTCGGTGCGGATGCCCGCGCCGAAGGACGGTGCGTCCTCCACGTCGCCGGCAGCGATGGCCACGACTTCACTCACCCGGTCCACCACGACGCCGGTCTGGACGCCATTCATCTGCACCACGATGATGCAGGCGTCCCGGCCTTCCTCGATCACCATGTCGAACTTGGCACGCAGATCGGTGATCGGAATGACCTTGCCGCGGAGGTTGATGACGCCGCGCACGAAGGCGGGCACGCGCGGCACCCGCGTGATCGGCTGCATGCCGATGATTTCGCTCACCTTCAGGATCTCCAATCCGTACTCCTCGTCGCCGAGGAAGAAGGTCAGGTACTTGCCGGCGCGGGAATCGGCGATCGCGGTGTCGGGCGCTGCGGTGGTCATGGCGTGTACGATGGTGGTCAACGGTGCGACCGGGGCGACTGCCGCGGCCATCGGAGAACTGTATGTTCCTGATATCGGCGCGGCGACCCGGCGAGTTGAGTCGAAACGCCGCCGTCAGCGGTGCATGGTGCGATCAGGCAGCGACGCTCGCGCGTGCGCGTTCGGCGCCGTGGCGCACGCCGGCGGGCTCGTGCCCCTGCGCGAGCGCGACGGTTTCGGTGACGTCGAGAATGAGTCCCACCCGACCATCGCCCAGAATCGCGCCGCCGCTCACGCCCGGCACCTTGCCGAGCGATCCGCCCAGGGTCTTGGCCACGACCTGCTGCTGGCCGAGCAGTTCGTCCACCAGCAGCGCCGTGCGGCGTTCTGCGTCGCCCACGATCATGAGCAGGCCTTCCATCGGGCTCTGGACCGCGTTCGGCACGCCAAAGAGGGCGTGCAGCCGCGCGATCGGCATGAGCTCGCCGCGCAGCAGCACGACCTCGCCGCGCCCCACGATCGTGGAGAGCATGGACGGCTCAGGTCGGAAGCTCATGTGAATGTGCGTGGTGGGCACGACGAATCGCTCCTCACCCACGCGGACGAGCATGCCATCGGTCACCGCGAGGGTGAGCGGCAGACGAATCGCAAACGTGGTGCCCTTGCCGGGCGCTGACGTGATGTCAATGCGGCCGCGGATGGCCTCGAGGTTGCGGCGCACCACATCCATGCCGACGCCGCGTCCGGAGATGTCCGTCACCTTCTCGGCGGTGGAGAAGCCGGGCGCGAAGATCAGGTTGAACACGTCGCTGTCGGTCATGCCCTTGTCGGATTCGATCAAACCGCGCTCAATGGCCTTGGCAACGATCTTGTCGCGATGCAACCCGCGGCCGTCGTCCACGAGTTCCACGACCACGTTGCCGGACGCGTGATAGGCGTTGAGTCGAACGGTGCCCGTGCGGGGCTTGCCGGCGCGCTCGCGCTCGTCGGGGCCTTCCACGCCATGATCAACCGCGTTGCGCACCATGTGGACGAGCGGGTCACCCAGGCGGTCCGCGAGATGCCGATCGATCTCGACATCGTCGCCGGTGGTGGAGAACACGACTTCCTTGCCCGCCTTCATGGCGGTGTCGCGTACCACACGCGTGAGCTTCTGGAGTGTCGGGCGCAGCTCGATCATGCGCATGGACATGGACAGATCCTGCAACTCGCGCACGATCTTGCCGGCGTGCACCACCTTGCGGGTGAGTTCGTGCTGGCGGGTGCGATCGAGTTCATCGTCGCCAGCAATCATCGTCTGGGCGATCACGAGTTCGCCGACCATGTCGATGAGACGATCCAGGCGATCGGTGCGCACGCGAATGGTCGCGTCGGCTCCCGGATCGGAGCGGCGACGATTGACCGCTTCGGCCGTTGGTGAATCCGCTCTGGCGCGCACCGGCGCGGGCCGCTGGGATGCGGGCGAGACAGGGACAGCAGCAGCGGACGTGGTCGTGGCCGTGACAGCAGCGACGTTCGCAACATGCGCGGTCGGTCGGGCCACGACCGTCTCGCGAGCTGGATCGTACGTCGCGAGCGCGTGCAGCAGTTCACCATATCCCTCGGGCAACGGCAGCACGCCTGATCCCGCGGCCCCTTCCTGCACGACCGTGAGCAGCGCACGCAGCATGTCGCTCGACGCGAGCGACAACTCGGCGCAGGCCAGGGTGTAGGCGATTTCCTGGTCCCGTACCCGACTGAGCAGCGATTCTGCCTCGTGGGCAAATGCCGCGACGCGCGTAAGGCCGAGGAACGCCGACGTGCCCTTCACCGTGTGAAACGCGCGGAACACCGTGTTCACGGCCTCCTCGTGCGCCGGATTGGCCTCCAGTTCGAGCAGACTCGCTTCGGCGTGGGTCAGGCAGTCCATGCTCTCGGCCAGGAAGTCACCCAGCAGGTCCATGTCGGTGTCGCCCGGCAGTACATCAATGGCCGGGTCGAACGCCACCGCTTCCGCGAGTGGCTCGGGCACCTGCAGGGACGCCGCGGGTGCAGCGGTGGGCAGCACAACCGGCTCGGGCTCGACAACGCGGGTTGCTTTTGGCGTGGCCTTCCGGCGGGTCGCGGCAGCCGGAGCCGGCAGCGCGGGCTGCGCGTCAATTGTCGCCATGGCGTTTTCGAGCGCGCGGCTCACATCGGTGAAGGTCGCGTTCGGGTCTGCTGCCGATTGATCCACAAGTCCGCCAAGCAGGCGTGCGGCGCGGGCCACGTGCGGCTGTGCCGGCAGCGGCACCCCACTGTCGAAGACCAGCGACGTGAGGGCGTCGCGCAGTCGAGCCAAGTCCACCAGGTCCGTCGCATCCAGCTGAAGCAGGAGCGTGACCGCGTCGTCAAGCGTGAGTTGGGACACGAGGCGTGCGTCGCGTAAGGGTCAACCGTCGGCCTGCACCCGGGGACCCCGGTTCGGCATCAAGCGGTGTTGGTTTGCAGTGTCGGCTGCGCGCGCACCAGAGTTGAGCGCTGACTTTCGCCAACGCACGCGGGGCGACTTCCGTGTTGGAAGCCGCCCCGTGAGCGTGCCGCGCTGTCAAACGCACGCGAGCGTGCGAGAGCACTCAGGCTGCCGTACTGCGAACCGTGGTGAAGATTTCGTCGGCCAGCGCCTGGCGCGACTCCGAGTCGCGGGTGGTGGCGTTCGGATCGTACGTCTGCTCGCCCGGCGCGGACGACACCACGCGCTTCTGCTGCTCGCTGAAGTCCACCTTGGCGTCGAAGAGTTGGGCAATGTCGATGAGCCGCACCTCCATCTCCACCAGCACCGCCGAGGCGTGTGCCAGCTGCTGCGACGTGATGTCCTGGAACTGCAGCGCACCCATCATGAGGAACAGCTCGTCGCGGAGCGTGCCGCGGACGTCCCGGGCGCGTTCGCGATCCGGTGCCGGCTCCCCGTCGATGGTGTCGAGTTCATCGACCATCTGCGTGGCACGATCGCAGGCGTCCATGATGTTGATCGCCGCGTCCTCGGTGGCCGAGGTGACTTCGCGGATCTTTTCGTGTGTGGACGCGAGCTTGTCGAGCGTGGTGGATTCGATCGCGGCGCGTGTTTCGCGCAAGCGCGAGAGCACCCCGAGGATCTGCGCGTTGGCGCGTTCGAGAATGGCCGGCAACTCCGAAAGTCCTCCTCCAACCGACAGGGTCGGTGGCGTGATGTCCTGATCAGGCGCCTCGTCGCGAAGACCGTCGAGTCCGCGGTCAACCAGACGCAGCGCCGCCTCGGATTCGTACAGCACTTCCTGGGCACGTTGGGTGCTCATGGATCGTCGCTCCCTCAGGCCGCAACGGCTGGCAGGAGGGCGTCGATCTTCTCCTTGAGCACTTGCGGGGTGAATGGCTTGACGATGTAGTTGTTGACGCCGGCTTCCATCGCCGTGAGGATATCTTCCTTCACGCTGCGGGCCGTGACCATGAGCACCGGCACACGCGCGCCATCGGGACGCGCGCGCAGGGCACGGGTAAAGTCCGTCCCGCTCATGTTGGGCATGTTCCAGTCCGTGATCACGAACTTCACTGACGCGTCGAATCGATCGAGCGCCTCCTGACCGTCACCGGCTTCCACCGTTTCGGTGTAGCCGATGCGCTGCAGTGAGTTCACCACAATGCGCCGCATGGTCGCGGAATCATCGACAACGAGAAACTTCATGACACCAGATCTCCGATGGGGAAACAGTCAGTGAGCGATGCGGGGATCAGAGATCGCCGCGCTGCAGAATGCGGCGCGCGACCTGGTCCACGACATCAAGGGTGTTGTAGGCGCCCGTCAGCACCTTGCGACGCAGCTCGGCTGTGCGCTCGGGATCGAGCGCGTCGCGCTGTTCCGACTGGAGCTTGCGGGCCATGGTCTTGCCTGACTCGGAGAACTGCACCGAGTCGGCTTTGGGAACCGGGGCAACCGGGGTGGTTGCGGCCTGGCCTTGTGTATTCGTCGGGGCCACCGGATTGACCGGTCGATCAGGACGAATGTGGTCGTAGCTTCCGAAGATTTTCATGGTTGGTTTCCTCCTCCGATTTAGACTATCGGCAGGTGAGCCGACGAACTTGAGTCGGTCGGGATGACCGGCTTGCCGCGCCTGCGATCCGGGGAGTGGATCGCGAGCGGGTCAGGATCGGATGTCGAGGCGGGTGGGACGGGGAAGGAACGCCGGCGAGCTCATTGGCGTGAGGTATGTGTGGTGAAACGGGCGCACGAAGGGTGCGGCGTTGCCGGACCGCAGCGCGGCGACGGCGTCGTCGCACAGCGTGGCGGCAGCGTCGGGCTCAGGCGTACCGGCTGTCTCGTCGGCGTCCATCTCGTGCAGGGTGTCGGAGAGCAGCGCCTGGAAGGTCAGGTGCGGCTCACCTTCGGGCCGGATCGGGATCGCGCCCGGCAACGGCGCGCGCGCGTCAGCGTCTGGCATTGACGTGTCCCGTGGTGACGGCCTGTGTCACGTAGGCCGAGTGCGCCCGTTCCCCTCGGCCCAGCTCGCGCAGCTCGCGCCGGAGGGCGTCGGTGCGCTCGGCCACCTTGGTGATCAGTTCGGCTGTGGACACGGTGGCGCCGGTCAGCGCCGCGGCAGCCCGCTCGCGCTCGCCAGCCGGCTGATCGGCCAGCACGAGCGCGAGTTGGGTCAGCAGCGCATCGCGCTCCGCCAGCACGGCCACAAGACGTTCTGAATTGGCGTCGGCTGTCACATCGGCAGTCACATCGGCGGCCGCGTGTGCGTCCTGCCCCAGTGCCTGGAACTCGTCAACGAGTGACATCCAGCCCCTCTGCGTTGCGTTCATGATCGCCTACGCCGACAGCCTGAGCGCCTGCAACTGCTCCACCGCACCGGCGAAGCCATCGCGCAGCGTGGTGGCAATGCCGGCGAGCCGGCTGAGCATCGCGGTGTCCTTGCGACGCCCGACATCCAGCAGCTCCACCAGCATGAACTGGTACAGATCGGCGAGCTGCTCCGCGATCTCCCCGCCCTTTTCGAAGTCGAGGGTGGCGAGCAACTCGCCCACGATGTTCTGCGCCTTCGTGGTGGCCGTCACCTGGAGTACGATGTCCTGACGATCGACACCGATGCGGGCCCGCTCCAGCTGCACGACGAGATGATCGAACAACATGAGCACGAGCCGATCTGGCGAGGCACTCAGCACTTCCAGCTCGCGATAGTTTGCGGCCTGACTCGAGTACGACATGAGGTTCCTGGCTGAAGATGCAATCGAGATGTTTCGGCGGTCAGCCGAGAGTATCGGCAGCATCATCGGTTGTTCTGAAGTGACGCCGTCAGTCCCGACAGCGCCGTGCCCTGCGAGTTGAGTCGGCTCAGTGCCGCCTCCATCTGCGTGAACTGGGCGACAAGTGCCGCACGCCGATCGGCGAGCCGGGTACGGGCCTCTTCCTCACGCGTGCGCAGCCGCGCGCTGTCGTCGTCGATCGTGCGCAGCTGATTGCTGATCGTGCCCGTGCCAAACGAGGTGGCATTGTCCGTGGCGGTGACGAAGGCCCCGCCAACACCCGTGAAGCCGAACAGCGCCTCGATCTCTGCAGGCTTGGAGTTGAGGGCCTCCTTGAACACGGACTCGTTGAACGTGAGCACCCCGTTGCGATCGAGCACCATACCCACCAGTGTGGGTCGGGTGAACGTGTCGTTGGTCGCCACTTCGGTGCGCAGCGCGGCCGTGAAGCTGTTCACCACACCACGAAACAGCGTGTCGCCGTACAGCGGCGCGTCCAGCTGCCGCTGTTCGTCGAAGAACGTGCGAATCTCGTTGTAGGCATCCACGAGTTTCTTCGCCGTCGCAGTGGCTCCGTCCGCGTCACGCGAGATGTCCAGATCCACCGTCGTGCCCACCTCGGCCGCCGTGAGGGACAGGGTGACGTTCGGGATGGCGTCCGTGATGGTGTTCGTGCTGCGCACGAACTCGCTGCCGTCCACGCGAATGATCGCGTCGCGGCCCTGCTGCAGCTCGCGCGATCGACCGGCGGTGTCCACCGTTGAGGCGCCGAGTGAACCCGCGCTGCCATCGGCCCGCACGATCTCCATGGAGAACGAGAGCCGTGAGGCGCCACCGGTGTCGTCGGCCAATCGAATGCTGCCGTCGGTGCCCAGCGTGGCCGTCGCCGGCCGTGTACCCGCACCAAATCCGCCGGTTGCGTCGTTGATCTTGTCAAGCAGATCCTGGATGGTCTCACCCGGGTCCACCTTGATGCCGATCGTGACCGCGGTCCCGTCGCCGCGCAGGCCGCGAATGTTGATCGCGTCGCCGTCGGCGAGACCGACATCGGTGCCGTTGAGCTTGAGCCCGGCGAGCGCGGTGGTCGTGGTGGCGACCGCGTCTGCGGCGTCCGTGAGCGCACCGGACTTGACGACCTGCCGCACCGTACCGCTCTTGCCGGCGCCAAAACCCAGGGCGTCGATGACAGCCTGGCTATTGGCGTCGTTGGGATCGGCCTGCACGTTGCCGTCGGCCACCAGCTGGAAACGCGTTTCGTCGCCGTATTCGATCTCCTCCACCGAGGACTGGCCGCCGGCGGCGGCGATCTTGGCCACGATTGACGCAATTGAGTCCGTGCCCAGGTCCACCGTGATGAGCTGGTCGCCCACACGAATGGACGACGGTGGCGGATACACCGCGATGCCAAGCGCTGCGGCAATCGCGTCGGTGGCGGAGGAGATGGTTCGCGTGCGGGAGTCCACGAAGCCGAGCTCGCGCGCAATGCCGCCGGTGCCGTCGGTCAGCGTGATGCCGTCCGAGCCGGAGGTCCCGCGCGTGAGCACCAGACGTCCGCCGGTGGCGCCGTCATTGATGATGCTGGCCGAGACGCCCGTGGGCGTGGCGCCCGTGTTGGCGGCGTTGATGCTGTTGCGGATCGCCTCCAGTGAATCGGTGGCGCTCACGCTGATGCTCGTACCGTTGATCGCAAAGTCGCCGGTGACGTTCAACGCGGCGGTGCGGTCCGCCACCGTCTTGCCACCCAGCTTGGCCGTCTCGGCGAGCTGCACGACTTCCGTGCGATAGCGGCCGGCGGTGGCGAGGCTCGAGGCGGCAGCGCCGAACAGGGTACGCCCCGTGAGCGCGCTCTCGGGTGCGGTGGCCACAAAGCCACCAAACCCTGCGGTGCGCAGGGCGCGCGCCGAATCGTTGAGCGTATCCACCATCTTCTGGAACTTGACCCAGGCCTCGCGTTGCGCGGTGCGCTCATCGAGCTTCCGGGTGACGGGCGTCAGGATCCGCGCTTCATCAGCGGCGCTGATGGAATCGACCAAGTCGTTCCACTGCACGCCGCTGGCCAGGCCACTGAAATTCACACTTGGGGTCGTCATGGCGACATCCTCTGGTTAGGCCATAACCCCGAGACCGGCGTAGCGCCGGCCCCGGGGCTTGTCATTCGGTTACTGCCGCCCGGTTTAGCGGAGCAGCGACAGCACACCCTGACTGGACTGATTGGCCTGCGCGAGCATCGCCGTGGCCGCCTGGGTCAGCACGTTGCTCTTCGTGTACTGCGCCATCTCTTCCGCCATGTCCACGTCACGGATCGACGACTCCGCAGCGCGAACGTTCACGATGGCGTTCTTCAGGTTCTCAACCGTGTAGTCGAGGCTGTTCTGACCGGCACCGATCTGCGCCAGCGTTGCGTTCACGGCATCAAGCGCCGTATCGGCATTCGCGAGCGTGGATGAACCCGTGAGGGCGGTGTTCGTCATCGCGGCGTTCACCGTCACCGTGCCGTTCGTGGTCGAGTCAAGCACCTGGAACGCCAGGCTGCCGAACACCGACGAGCCCTGGAAGTTGGCCGTGTTCTGGATGCGCGTGGCTTCCGTGGACAGCGTCGTGATTTCGGCCGAAAGCGTCGCGGACACCGTGCCGTTGTTGGCCGTGGAGTCACGCTGCACGATCAGTTCCTTCTGACGCTCGAGGATGCGCTGCACCGTCTGCGCCGCACCTTCCGCGATCTGCAGCATCGCGTTGCCCTGCTGGGCGTTGTTCGACGCCTGCACGAGCGAGCGGCTCTGCGTGCGCAGCTTGTTCGCGATCGACAGACCTGCTGCGTCGTCAGCCGCACGGCTGATGCGCAGACCCGAGCTCAGCTTACGCATGCTGCTCTCAGTGGCCATGTTGTTCAGGAACAGGTTACGCGAGGCGCCGAGAGCGCCGACATTCGTGTTGATCTTCATGGGGACTATCCTCCGTGATGGTCGATTGAGGCATCCGTGCCTCGTCCGGATCCGGGATTGGATCGCGGTCAAGTATCATTGTCGACGCACCCGCCCAGAACTTGAGCGTTTTTTAGCAATGATTTTGCGCTCCCTCACGAGGGTGGAACACATCGTCACGTGGGCTGTTGAAACCGGTGATTTCACCGGTCCTGCGCCGCAATTCCGGGCCGTCTTTCCATGAGCGCAGGCCTCCTGCAGGCGCTCGCGGACGGCGAAGCGGCGCTCGAGGCGGGCGACTGGGCGGGCGCCGAGGTGGCCTTTGGCCGCGCCAGCGACATCGCACCTCTGGATGTCGGCATCGCCCTCGCCCTCGCCAACGTGTACCGGCTGCGCGATAGTCTCGGCAGCCGGCGTGCGGTACTGGAGCAGGCGTTTCGCACGGGAGACTGGACCGACGTCCACGTTGCGCACGCGCTGGGCGCGGCGCTGCTCGAATGTGGGGCCGCGCTTGAGGCGGCCGAGTGCTTCCTGTTCGTGACGAGCCGGCGGCCAAGCGATCCGGCGGCGTTATCGGCGCTGGCCGCGGCCAAGCGTGCCGGCGGCGACCCCACCGCCGCGTGGCCGCTCGTGAAGCGCGCGCTCGAGTTGGCGCCCCGACAGGCGTCGATCGCGCTCACCGCCGCGCAGGTGCGGCACGACCTGGGTGACCTGCTCGGCGCGCTCAAGTGGCTGGAGAAGGCCGAGCAGTGGCGTCCGGGACACGCGCCCACTCGGCTGCAGCGGGCGTATACAACGTTGCTCAAGGGACCGAGCCGCGAGGGTTGGCGCTTGTTCGAGCACCGTCCGCTGCCGGTGCCAGCTGGAGCGGCGCTCGCCTGGACCGGCGAGCCACTGGACGGTCGCTCCGTTCTGGTGCTCGCCGAACAGGGGATCGGCGACTTCCTGCAGTTTCTGCGATTCGTGCCGGGTATTGTCGAGCGCGGCGCGGGGCGCGTGGTGATCGAGTGCCACGCCGCGCTGCTCTCGCTGCTGCGCGGCAACGGCTACGACGTTGTGGAACGGGGCACGGCAGTTGAAACCGACGTGTATGTCCCGCTGCTCTCGTTGCCGCACGTGCTGGAAGTGGGGGGCCACGTGGCCGGTGACGCCGTGCCCTACCTGCACGCGAGCGGTGGCGAGCCGCCGGCGCTACCCCCACGTGACGGTCGCCCGCGCATCGGGCTTGTGTGGGCCGGCAATCCCCATTTCACGCAGGCCATCACGCGTGATCTGCCGCCCGCGATGCTGCCGGAACTCGTGGCCGCCGCGGAGGTGCAGTGGATCGTGCTCCAGCAGGGCGAGGCGGGCGCGCTCACACTACCGGGCGTGGCACCGCGGGTGGCGCTGACCGACTGGGCCATGACCGCGTCCGTCCTCACGCATATAGATGGGCTGGTGTCCACGGATACCGGCATCGTGCACTTGGCCGGCGCGATGGGGGTGCCCGCGTGGGTATTGCTGCAGAAAGTGCCAGATTGGCGCTGGGGGGTGGGCGGATCAAACACGCCCTGGTATCCCGGCCATACCCTGGCTCGGCAGATTCGTCCGGGTGACTGGCGCGGACCAGTGAATTCGATTCTCACTAAACTATTACGGTAGAACACTTTAGAGAGAATCAGACAAGGCACGTTTTTTGCCATCTGTGCAGGAAGTCGTCCCCTCCTCCACGAGCTCGTGCCATGTCCGCTGCAATCCAAACGTCTCAGGGTCTTGTGTGGTGCGGACCCGTTTTCGACCCCAGCGGCTATGCCGACGAAGGCCGCGGCATGCTGTGCGCGCTCGAACAACGGGGAGTGCCCGTCACGTTGCGCCCCCTCCGGCGCCACGTCGCTGGCTTTCGCGAGGGGCTCCTCGGCACCGAGCGATCGATGCTCGATCGACAGATCGCGCGAGCGTTGCCGGAGCGGCAGGTCCTCGTGCAGCACCACACCGCCGACGGCTTTGTCCATATGGCCGGCGACGTGCATCTCGTGGGCCGCACCATGTTCGAGACGGACTCCGTTCCAGCGTCGTGGGTGGGATACTGCAACCAGATGGACGAACTCTGGCTTCCAAGCCAGTTCAACACGGAGACCTTTCGTCGCGCGGGTGTGCATGTGCCGATTGTGCGCGTGCCGGGCGGGATCGACAGCACGGTCTTCCGGCCGGACGTGCGTCCGATGCCCGTGGCCGGTCTGCGCGGTACCATTTTTCTCTCCGTATTTGAGTGGCGTCGCGGCAAGGGCTGGGACGTGCTCCTGAAAGCGTGGGCTGATGCCTTTGCACCGGACGCTGACGTGACGCTGGTGCTTCGCACGTACCCGGTGAGCGGGTCCTCCGGGCTCGACAACGAGGCGGTGATCAACGCCCGGATCGACACGTTTCTCGCCGAGGCCTGCGGCAGAACTCGGCGCGATGTCGCACCAATCGTGGTGCTGGGCAAGACTGTGCCGGCCGCACAGATGCCCGCACTGTATCGCATCGCAGACGTGCTGGTCGCGCCAACCCGCGGTGAGGGCTGGGGGCGACCCTTCATGGAAGCGATGGCCAGCGGCGTGCCCGTGGTCGCCACACGGTGGAGCGCACATCTTGAGTTCATGAACGATGGGAACAGTCTGCTGCTGGACATCGATGGCACCGAACCCGCCGACGGGATTGAGATCGCGAGCTACCGCGAGCAGCGTTGGGCCGCGCCGAGCGCAGCGCACCTGACCACGCTGCTGCGACGCGCGCACGAAGATCCGGAGGGGCGGCGGGCACTGGGTGCGCGCGCGCGGTCGGACATGGTGGAGCAGTGGCCGTGGAGCCGAGCAGCAAACGCAATCACTGAGCGTTTGCAGGAAGTACGCGACCGGGACGCGCTGGTGCATGTGCCGCGAGCGTCTACCAGCGGCCCTGGCCTGCTCGTGGATGCCTTGCTGTTCGACGCGCGTTGCGGTGAGACCCCGTTGGATCGTGTGATGGGCCATCTGCTCTCGCAGTGGCGCGGCGCCGTAGCCGTGCGCACGCGCTCCAGCGGCACCCGACGGCCGTCCAACTCCACCGTCACCCACACCGCGTGGCGTGCGATGGCGAGCAACACATCCGCGCTCGACGCCATGGACATCGCGCTCAGCTGGCTGGACGCAACCCAACCGTGGCCGCTGACGCGACCGCGCTGCAGCCATTGGGCGGTCCACACCGGAGACGTTGTGAGCCGTCGCGTGCCGCCCGCGTTGGTGCGCACGCTCCGGGATCACGCCGACGAGGTCTGGGTTCCCACCGAAGAGGCGCGGATCGCGCTGCTTGAAGTGGGAGTGACCCCCGACCGCATCTGGCTCACGCCAGTGCCGAGCGCGCCGCCGCACGTGACGGCGAACGGTCCGCGACTTCCGCTGCCGCGACGCGCGGACACCGTGTTCCTGTTGCCAGCGCTCGACGTCGAGCAGGCCGATCGGATCGACCTCATTCTTCGCACGTGGCAACGAACGTTCGACAGGTCGCGCTCGGCGCTGCTGCTGTTGTACGCCCCGGAAACGCAGGAGCCGGCGGTGCACGCGTGGCACGAGCGGCTGCTCGCACTGTTGGGCACCGGCCGTCTGCTCCTGGGTGCGCCAATCCAGATCAAGCGCGACCGTCTCGCAACCGATGACCTCGCCGCACTCGTGCGGACAGCCGATGTCGTGCTGGATCCGTTCCCGACCCCGCGCACACTCCCCATTGTCCGCTTGGCGCAGGCGACACACCGAACACTGATCTCCTCAGACCCCGCTTCCGATTGGTGCGTACCCGAGCAGCTGACCGGCATGGCTGCTGTGACGGCGTGGCGGACCGCGCTCGCAACAGCGGCAGTACCAATGGCAGCGCAGCCGAACCGGGAAGCAGTTGATTCGGACCCTTCGCTCCCAACCGACGAACAGTGCGCGGCTGCAGTGTTCGATCGACTTGTAACGCAATGCCGGGCCCTGACGCGTCGCCACGTGGAACTGGTGACCAGGCCGACGACCCTGCCCTTCACGCTTGCCGAGGCGCGCCGGACAACGTTCCTCGCGATGGTGGACTGGCATGATGGAACCGGCGAAGGCATCGTGCAGGCGTTCATTCGGGCGTTTGACGTGCGCGATGATGTGACGCTGGTGCTGTGCCTCGATCCTGTGCAGGGTGTCGGCGCCGAGAGCGTGGGCGCGCTTGTTGCCAACGCAATGCGAATGGCTGGACAGATCGAGGGAGCGGCGGCCGACGTCGTACTTGTTCCCGATGTGCTCACGACGGAGGTCCGTCAGTCGCTCATCGCGCGATGCGATGTGGTGGTCGCCGTACAGGACGAACTGCTTGCGCGAGCGGCCGAGGACAGTGAGCGTATAGTACTGGCGTCACTCGCCCCGGCGGCGTGGCGCTCGGCGCTGGCCCGCGCATCAGCGCGATCCAGCGCCACACTCAGCCGGTAGACAACGCATCCAGCAGCGTGTCTGCCGTGTTGTCCCAGGAGAAATGCTTCGCCGTTTCAATGCCCGCGTCGTTGCACGAAAGCGATCCGGACAGGCGCTCGGCGTGTACGGCGCGCAAAGTGGCGACCGTCTGCTCGTGCTGGGCGTCTCCCCACGCGGCCCAGCAGGCGTCCGACGCCGCACCCGGCACCACCTCGAGGCCATCCACGCGCACCAGACGCGCGTTCCGATCCGTGAGGAACTCGGTGTGTGCACTGTAATCCGTGGCCACGACCGTCCGTCCCACACTCAGCATCTCGAGTGCCTCAAGGTTCCAGCCTTCGCCTCGCGACAGAAAGACGCCGCAATCGGCCGTTGCCATGAGTGCGGCGATCTCGCGATGCGTCGCGAACGGCCGCGCGTGCAGCGTAATGCGCTTTGCCATCGGTGAATTCCGGAACGGAGCCATTGCCCGCCGGAATGCGTCGGCCTGCATGAAGGGATTGTGGCACGCCAGCACCAGACGCACCGGATCTCGGGGGTTGAACGCTGCTTCGAACGCACGAAGGAGCTCGAGCTGTCCCTTGCGCGCCTCCAGCTTGCCCACTTGCAGGAACACGGTCTCCCCGCTGGGACGACCCGCATCGAGGCGCTCGTGAAATACGCTGCGATCCACGCCGAGCGGAACGACGTGAATCGGGATCCGGGACACGCCGTTCTCGAGCAGCACGCCCCGTGCCCATTCACTGCAGACCAACAGGCGATCTTGTGCCAATAGATGATGGCGTTCACGCGCTGTGAAGCGGGTCAGTTCGAAGATGGGGAATCCAATGCGGGGACCGCGCCCGACATGCAGTGCCAGGTCGAACTGCTGCGACAGGCGCACGCTCGGCCATGACGGATCAAATGCGTCCTGACCGCTGAGTGCATCTTCGATACCCTCGAAGGGCAGGACGCTCGCATCGACCGCACCCAACGGAAAGAGCGAGACGCGGGCGCCACGCGCCATCAGGGCGCGCAGCAGGTGGGCGCCTGTGATGCCGTATCCTGTGCGACAAAATGGCGCAATCAAGTGCAGTCCGGTGACGCGCGTGCTCACGTCGGCGCGGAACGGTACGTCGGGTGCGACCACCACAGGGTTGGCTTCTGGAACGCCTCCCGCTGGCACCATGTGTGAGGCGCCCGCCTCGTTCCCCGACTCACCGCCGAACACTGACTGGTGCAACGCGATGCACTCAGCGTCGGTGGGCTCGGCAGGAAAGAGCTGGGCATCGCCGTCAAGTTCGGCCAGCACATGCGGGAGGAATCCGTGCGCGCGCAGCGATGCACTCGCGAGCACGCGGCTGTCCGCGCTGTCATCACCGCTCATCAACCACGCAACGATTGCCCCGGCGTCTGCCAGCGGCGCGAATGACGGCAGCCACTGCGCAACGTGTACGGGCGACGCGTGGATGAACAGTCGCGCCCCGCCGAGCAGGCGTTCCTGCGCCAGACCCAGCAGCGCGACCGCGGAGGTTTCAGTCGCCAGAATCTGTTCCACGAAGGCACCGGCCGCATCGACCGCCTCACGCAGCGCCGCATCCTGTGCCTCGTCCTCCAGCAGCGCCATGACGTGCGGCTCGCTGTCCGCCGTCGCCGCGGCAAGCGTCACGAATCCCGCGCCTGGCGACAAGTCGAGTACCACGTCGCCGCTCTCGAGCTGCTCGTCGAGAAAGAGACGGATCGACGCGTCCACGCCAGCGCGGCTTTCCGCGACCGCGAGCGCCTGCCAATCGAAGCGATCACCCCAAGGCGCGATGGCGAAGCGAGCGGTGATTCCGTCAGGCCGCAGCTGGGCGCTGGGAATCGACTCCGGCGTGGCAGTCGGGGAGCAGGTGGTTTCGGTGGGCATCTGAGTGCAGTTGCTTCGTTGAGAGTGACAGGGATCTGGCCGGTTGGAAAGCAGGTTCCGTGCCATGTGCGGCCCCCACGCACGCGCTCGTCTTCGCGCGCACCAGCGAAGCAAAGCGGCAGTTTTTTCCCTCATGTGCCCGCGATCCGATCGGCGAATTGTGCCGCATTGCGGCATCTCCCTAGGCGATTGCACGGCATGTTCCTTGCTATCTCTGCCTGCTGGGCCCTACCTCGGCCTGCTCTCCCCCACACGAACCAGTGCATGCTCTCCAACACGTCTCCCCGATCCCTCGATGCCCACGATCACCATGTCCTCGTGGTGGTCGACCCCCGTCAGCCCGCCGCGTCGGCGCCGCTTCTCGTGACGCACGCGCAGCTGTTCCGAGCCACGGATCCGGTCACCTGTACCGTGGCGGTGCTCGGGGAGCTCTCGCCGTCCATTCGGGACGATCTGCTGGAGTTTCTGGAGATCCTGAGGGATGGGCGTCCGATTCCCGCTCGGTTGTCGATCATCGCCGCCTCGACGGTGCAGGACCTGGAGTGGGCGGTGGCATTCGCGCCGCAGGGCGACCCGATGGAAGACAGTCGTGGACAGGCCTACGCGATTGCCGCGCTGCACTCGCTGCGCGCCACACTCAATGCCGCCGCGACTCCGCCGGCTCCCGCGGTCAGCGTTCCGGCCGCGCCTCAGCTGTGCGGCACGTATGTGGGCCAGAACCGGATGCTCGTGCGCACCTGCTGGAACCTGCCGCTGCTGCTCCCGGCCGACGATCTCTCCATCACCCCGGCGCTCGTTCTGCACGGCACGTTTGAGCTCTCGCTCCAGCGCTTTATCCTGCGCACGTTGCGCGCCGGCGACCGCGCCATGGACATTGGTGCCAATGTGGGCACCCACACGATTCTCATGGCGCAGGCCGTCGGGCCCACGGGGCACGTGGTCGCCTACGAGGCAATGCCCGATCTGGCCGAGTTCGTGCGGGACAACGTCACCATGAACTGCCTGGCGCCGCAAGTGACGGTCGTCCAGAAGGCCGCGTGGTCCGGCGAGGCCACCCTGCAGTTTACGGGGACCACGAAATACCGTGGGAATGGCTCCATCCGCCCCAAGAGCGACGAATATCTCGCGCGCTATGGCGCGGACGAGTTCCGCCAGATCGAGGTGCAGGCGGAGTCACCGGCAGTGCACGACGCGCGCGGCCCGTTTGCCCTTGTGAAAGTGGACGTGGAGGGCGCGGAGCCCGAGGTCCTGCTCGGACTCGAGGCGATGATCCGGGGTGGGCGCATTGCCGTACTTGTGATCGAGTATCTCCATTGGGTGCTCGGTGCCGACGCCGAGTCGCGCCTTTTGGCCCTGCTGGCTGCGTATCGGGACAAGTACGGCGCCACCTTTGCGCAACTGGACGATCACGGACAGGAACACGCGCTCGACCTGGTCGCGATTGCAACGCACCGACACTTCCCCGATCTGGTCATCCGTTTCCCCGCCGCAGCCGAATCGATCGTCGACGCGGTGGCCTAGTCCACCCTCAGGCCTCAGGGACAGCGACGAGCTGGCGCCCCGCGGAATCGGGCGGATGCCGAAGGCCCTGCCCCGCGTAGTTGGGTGCGCGGTAGACCGACTCGATGGGCGGCACCTCGAAACCAGGCGGCAGACACGCGTTGGACACGAAGAACGCATTCACACCCGAGCTCTCGCAGTAGACGAGAGAATAGCCCTTGGCGGCGCCGAGATCGCGCATCGCACGCAGACTCGCGCCAAAATAGTCCGACCCATTCCACACGAACCCGGAGTCGTACGGCATCACGAGCGCGTGCGCGGGACCCACGTGGGCGTTGTACTCAATGACGACCACGCGCGGGCGGTAGGTGATCGCCTTCCAGATGTGGTAGTCGTTGCCGTCCACATCCACGCTGAGCAGGTCGAACGCGTCGGGTACCTCATACTTGGCGAAGAGCGCATTCACGTTCTCGGCGGTCACGAACTCCGCGTGCACGGTGGCGAGCGGATTACCGGACGTCCCCGCGCCGTCCATGAAGAGCCCGCGCCATCCCGAGCGCAGCAGGTACGCCGCGTTGCACTGCGTGGCATCCTCGCAACCGAACTCCACGAAATACCGATTCGTGGTGCCGATCATCTCAAAGATCGCGTCGAGGATGCCATCTTCACCGTTCTGCGAGAAAACGCGCTCCTCGGCCTTGGCCAACAATCTGGGCTTCACGGGTCCTCGTGGCGTGGGGGATAGACACGTATTCTATCCCGTCGGCTCTACGGCGCCAGCGCCACCGGCTCCTGCAACCCGTGCCCGTCCACCGCACTCACCACCTGCCGCGCACGCTGACCGGCCACATTGAACACCAGCGGCCCGCGCAGGTTGGTGGTGGCCGACTCGCCTTCTGACGCCGGCAGCGTCACCACGGTCAGCACCAGCGCGGCGTCCGGGCCGTCCAACCCGAGAAAGCGAATATCGCCGGCGCCAAGGTCCACCTCGTAGCCCGGCGACACCCGAAACGGGTCCACCAGCAGGAAGGCAAGCTGCGCCTCGTCGGTGGCCTGCAGCCACCAGAAGCCGTCGCGAGCGGCAGGCACGAGCGCGAACTCCCGGTGCGTCTCAAACCCGTGCATCCCCTCCGGAAACTGGAACAGGCTCGAGGTCGGGATGATGAGGTCGCCGAGGACGCGGGACTCGATCGTGCGTTCAATGGACACGGCAGGGGTCGAACTGGAGGATGCAACGGCAGGCATGGGGCGAGGTAGCGGGACGATGGCCTTCGATCCGTCGAAGCCAGCGCTCATAGATAGTTGGCGAGGCTCAATCCAAGCACTCGCGAGGTGGCCGACATGGCGGCCTGATACAGCGTTTGTCGCCCGACCAGCTCCACCATCGCTTTGTCGATCTCGGTGTCGCGCAGGTCGGAGCGGAAGGCTTGGAGCGTGAGCTCGAGATTGCCCAGCGTGGACTCGGCGTTGAGCAGATCGTTGGCCCGCGCACCCTGTCGGCCCACAAGCGTCTGCACGTCGGACACCGAGGTGCGCAGGCTGTCAATGGAGTTGGTGATACCCGTGACGTCGTTGGCACCGAGCGCCTCGGACAACTCACGCAGGCTGGCCAGCACCCCGGTGTCGAGGAACGCTTCCTTGCCGGTGTGGTTGGGCGTCACAAACCGATTGTCGCCGATCTCAATGGGGATCGTGCCACTCGGGTCCACCGGCGCCCCGAGGCTATCGGTGAGCGCGCGGAAGTCGCCGGCCGTTGGTGGGTTCTTGAACGGGGCCTCGCCCGCCCGCGTACCGGCAAAGATGTACTCGTCGCCCACTCGCGTGTTGGCCAGACTCACCGCAAAGTCGATCAGTGAATCCACCTCGGCCTTGACCACCAGCCGCGTTTCCGGTGTCGCCGTGCTGGAGGCCTGACTGATGGCCAGCTCCATGGACCGACCGAGCGTATTCGTGAGGCTGCTGAGCGCGCCCTCTTCGGCGTCCACCTTGGCGGTGCCGATCCGGATGTTGCGCCGATACTGCTCGATGGCCCGGAGGGAGCTGCCGATGCGGACCACTTCAGAGCCGCCCGTCGGATCCTGCGACATCTTGCGCAGGCGGAGCCCGGACGAAATGTCCTCCCGCGAGCCTTCCACGGCCTGCAGGTTGCGCTGCAGGCTGGTGATGCTGTTCCGAAGGACGATCTGGTTGGTGACGCGCATGGCGACTGGTGACCAGGGACGAAGTCAGTGACGAACACGGGCGCGGCAACCTGCACCAACAAGGGTTGCACGTCACACGCAGCGCAGGTCTATTTCAGTGTCGGTGGTGGCGCACCGGATCTTGAGCTCGAGCGCCCTGCCCTGCTTCTCGCCCTCGACCCGGTCAGATGGCCACCATCCTGTACGTTGATGACGAACCAAGCGTCGGACTGATACTGCAGGACACCCTCGAGCGCGCGGGACACACCGCGATCGGCGCCCGGAATGTGCCCGAAGCGCTGCAAATATTGCCGCGCGGCGATATTGACCTCATCATCAGCGATTACCGGATGCCGGGCCTCACGGGGCTCGAGTTCCTGACCATGCTCGCGCGGGAAGGCTATGACATCCCGCTGATCATGCTCACGGGCTACGCGTCCATCGAGCACGCGGTGGCCGCCATCAAAGCCGGCGCCATCGACTACATCACCAAGCCCGTTCGCCCTCAGCAAATGGAGCTGGCGGTGGACCAGGCGCTGGAGTTCGTGCGATTGCGCCGCGAGAACGAGGCCCTCCGGAAAGAGGTGCTCCAGTACCGGAACGAGCGGCAGATCATCGGCGACTCGCCGCCCATTCGCCGCATTCTGCAGACGGTGGCCATGGCGGCCCCCACGCGGGCCACGGTGCTGCTGCAGGGCGAGTCCGGCACGGGCAAGGAGCTGTTCGCCCGCGCGCTGCACGACCAGAGCGACCGCCGCGAACGCGCCTTCATTCAGCTCAACTGCGCCGCGCTGCCCGAAGGCCTCATCGAAAGCTCGCTGTTCGGACACGAAAAAGGCGCCTTCACGGGTGCGATCAAGCGAGTGGAGGGCGCCTTTGAGCGCGCGCATCGCGGCACGCTGCTGCTCGACGAAATCAGCGAGATGCGCCTCGACCTGCAGGCCAAGCTGCTGCGCGTGCTGCAGGAGCAGGAGTTCGAGCGGGTGGGCGGCACCAGCCCGATCAAGGTGGACGTGCGCATCATCGCCACCACCAATCGCGACCTGGCTGAAGAGGTGGAGGCGGGCACGTTCCGGCAGGACCTCTACTATAGACTGTCCACCATTCCGATCCAGATTCCGCCCCTGCGCGATCGACGCGACGACGTGCCGGTGCTCGCCCTGCGTTTCGCCATGAAAGTGGCGCACGATCTGGGCAAGAAAATCGAAGGCCTCGCCCCTGAAGCGCTCGAGGCGCTGCAGGCGTACAACTGGCCGGGCAACGTGCGCGAACTGCAACACGTGATCGAGCGCGCCGTGATCCTCACGCCCGACCCGATGATCCAGCCGCATTGCCTGGAAGGCACGCGTTTTGGCCTGGCCCATTCGCTCGGCGCCACCTCCACACGGCCGGGTCGTCTCACGCCCAATGGCGGCGCGTCCAACCTGTCCACCCCCGCCGGCAGCGCAGCTGCGGTACCGCCCACCGGCACGAGCGCTGGCATGGTGGCGCTGGACTCGCTCAACGTGGCGGACGCCGAGCGCATTCTGATTCAGCACGCGCTCACCGCCACGGAGAACAACCGCACCAAGGCTGCCGAGATGCTCGGCATTTCCGTGCGCACACTGCGCAACAAACTCAACGGGCCTGGCGGCAAGGACGACGACGACGCGAGCTGACACGCCCGCGTCGTCGATGCCCGAGTCAGAACGTCAGCAACTGCAACAGGTTGGACACACCAGCGGCACCGAGTTTATCGGCGCCTTCGGTGGGCGACCACGACCGATTGCTCCCCAGATAGGCGCGCGTGTCGAGCTCGAGCAGGCCAATGATCGTTTCAGCCACGACGCGACCGGCCACGGGCCCCAACCCCTCGCCCTTGTGAAAGACGCCGGGCGACGTCTCGCGCCCGATCTCGCCGGCCTCGGCCAGCAGGTACAGCCAGAAGGGGGTTCCGGACGAGAGGTCAGCGGCCGGTGTGGCTGCGGCCGCCATTGACTGCGCCCGCGCGGTGACCACGCCGATTTCGGCCGGGTCGCGTCCGCACTGGAGCGCGATCTCCTCGCCGGACGGCAAGCGGAAAGCCTGCCCGCGCAGCAGGTTGCGCGTGGCCAACGACTTCACGCCACCAGCGCCCACGAACGGCAGGTCGAGCAGGTCCTTGGCCATGAGCGTGTCGAGGGTGTCGGCGCGATCGACGGTGCCGTCGGAGAGATCGAGCACCTGCGGCCAGTGCACCACCGCGTTGAGATCGCTGAGCGGCGAGAAGCCATGGCCGAGCGTTGGACCGAACACTTCGAAGGCCGAAGCGCCGGGTTGAATCTGGATGCGCTGCGGAATCATTGAGTGGCCAAAGCGATACGCCGCCACGGAGAACTCCACTGGGATGTACGGCTCGGCGCCGTGGCCCGGATGCTGACAGGCCTCGGGCCGATACACGCGCCGTCCGCGGCCGAGAATGTCGGACACCAGCACGTCGCCGACGATGCGGCGCAGGAAGTCGTTCACCACCGTCCACTGGTAGTGCCACGTGGTGACGCGACGCGCTTCGTGCATGAGTTCTTCGCCGCCGAGCCCGTGCGCGGCATGCAGGTGCTCGGCCACGCGATTGTGGAATCGGATCATGCCCAGCTGGAGCTGAGAAATGATGCGGTTTTCGTCGTTGCGCGGATCGCCAATGGTGGCCCGACCGTGCACGGAGCGCGCCAGATCCTGCAGGGCGAGCGGCGAGGGCGAGGGAGAGTCGGCACCGGTGAGCATCTTCACCCCGTTGTACGCCGCCTCTGCGCCGGACACGCCGTGCCAGTAGAGATACGGTGAGCCCTCGGGGCCGTCACCGTACACGCAGTCCAGATCGAGCGTGGGCGTGCGCACGTTGCCGGTCTCTGCCGGTTGATTGAGGCGCGTGAAACTGCTGCTGATGTCGAGTGTGATGTCGTGATCGATGAACTGGCCAAAGAAAATCTGGCCGACGGCCACGGTGGTGGTC